>DATKEU010000033.1:0-2164 GCA_035544495.1 Polyangia bacterium | reverse complement strand
AGCGGCGCGATGGTTGGTATTCCGGCAGCAATGAACCTCGCCTCCGTGACCGCGGCCGCCTACAAGATGGTGTATCTGGACCCGGACAATCTGGATTTTTACCAGGGCCCCAACGACAAGTTGGTGAATGACGTGACCCCGGGAAACCCGGATGCCCCGCTCGACTACACCGGTCTCAAACGGAAGGCGACCAACGACTGGGGTGCCATGGAGTTGCCGGCGACGATTCACACCTGGCCCTGGGCCGGGGCGGCGATGATCGGTGCCGGCGCCGTTCCCACGATGGAGATCCCGCCCGGCGCCTCCATCGACGCGGGGGCGGTGAACGACGCGCCAGCAGGCGGGATGAGCGGCGCCGGTGGAAGTGGCGGAATGTCGTCGGCCGGCGGCGACGCAGGCTCCGGAGCCGGCGGCAATGCGGGGAGTGCCGGCAATGGATCCGGAGGCGGAATGACGGGAGCTGCCGGCGGAGCGCGCGGCGGCGCCAGCAGCAGCGGCGGCGGTTGCTCGACTGGCGGCGAACCGGTGACCGGGAGTTCGATCGCCTTCTTCGCGCTGATCCTGACCTCGGCCCTGCTTTGGCTCGCGCACCGGCGCCGGGCGTGAATCCGGTCGTCGCCTGACGAGTCACGCCAGGCTTCTCGCTGGTGTACGCTGGTCGTAGATGGAATCGGTGCGACATCTGATAGTCGGGGCCGGCGTCAGCGGGCTCTCGCTGGCGGCGGCGCTGCGCGACCCCGATTACCTGGTGCTGGAGGCCGACCAGGAGATCGGCGGGTACTGCAAGACGATCGTGCGCGACGGGTTCACCTGGGATTACTCGGGGCACTTCTTTCACTTCAAGCACCCGGAGATCGAGGCCTGGCTGCGCGCCCGCATGCCCGGCCAGGCCGTCCGCACCGTCCACAAGCGATCGTTCATCCGCCACGGCGATCGGATGATCGACTTTCCCTTCCAGAAGAACATCCACCAGCTGCCGCAGGACGAATTCATCGACTGCCTGCACGATCTCTACTTCGCGCGCGCGCGCGCCGCCGCCGCCAACCCGCCCGCCGAGGCGCACTTCAAGGCGATGCTGTACGCGCGCTTCGGCCGGTCGATCGCCGAGAAGTTCCTCATTCCCTACAACGAGAAGCTCTATGCCTGCGATCTCTCCACGCTGGATCGCGACGCCATGGGGCGGTTCTTTCCGCACGCCGATCTCGACGAGATCGTGCGCAACATGAAGACGCCCGACAACGCCAGCTACAACGCCACCTTCAGCTATCCAGAGGGCGGCGCCATCCAGTACGTCCGCGCCCTGGCCAGCGAGGTGCGCGACGGCGGCATCGCCCTCGACGAGGCGCTGGTCGCCGTCGATCTGCGCCGCCGCGTGGCCCGCACCCCCCGCCGCGAGATCCGCTTCGAGCGCCTCGTCTCGTCGGCCCCCTTCCCGCGCCTGGTGGCGGCGGCCGGGCTCTCCTTCGACGCCGCCGCCTTCAACTGGAACAAGGTGCTGGTTTTCAATCTCGGCTTCGATCGCAAGGGCGCGCGCGACGTCCACTGGGTCTATTTCCCCGACCGCGCGGTATCGTTCTATCGCGTCGGGTACTACGACAACATCTTCGACAGCGATCGCCTCAGTCTGTACGTCGAGCTCGGGTTCGCGCGCGACGCTCCCGTCGACGTCGCGGCGGCGCGCGCGCGCGTGCTCGGCGATCTGCAGCGCCTGGGCATCACCGACGGTCACCGCCTGGTGGCCGAGCACGCGGTGGTGATGGATCCCGCCTACGTGCACATCACGCGCGGCTCGCTGGCGGAGCACCGCCGCCTGTCGCGCATCCTGCAGGCCAGCGGCGTCTACTCCATCGGCCGCTACGGCGCGTGGACCTACTGCTCGATCGAGGACAACATGGTCGAAGCGCGCGCGCTGGCGGCGGATTTCAACGCCACCGCGGTGTGAGGGTCACGGCACGGGCAAGCCCAGGCACCCATCCAGGCTGGCGTCGACGTATCCGGCCTGAAGATCGCCGCTGGCGTGCCCGGCCGTGGCGCTGGCGACGTAAGGCGCGGAAGCGGGACATCCCATCGCCGCGGGCAGGGGCTGCCAGTTCAGCACCTGGTTGTCGGTGATCGTGCAGTTCAGGCAACCATCGACGGCCAGGCCATACCGGAGCGTGCCGGT
>DATKEU010000032.1:0-5999 GCA_035544495.1 Polyangia bacterium | reverse complement strand
GTAGTACGAGAGGACCCGGGTGGACGGACCGCTGGTGTTCCGGTTGTCATGCCAATGGCATCGCCGGGTAGCTATGTCCGGAACAGATAACCGCTGAAAGCATCTAAGCGGGAAGCTGACCTCCAGATTAGGAATCCCGAGGCGTAAGCCTCCTAAAGACCCCTTGTAGACGACGAGGTTGATAGGCCGGGTGTGGAAACGCTGTAAGGTGTGAAGCTAACCGGTACTAATCGGTCGTGCGGCTTGGTCGCCATTACTTTCTTTATCCGATGCTCCGTCTATTAGGTCGAAGCGCTTGATTGCTGACAGAGCGCGCTCAAGACAAAAGATTCGTCTCTGAAATCTCGCTGGGATTTCACAGACACCACATTCTGGCGGTCATACCGAAGGGGCAACACCCGATCCCATCTCGAACTCGGAAGTTAAGACCTTCAGGGCCGATGGTACTGCAGGGGAGACCCTGTGGGAGAGTAGGTCGCCGCCAGGAGTATTCACAAGCCCCCGGGTCTCGCTGGACCCGGGGGCTTTTTCTTTTTGGGCCGCGGCCCTCCGCGCTCAGAGCGGGTCGTTCTTGATGTTGATGCCGGGCGAGGTCTGCTCGAGCTTTGACAGGTGGCGGCCGAAGCGTTCGGCGATGAGGTGCTCGAGGCAATAGTTCGTGCCGGCGAGGCGGCGTCGGTCGCAGGCCACCTTGCGACAGCTGATCTTGCGTTCGCGCAGAGTCCCGTAGAAGTCCTCCAGGCGCGACAGGCAATAGGCGCGCAGCGTGGCGGCGCGATCAATCTCGCGCAGGCGCCGCGCGCTCTGCGGTTCGGGTCGGCAGAGGATCATTCCGCCCTCCACCTCCTCGGGCCAGATCGCCAGCCAGTTGCTTCCGCACTCGGGACAGCGGCGAAGCTCCTCCCACTCGGCGAGCTCGATCACCGGCCACTCCATCACGGAGTCGTCTTCGATTTTGGCCCAGGCCGGCCTTGCTTTGCAGGCGCAGGACGGCGCCGATCCTGATGTCACGCGCTTCCTTTCTGATCCGAGCAATTTTGCCCGGAAATCCTGGCCAAATCCAATTTCCGCCCGTCCGCCCCACCCTGCCCTATACTCCGCCGCCATGCCGCAAGCGGATTCGAAAGACGCGCTGGCGCTCTTGCGCGACCGCGGCTTCGTCCAGCAGGTCAGCGACGAGGATGAGCTGGCGCGGCGCCTGGCCGCCGGCGCGGTCAGGTTCTATGCGGGATTCGACCCCACGGCGGCCAGCCTGCACGTGGGCAGCATGGTGCCGCTGATGGCCATGGCCCACCTGGCGCGCGCCGGCCACCGCCCGATCGCCGTGCTGGGCGGCGGGACGACCATGGTCGGCGATCCCAGCGGCCGTACCGAGCTGCGTCAGATGACGACCTGGGAGACCATCTGCGAGAACAGACGCGGCATCGAGAGGCAGATCAGGAAGTTCCTGGGCGACAACCAGGACGCCGTGGTGGTCGACAACGGCGATTGGTTGTTACCGCTGAACTACATCACGTTCCTGCGCGACATCGGGCGCCACTTCAGCGTGAACCGGATGCTGGCCGCCGAGGCCTACAAGCTGCGCCTGGAGAAGGGCCTCTCGTTCATCGAGTTCAATTACCAGCTGCTGCAAGCGTACGACTTTCTGGTGCTGCACGAACGATACGGGTGCTCGCTGCAGATCGGCGGCGACGACCAGTGGGGGAACATCGTGGCCGGGATCGATCTCATCCGGCGGGTGCGGCAGGCGGACGCTTTCGGGCTCACGTTTCCGCTGCTCACCACCGCGTCGGGGGCGAAGATGGGCAAGACGGCGGCGGGCGCGGTCTGGCTGGACGCGACCCGGACGACGCCGTTCGACCTCTACCAGTACTTCGTCAACGCCGACGATCGCGACGTGATCCGGTTTCTCAAGCTGCTGACGTTCGAGCCGCTCGAGGAGATCGCGCGTTACGCCGCGCTGGAAGGCGCGGAGCTGCGCGAGGCGAAGCACGCCCTCGCCTTCGCCGTCACCGCCATCGTCCACGACGGTGGCGCGGCCAGCGAAGCACGCCGCGCGGCGCACGCGGCGTTCGGCGGCGGTGGCGCCGACGAGGCGACGGTGCCGACGTTCTCCGTGGCGGCGGTTCAGGCGGCCGGCGGAATCAAGATCGTCGAGCTGCTGGCGTCGTCTGGGCTGGCGTCCTCGCGCAGCGCCGCGCGCCGGCTGATCGAACAGGGCGGCGTGCGCTTCGGCGAACGCAAGATCACGTCGATTGACGACGCGGTGACGGCCAGCGACATCGGCGCGGGAACGCTGCTCCACGCCGGCAAGAAGAACCTGCGCCGCATCACCGTGAGCTGATCGCCACGACCTGACCTCGCCGGCGACCGACTCGCGACAGGAATGTCGCGTCCGAGCTCCCCCGGACGCGATTCGCCGTCGAAATCCGAGGTTGGCCGCCTAGCCCGAGCGGTACGGCGGTTGCAAAACGCCTCGCTCATGCGACGGCGAAACATGCTTTTCACGATGCTGGCGCTGGCGCTGGCGAGCGGCGGCGCGGCCTGCAGCGGCGGCGTCGGGAACTCATCGTCGGTGCCGGGGGCGGGGGCCGGCGTTCCGGGAGGGAGCGGGTTCGGCGGCTCCAGCAGCGCGGGCGGCCCCGCGGCCGGCCAGGGCGGCGCGCAGGGCACCGGGGGCGCGATGCCGCTGCCGCCCGAGACCGAGCTGGAGAGCAGCTATGAGGTCCCGGTGGCGACCGGGCGCTTCGTCTGGATCGCCAACCCGACCAGCGGGCGTGTGGCCTATGTCGACGCGCAAACGCTGCAGGTGCGCACCGTCGAGGCCGGCAACGCCCCGACGTTCATGGCCGCCATTCCGAGCGCGACCGACGACGCGGTCGTCGTTCTGAACGCGCTGTCTGACGACGCCACCATCCTGCGCGCGAACGGCGATGCGCTGTCCAGCCAGACGGTGCGCGGGCTGGTGCACGGGGCAAACACCTGGTCCGTTTCCAGCGACGGACAGTGGGCGGCCGCCTGGACCGACGCGCGGCAGATCAAGGGGGCCAGCCAGACACAGGGCTTTCAGGACATCGCGCTCGTCAATTTGAAGTCGGCGACGAAGTCGGTGCTGGCGGTTGGGTACCGGCCGGCGGCGGTGGCGTTCTCGTCGGACAGCAAGCGCGCGTTCGCCGTCACGCAGGACGGAATCTCGATCGTCGATCTGACGGCGGCGAATGGACCGGCGGTCAGCGGCAACATCGCGCTCGGGGACGATCCCACGGCCGACGCCGACACGCGCGACGTGTCCATCACACCGAACGGCCGGCTGGCGATCGTGCGCCGCGAAGGCAGCCAGCTCCTCGGCATCGCCGATCTCACGACCGGCACGCGCACGGAGCTGGATCTGGGAGCCGCCATCACCGACGTCGATCTCACGGCCTCCGGCGACCGAGCGGTGGCGGTGGTTCGCGACCTGGCGGAGGTGGACATTCTGCCGCTGGACACAGGCGCGCCGGCGCCTGCCGCGATCACCCGCGTCGATATCCCCGGCGAGACGGTCGGCTCGGTGTCGCTGACGGCGGACGGCCAGAACGCGCTCTTGTACTCGAACGCCAGCCTGGCGGAGCGCCTGGTGGTGCTGTCGCTGGCGGCG
Organism: Polyangia bacterium; assembly: GCA_035544495.1. Classification (GTDB taxonomy): domain Bacteria; phylum Myxococcota_A; class Polyangia; order Fen-1088; family Fen-1088; genus DATKEU01. Next base: position 2,362 of record DATKEU010000032.1, on the reverse strand, counting down.
ACGCCCACGTTCCATGTGGTCAAGCTGCATGGCGCGGTGCTGTCGGCGTTTCCGACGCCCGATGGGGCGAGCGCGGTCGTCCTGCATCGAGAGGCGCCGGCCCCGGCGGCCGCTGGACCCGACGGGGGCGCGGCGGCCGACGCGGGCACCCAGGCGCCGGCACCGGCTGCGGCGTTCAGCCTGGTGCCGCTGGACGGCGTGCGGCCGGCGCGGCTGCAGGACACGGGCACGCCCCCGCGCATGGTGGCGCTCGCGCCGGCGTCGAACCGCGCGCTGGTCACGGTCGCCGACGACGCTCATCAGACCTTCGCGGTCTACCTGGGGTCGTTCCCGTCGCTGGAGGTGACGCGGTTTCCGCTGGCCAGCCCGCCCATCTCGGTGGGCGTCGTGGCGGGCGCCGGGCGCGGTTTCGTCGCGCAGAAGCACCCGGAGGGCCGCATCACCTTCGTCGGCCTGGACAGCGGCGACGCGCGCACGCTGACCGGTTTCGAGCTGGGGGCGCGCGTCGTCGACTGGAGCCAGCCATGATGAACAGCGAATCGAACCGAAACGCGATCGGCGCCTGGGCGGCGGCGGCGCTGCTGGTGGCGGCGGGAGCCGGATGCGGCGGACGGCCGGCTCTGTGGGCGACGCCGGTGGAAACGCCGCCGACCAGCTTTTCTCTGCAGGATGCGGTGGCGATCGTCGATCGGCCGGCGGATCGCGTGGTGCTGGCGACCGTGGGATCGGACCAGAGCCTGACCACCACGGAGGTGCCCGTCGGACGCGACGTCGTGAACGCGGCGGCGCTGCCCGACGGCAGTAAGCTGGTCATCGTGTCGGCCGGGTACCGGGCGCGCCTCGGCGATCAAGACAAGGACGAATCGCCGTCGCTGACCGTGATCGATCGAACCGGCAAGGGCGACCCCTCGGTGCGCATGGATCTGGGGGCAGTTCTGACGGATCCCCTGTCGGGGCTGTCGCTGGATCCGGAGGGGCGGTGGGCGGTGCTCTATGCCGGGGACAAATCCGGGCCAGGCGGACTGGTCGAGAATCCGAATGAGCTGGTCATCGTCGACCTGACCCAGCCGATCGGCGCCGACAACCCGACGCCGCGAACGCTGCAGAGCTTCGGCGGGCGGCCGGTGCGTCTGACGTTCACGCCGACGCTGAGCTTGCCCACCGGAATGCAGCGCTTGCTGATCATCGAGAGCGATCAGGACGTGTCGCTGCTGGAGCTCGAGAACCCGAAGAAGCCGCCGGAGATCACCGTGCCGCTGACCAGCGGCAACGACACGCGCCGCCTGCAACCGGCGGGCGTCGTCGTCGACGATGGCGATCCGGCGCGCAACGACGACGCGCTCGTCGGCATCCGGCTCAGCAACGATCCCTCGGTGATCACGCTGCAGCTGGAACCGTCCAGCAGCGACAACGGGTTCAAACCGACGGTGAACCTGACCGACGTGGGCGGCGTGCCCAGCGACATCGCCTTCGTGCGCACGGACGGCGGGCTGCGCCTGGCGGCGCTGGTGCCGGGGACGCAGAGCGCGGTGCTGGTCGATCCCGTCACCAGCTTGACGACGCAGGTGTCGCTGCCTGCCTCGTACACGCGCCTGTCGCTGGTGACCAGCGCGCCAGCCGCGGGCGGCGCGCCGGCCCCCGCGACGGCGACCGACATCGGGCTGCTCTGGAACGCGGCGGCCGGGGCGGACAGCGTGGCGTTCTGGGCGCTGGGGCAGACGGCCGGGCAGCCTTACCGCAGCATCGAAACGCTCCCGCTGGGAACGACGGTGAGCGCGATCTTCGACGTGCCGATGCCGAACCAGGGGTTGAAGGTGCTGCAGGCGGCGCAGAGCGGGTTCTATGTGCTGGACCTGCAGACGCGCACGGCGGCGCCGCTGGTCACGCAGAGCGCGCGGCTGTCCATGCTCGTCTCGCCGACGGGTGACAGGGTCTGGACCTTCACGCCCGACGGGCTGGAGATCGCCGCCACCGATCTTCTGACCAAGCATCCGAAGTCGCTGGTCATCGATCGGCCGGCCAGCGCTGTCCACGAGATCGCGACCGGCGGCGGCGGGCGGGCGCTGGTGGTCCTGCATGGCCAGGGCAACATCGGCGCGACGGTGTTCGACGCCGCCAAGGCCGACGACCAGACACGACGCCTGTATGCCGGCCTGCTGACGGAGGGGGACTACCATGATCATCAGTAGAACGCGCGGGGGACGCCCGGCGGTGGGGTTGCTGCTGGCCTTGCTGATGGCGAGCGGCGCGAGCGGGCAGACGCGCGCGGATGCCTTCGACGACGACGTCAGGACGCCTGTGCACGTCGAGACCTGGCAAGCAACGGCGGGGCTGCGCACCACGCTGATCCGCGACCGGGGGT
>DATKEU010000031.1:0-3364 GCA_035544495.1 Polyangia bacterium | reverse complement strand
GCGACATCTCCAGCGCCTGCCATTCGATCGAAAAAGCGCTGCGCTTGCTGGGGCGGCCGGTGCCGCGCAGCGCGACGGTTTCCTGGCTGGCGTGCCTGAAAGAGGTCGCGGTGCAGGCGCTGCACACGCTGTTGCCGCGTCTCTTCGTCGGCCGGCGCGCGCTGCCGCCGGGTGATGCCGGCGAGGCCGAACGCCTGTCGATGCGTCTTTACAGCCGGCTGGCGCACGCCTACTGGTTCGGGCGCGGGAGCATCGCCTGCGCCTGGGCTCACCTGCACGGCATGAACCGCGCCGAGCGCTATCCGCCCTCGGCCGAGCTGGCCCAGGCCTATTCGGAGCACGCCCCGGTGATGACCATGATTCCGGCCTTCGGCCGCGGGATCGCCTACGCCCGGCGGTCGCTGGCCATCCGGCGCGAGCTGGGCGACGTCTGGGGGCAGGGGCAGTCGCTGCACTTCTACGGTGTCGTGCTCTATGGCGCGTCCCGCTTCGCGGAGTGCCTGGAGAGCTGCACCGAGGCGATGCGCTACCTCGAGCGGACCGGCGACCGCTGGGAATACAACACGGCGGCGCTGCAGGTGGCGTTCAGCCTTTACCGGATGGGCGACCTGCGCGGCGCGATGGCGGCGGCCCAGCGCATCTACCGCGACGGCGTGGCCATCGGCGACGCGCAGGCCACCGGCATCAGCCTGTCCGCCTGGTCGAAGGCGACGCACGGCAACGTCCCCGAGGAGGCGATCGCGGGCGAGCTGGCCCGCATCGGCGCCGACGGCCACACGGCCACCGAGCTGTTGCAGGCCGAGGCGCTGCGCCACCTGCGCAACGGCCGCCCCGGCGACGCCGTGATGGTGCTCGAGCGCGCCTGGGCCCTGGTGGCCGACAAGGGGTTTCGGCAGGAGTACGTCTCGCCGGTGCTGCCCTGGCTGGCCACCTCCCTGCGCGCCGAGGCGGACGCGGTGCCGGTGTGGGATCCGCGGCGCCGGCGGCGGCTGCTGGCCCGGGCGGCGCGCGCGGCCCGGCGGGCGGTGCGCCTTTCGCGCAGCTATCAGAACAACCTGCCGCACGCGCTGCGCGAGCAGGGGTTGATCGCGGCGGCGCGGGGCCGGTCGGGCCAGGCGCGCGCGCTGCTGGCGGAGAGCCGGGCCGTCGCCCAGCGGCAGGGCGCCGCGCACGAGCTGGCGCAGACGCGCCTCGGCGCCGCGCTGATCGACGCCGCCCTGGGCCAGCCGGGCGCCGAGGCCGAGCTCGGCAGCGCGCGCCAGCAGGTGGAGAGCATCGAGGGCGCCGTCGAGCCCGTCGCGGTGGGCGACGCCGGCGACGTCACGCTGTCGCTGGCGCACCGGTTCGATCAGATCATGGACCAGGGGCGCAACATCGCCGCCGCGCTGTCGAAAGAGGCGGTCATCGCCAGCGCGCGCGAAGCCGGGCTGACGTTGCTGCGCGGGGATCAGTGCCTCATCCTGGAGATCGATCGCACCAGCGACGGCATGACGGTGGCGCACGTCCCCGACAACACGGGCGGCGTCAGCCGATCGATCATCAGCCGCGCCATCGACGAGGTGAAGCCGGTCGTCGTCTCCGACACCGACGGGCCGGCGCCCGAGGTGGCGACGGATCAGAGCATCGGCATCACCGGCGCGCGGTCGGTGCTGTGCGCGCCGATCGTCGCGCGCGGCTGGCCAGTGGCCTGCCTCTATGTCACGCACAGCCGCATCGGCGATCTGTTCGGGCGCGACGAGGAGCGGCTGGCCCAGTTCATCACAACGCTGGCGGGCGCGGCCTGGCAGAACGCCGAGGGGTTCTCGCGCGTGGCCGACGCCGTGCAAGTGCGCGACGAGTTCCTGGCCATCGCCTCGCACGAGCTGAAGACGCCTCTCACGGCCCTGCGCCTGCACCTGGAGAAGATCCAGCGCGCGCTCGAGCGGACGCGGCCCAGCGCCGAGACGGCGGTGGAATCGGTCAGCGGCGGCGTGGAGAAGATCGCCCGCCAGGCCGAGCGCCTGACCAAGCTCATCGACGAGCTGCTGGACGTGTCGCGCATCAGCGCCGGCCACCTGACCCTGCAGCCGGAGAGCCTGGACCTGGCGCGGCTTCTGCGCGAGGTGGTGCAGCGATTCGGCGACGACTCGCGCAAGGCCGGCTGCGCCGTCAACGTGCAAGCCCCGCCCGCGCTGTGGGGACACTGGGACGCCCTGCGTGTCGAGCAGGTCTTGCTGAACCTGCTCACCAACGCCGTGAAGTACGGTCCGGGAAAACCCATCGACGTTCGCCTGTCGGCGGCGCAACCGGGGACGATCCGACTGGAGGTGCAGGACCAGGGGATCGGCCTCGACGCGCGGGACGCCGCGCGCATCTTCGAGCGCTTCGAACGGGCCGTGTCGGCGTCGCACTATGGAGGTCTTGGTCTGGGGCTTTACATCGCCCGTCAGATCGTCCAGGCCCATCACGGCGACATCGAGGTGAAGAGCGCGCCCGGCCGCGGCGCCACCTTCATCGTCACGCTCCCCGTGGAAGCCAACGTGGGCGCGATGGATCCGCTGCTGATCCAGGGCGCGCGGGCCGGCTGACCGGAGGGAGCGCAGCTAGAAGGACGCGCCGAGCACGCCGAACGCCCCGCCGCCCGAGCGCGGAATGAACGCGAAGTGCAGGCCACGGCTGGCGACGGTGCCGTCGGGAGCCGACGCCGAGTAGCGCGAGATGCCGATGACGGTGAGGAGGACGCCCGTCGCCTGCGCGAGGCCCATGAGCGCGCTGAACGTCTTGCCGTCGGAGCCGTTCGCTGCCGGGAGCGCCAGCCAAGGTCCGAGGATGGGGACGAGGAGCCGCGTGCCTTGGGTTTCGCAGTTCAGGCAGACGGTGCCGTCGGATTGGGTCCCATCCCCATGCGAGATCAGGACCAGCCCGGCGAGGGCGGTGAACGCGTACGTCGCGCCGAGCACGATCGGCCCCGCGATCAGCAGCCCTTTCGGCCGTCGCGGCGGGCGAGGGCGCGGCGCGCCGGGTGGCGGGTACGCATAGGGCGGCGGTGGGTAGTACCCCGGCGGCGGCGGGGCATAGCCGGGCGGCGGTGGGTAGTACCCCGGCGGCGGCGGCGCATAGCCGGGCGGAGGCGGCGGCGGCCCGTTCGCCGGCGCCGCTTGCTCCGCCGCGACGGCAGCCGGCGTACCCTGCGCGACGACCAGCGCCACCAAGGCCGCCAGCGCCGTCACCGTCGAGCGCCGCTTGAAATTCATCGGGCAGCCTTATACCGAGATCCAAGCGCCAAGTGTCAAGCGCACAATCGCGGGCCGTTTTGCAAATCGCGCGCGTTCAACGGGCGCCGAACAGCGCCTTCCAGATCGGCGCCAGCAGCGCCATGCGCACC
>DATKEU010000030.1:0-7098 GCA_035544495.1 Polyangia bacterium | reverse complement strand
GATGCTATCCGACGCGGCGCCGGCCGACGCGACGACGTCGGGCGACGCGGCGACGCCGGCCGACGCGACGACGCCGGGCGACGGCGATCCGGATCGCCCGCCGCCGGTGCTCGCCCTGCCGCCGCGCGGACCGTCGAGCGTTTTCGTGCATCTGTTCGAGTGGCGATGGACCGACATCGCCAAGGAATGCGAGGACTACCTCGGCCCGGCGGGTTTCACCGCCGTGCAGATCTCGCCGCCCAGCGAGCACCTGGTGCTGCCGCAGGCTCCCTGGTGGGAGCGCTATCAGACCGTCGGCTACGCCCTCGACAAGAGCCGCAGCGGAACGGGCGACGAGCTCCGCGACATGGTCCGGCGCTGCGCCACCGCGGGCGTGGCCATCTACGTCGACGCCGTCATCAACCACATGACGGGTCAGCCAAGCGGCGTGGGCAGCAACGGCACGCACTTCACGAAGTACAGCTATCCGGGCCTGTACGCGCCCGCCGACTTTCACCAGCCGACCTGCGCCATCGCCGACGCCGATTACCAGAACGCGCCCGATCGCGTCCGCCGGTGCGAGCTCCTGGGCCTGGCCGATCTCGACACTGGCGCCGATCACGTGCGCGACGCGATCGCCGGCTATCTCTCGGCGCTGATGGGCGCGGGCGTGCACGGCTTTCGCGTCGACGCCGCCAAGCACATCGACCCACTGGATCTCGACGCCATCTTGCGCCGCGTGGCCATCGCCGCCGCCACCAAGCCCTATTATTTCTTCGAGGTGATCGACAACGGCGGCGAGGCGATCAAGGCATCCGATTACCTGGCGACGGGGCAGGGCGCCGTCGAGGAGCTGGACGTCACGGAGTTCAAGTACGGCGTGGTGGCCGACGCCTTCCTGAACGCCGGCGGCAAGAAGGTGGCCGATCTGGCGGCGGTCAACGCCGGCAGCGCCGGCGCGGGCCTTCTGCCGTCGGAGCGCGCGGTGGTCTTCGTCAACAACCACGACACGCAGCGCGCCTCGTCGCTGTACTACAAGGACGGCGCGGCGTTCGATCTCGCGACCGTGTTCATGCTGGCGTCGCCGTACGGCTATCCGTCGGTGCTGTCGAGCTATGCGTTCGATCGCGCCACCGATGCCGGGCGCGCCATCGGGCCGCCCGCCACGGCCGACGGCGGCACGCGGCCGGTGTGGGCGGCGGGGGCGGCGGCCCCCGACTGCGTCGCCGATCCGCTGGCCGCCACGCAGGGCTGGCTGTGCGAGCATCGCCGGCCCTACGTGCGCGCCATGCTGGCCTTTCGCGCGGCGGCCGCCGGCGCCGCCGTGAGCAATTCCTGGGACGACGGCAACAACCGGATCGCGTTCGGGCGCGGCGACAAGGGGTTCGTCGCCATCAACCGGGACGTGACACCGCTGGCGCGCGCGTTCGTGACCGGCCTTCCGGGCGGCACCTACTGCGAGGTCTATCAGGGCAGTCCGACAGCGGCAGGCTGTTCGGGCTCTGCCATCGCCGTCGACGCGACCGGCAGCGCGACCATCAGCGTGCCCGCCATGAACGCCGTCGTCATCCACGTGGGCGCGCTCGCCGGCCAAACCCACTAGACGCTGGCGCAATCGATCACGCCCGGCTTGTCCCCCTCGATGTGGGCGTTAGGTTTCATATGTGGTTGGGAGAGGGAGCGGTTTCTGGTTGGGCTCGGGTCTGTTGCTCGCGCTGGTTTTCACGGCGGGGGTGACCCTGAATCGCTGCGGGCCGGACGCGCCACCACGCGCCGGCGCCGGCCAGGCACTTTCCCGGAACGGGGAGGCGGCGTTGCCAGCGCCAGCCCCAGCGTCCCAGCTGCTCTCGCGCGCAACGCCAGAGGACGCGCCGGCCGCGTCGCCTGCGCCGCCGCCGGCCGCGTCGCCTGCGCCATCGCTTGCGTCGGCCGCGCCCGTGGCCGCGTCGCCCGCGCCTGTGGCCGCGTCGCCCGCGCCCGTGGCCACGTCGCCCGTCGCCGCATCGCCCGCGCCGCCGATCCTTGTCGCGACCGCGAACCCGCCCGCGACAGCAGGGGTGCCGCTGCCGAGAGACGGCGGTCCCGACGGCGACCTTCCCATCCCGCCGCCGCCGACCGTCGCCGGCGCGGTCGCGGCGTCCGCGAACCCGATCGCGGCGCTACCCGACGGTGGGATGCTGGACGGCGGCGGATCCTCGGCGACCGGATCCTCGACGGCCAACCCGACGCGCGACGACTGGCAGGACACGATCGATCGCCATCCCGTCGCCGATCACGCCATCGCCGGTTCCGCCTTCGATGACGAGGACCGGGTGAATGAACACCCGACCGGCCCCTGATCATTCGCGGGCGGCAATGAAAGCCTCGGCGCCGGCGAGATCGCTCGGCCGGTCGATGTCCGCCGCTCCCTCGGGCCACGGCACCGACACCACGCGGAACGCCAGGTGCTGCAACAGCGCGCGCGCGCCCGCGTCGCCGGACAGCGACTCCAGGCGCTGGAACATCTCCCAGGGGAACAGCGCCGGCACGCCCAGCACGTCGTCGTACGCCGACGCGGCGATGCGCGTGGCGCCGGCCGACGCCGCGATCAGCGCGTCCAGGTGCTCCGAGGTGAGGTGCGGCTGATCGCCCACGGCCAGGAGCAGGCCGTCGCAGTCCCGCATCCGCGCCCACGCCACCGCCGCCCGCACCGACGACGACATCCCTTGCCGCCAGTCGGCGTTGTCCACGGTCTCGATGCCGGTCCCGGCGATCGCCCGCGCGACGCGATCGCGGCTGGCGCCCAGCACGACCGCCGACAGCGTGGCGGCGCTGTGCTGGGCCGCCTGCACCGCCCGCAGCAAGAGCGGCCGCCCGCGAAAGCGCAGCAGCTGCTTGGGCAGCCCCATGCGCCGGCTGGCACCGGCCGCCATCACGACGCAGCCGATGCGCGCGTGGCCAGCGATCATGGCGTCGCCTCCAGCAGCTGGGGGCTGCGCGCGTCGGCCGCCTTGCATCCGGGCGGCGCGTGTCGGGAACGCGGCCGTCCAGGCGCGCGCGCCCGCGCCAGCGCGGCGCCCGCCAGCACCGCCTGCGCCTCCGCCACGATGGCCAGCGCGATCTCGTCGGCGGTCTCGGCCCCGATGGGCAGACCCACGGGCGCGTGCAGGCGGCGCGCGCGCTCGTCGCGCGCCGGCGATGGCGGAACGGCGGCCAGCAGGCGCTCGGTGCGCCGTCGCGGGCCCAGCACCCCGATGTAAAGGGCCCGCGATGGCAGCAGCATCGCCAGCGCCCGCGCGTCGTGGTCGAAGTCGTGCGCCATCACCACCGCCAGCGGTCGCGCGCTGGCGTCGACACGTGTCCGCACGGCGCCGAGATCGCCGCTGCATATCTGGTCCGCGCCGGCGAAGCGGGTCCGGCTGGAGAAGCGCGCCTGCGGATCCCACACCGTGCAGCTCCACCCCAGCCCCGCCGTCATCGCGACAAGGGGCGCGGCGTCGGGCCCGCCTCCGAAGACAAAGAGGTGCGGCGGCGGGCGCAAGCGCTCGGCCAGCGCCTGCACGCTGCCATCCGGCAGCTCGACGTGGGCGAAGGTCCGATCACCGGCCGCCGCCAGCGCGAAGCGCGCTCGCTCAACCAGTGTGGCCATGGGCCCCGGCGTCGCGGCGCGCACCGCCGCCGGCTGTCCCGCGCCGCGCGCCGGGATGACCCGCCGCGCGCCGACCGGCAGCCCGGGCCGCGTGGATCGATAGACCGTCAGCATGTCGATCTCCGCCTCGCCGTTCACGGCGGCCTCGACCAGCTCGAGGGGGTTGGCGGCGGCGTCGGGCCGCACCTGCTCGACGAGGATCTCGACGACGCCGCCGCAGCCGGTGCGGGCCTGGGGCCCGCCGTCCAGCTCTGCACCCAAGCGCGAGTCGAAGGACAGCAGCGCCGCGCCGGTCTCGCGCGTGTGCCACCAGCCGCGCCGGATCAGCTCCTGTTCCAGGCAGCCGCCGCTGACCGACCCGGCCACGCGCCGATCATCGGCGATGACCAGGCGCGCGCCCGGCCGCCGGTAAGACGATCCGTGCACGGCGACGACGGTGGCGAGCAGGAACGGCTGGCCTTGCTGGCGCAGGGCCATCGAGGCGGCGGCGACGGACTTGATCTCGCTCATGGCGGGGCCTTTCGCGGTCAGGGGGTCAAAGGAGCTTGTCCAAGGTGATGGGCAGGTCGCGAACGCGCGTGCCGGTGGCTTGGTAGACGGCGTTGGCGATGGCGGCGGCGATGCCGGTGTTGCCGATCTCGCCCAGGCCCTTGGCCCCCACGTCGTTGACGTGCGGATCCTCTTCCTCGACGGTGATGACGTCGATGGCGGGCACGTCGCGGTTGACCGGCACGTGATAGTCGGCGAGATCGCGCGTCACCACGCGGCCGCTGCGGTGATCGCGGCGGGTCTCCTCCAGCAACGCCATCCCGATCCCCCACACCATGCCGCCCATCAGCTGGTTGCGCGCGGTCTTGGCGTTCAGGATCTTGCCGCCCGCGAACGCGCCCACCAGGCGGGCCACCCGCACCTCGCCCAGATCCTCGTCGACGCGCACCTCGGCGAACTGGGCGCCGAACGAGTGGTGGGCGAAGCTCTTGCGTTCCGGCTTCTCCTCCGAATGGTACAGGCCTGCGATCTCCGGCTGCCCGGCCCGTCCCAGCAGCGCGGCGAAGGTCTCGCCGCGCGCCGGCTGGTCGCGTGCGATCACCCGCCCGCCCGCGACCGCCGCGTCCTTCTCCGGCAGCCCGTGCAGCGGCGATGCCTTGTCTGCCACCGCCAGCGCGATCAGCTTCGCGCGTGCCGCCGCCGCCGCGCCCTTGACCGCCGGCCCGACGCTGGCGGCGGTGCGCGATCCGGCAGACATCGGCGCCTCGGGCAGATCGGTGTCGCCCAGCTGGACGTGCACGCGATCGATCGGAAGGCCCAGCTCGTCGGCGGCGATCTGGGCCAGGATCGTGTACGTGCCGGTGCCGATGTCCTGCGATCCCGTCTCCACCACCGCCGTGCCGTCGGCGTTCACGCGCACCAGCGCCGAGGCCGCCCCCTGGTTCGCCGGATACGTCGCCGTCGCCATCCCCCAGCCGATCAACTCGCGCCCGTCGCGCATCGAGCGCGGGCGCGCCGACCGCCGCTCCCAGCCGAAGCGCGCCGCCCCCAGCCGGTAACAGGCGCGCAGCGATTTGCTGGCGAAGGGGCGCCCGCTCTCCGGATCGGTCTCGGCATGGTTGCGCAGGCGCAGCTCCAGCGGATCGATCTCCAGCGCCACCGCCAGCTCGTCCATCGCCGACTCCAGCGCGAAGCTGCCCGGCGCCTCGCCGGGCGCGCGCGTGAACGTGGGCGTCGGGATGTCCAGGCGGACCAGGCGATGGGACGTGGCGATGTTGGGGCAGGCGTACAGCATCCGGGTCTGGCCGGCGGCGGGCTCGACGAACTCGTCGAAGCGCGACGTGGCCGACGTGACGTCGTGGCGCATGGCCAGAAGGCGCCCGTGGCGATCGGCCCCCAGCGCGACCCGCTGGCGCGTCACCGGCCGGTGACCGACCAGCGAGAACATCTGGTGCCGCGTCAGGGACAGGCGCACCGGACGACCCGCCGCGCGCGCCGCCATCGCCGCCAGCGCCACGTGCGACCAGGGCGTCCCCTTGCAGCCGAACCCGCCGCCAATGAACAGCGAGATGACCCGCACGTTGGCGGGGCGCAGGCCGAACAGCGACGCCAGCCGCCGGCGCACGTTGAACACCCCCTGCGTGGAATCGTAGACGGTCAGGTGATCGTCGCCGCGCCAGACCACGACGGTGCCGTGCGGCTCCATCGGGTTGTGGTTCTCCGTCGGCGTCGAGTACGTCTGGTCCACGCGCACCGCCGCGCCGGACAGCGCCGCTTCGACGTCGCCCTTGTGCCAGTCGGCGGGGCCGCGCGGGGTCTTCTCGGGCGCGTAGGCCGGCGACCGCTCGACGGCGATGTCGACGTTGGGCGCGGAGCCGCCCTCGTACTTGACCTCGATCAAGCGCGCGGCGTGCTGCGCGCGCTCCAGCGTGTCGGCCACGACCACCGCCACGGGCTGGTCGTTGTAGACGACGCGATCGTCCTGCAACAGCTGCAGCACGCGCTCGCCGCTGGCGCGCTCGCGCCCCTGCAGGCGGGGCGCGTTCTCGTGGGTCAGCACCAGCCAGACGCCGGGCGCGCGCCGGGCGGCGCCGGCGTCGATGCCGGCGACGCGTCCGACGGTGACGGTGCTGCCGACGATGACCGCGTAGCAGGCGTTGCTGACCGGTGTCTCCGGCGCGTACGGCGCGCGCCCGCTGACCTTCAGCGGCCCGTCCAGCCGATCGACGCCGTGGCCCAGCACCGGCGTCGCGCCATTGGTCACGCGGGGCGCGCTCATGCCGGCGCGACCCCCGCGGCGCGCTCCAGCGCGCGGACGATCGTGCGGCGCCCGAGCTCGACCTTGAAGGCGTTGTCGGGCAACGGGCGGGCGTCGCGCAGGGCCAGGGCGGCCGCGCGCACGAACACGCCGCGCGCGGCGCGCTGGCCGACGAGGGCGCTCTCCACCTCCGGGCAGCGCCAGGGCTTGGTGGCCACGCCGCCCAGCGCGACGCGGGCCGCCCGGATGGCGCCGTCGCCCGCCACGTCCAGCGCCGCCGCCGCCGACGCCAGCGCGAAGGCGTACGACGCCCGGTCGCGCACCTTCACATAGCGAGACCGGGCGGCGAACGGCGCGCGCGGCAGCACCACGTGCGTGATCAGCTCGCCGGGATCGAGGAGGCTCTCGCGCTCCGGGTGATCGCCAGGCTCGACATGCAGATCGGCCATGGCGATCGCGCGCCGGTCCTGGCGGCGGCGCGTGTGCACGACCGCGTCCAGCGCCAGCAGCGCCACGCACATGTCCGACGGGTGAACGGCGATGCAGTGCTCGCTGCCCCCGAGCACCGCGTGCATGCGTGTCCACCCGCCGCGCGCGGCGCAACCCGACCCGGGCGCGCGCTTGTTGCACGCGGCCACGCCCACGTCGCGGAAGTACGCGCAGCGCGTGCGCTGCATCAGGTTGCCGCCGACCGTCGCCATGTTGCGCAGTTGCGCCGACGCGCCCGCGAGAAACGCCTGCGACA
>DATKEU010000029.1:0-4947 GCA_035544495.1 Polyangia bacterium | reverse complement strand
TCGACACGAAGAATCCAACGACGATCGGCGCGTGGTCCACGCGCCTCTCGGGCGCTGCCATATGGTCGCCGGGCGGCTTTGCTTCCGACGGCAACGGCGTGATCATCACGACGGGCAACTATTTCGCCGGCAGTTTCACGGCGCCCGCCATGTGGGGAGACTCCGAGGCCATCATTCGGCTCACGGGAATGCCGACCGCGCTGACCCGGAGCGATGCGTATCTTCCTGCGCGCTGGCGGCAGATGGACATCGACGACCAAGACTTCGGCTCATCCAGTGTCATGCTGCTGACCGTACCCGGTGCGACCCCCTCCAGTTACGGGGTGAGCGCGTCGAAGGACGCGCACCTGTACTTCGTCAACAGCGCGAAGCTTGGGATGGACGGCGGGGGCGGCGAACTTGTCGACCTGACGCTTTCGACATCGAGCAACTCTGCGCATGTTTTCCCCGTGGCCTACACCACCGCCAGCGGGATCCACGTGGCCCTCACCATCGACCGCGGCCCGTACATGGGGTGTCCCGCCGGCTCGACTGCGGACCCCGCCCTGGGCGTCCTCATGGGCTTCACCGTGACCCCGGGCAGCCCCATCAAGGTGACCCAGAGCTGGTGCACCACCGTCGGGGGCTCGACGTTGAACGCCGCGGGCACGATCAAGAATCGCACCGCCTCGCCCCTCGTGACGACCACGGACGGCAAGAGCCAACCGATCGTCTGGGTCGGAGGGAGTAACGGCCTGGACGGGGTCGGCTCGACGGCATCCCTGCTCTACGGCGTCGACGGGGAGACCGGCGCGGTCCTTTACAAGGGAGGCAACTGTCCGGGGATTCGCCAGTGGACAACCCCGATCGCCGTCAAAGGGCACATCGTCGTGGGCGCCGACGGTCGCCTTTGCTCGTGGTCTCCTCAATAGGCCAACGTGACGATGCCCTGATCGGCTTGCTCTGTATCGCCTCGGGATAGAATGACGGGGATGATTCGCCTCGATCGCACGGCGCCAATTTCTCCACGATTTGCGACGCACGTGCCGGCGGCCTGCCTCCTGGCGGTCGTGATGGCCGCGGGTTGTCAGGGATCTCCGGGCGCCACCATGTTGCCGGACGCTGCCAGCGTCACCGCCTGTCCGGAAGAGCCCGCCCCGCGCTGGCCGTCCGGCGCCACGATGCAGCTCGACATCGCGCCTCTGCTGGCGGGACAGCCGCTGCGTTTCGAACAGGCCAATACGGCCAGCGACGGCCAGGTCGTCACGCCCCTGAATTTTCGCTTCTACGTGTCGGTGGTCAGCCTGACCAAGGCCGACGGTTCGGGCACCGTCCCGGCCGAGATCGTCGACGACAAGGGCGCCGTGCAACCGTTCGGCGTTCATTTCTACAGCGCCGACACTCCCGGATCCGACGTGCTGCGGGTGCGCGCTCCCGCCGGCAGCTACAGCGGGCTCGCCTTCGTCCTCGGCCTCGATGACAGCTGCGACACCGGGCAGCCGAGCCGCGACCCGCCCCTGGACTACAAGTCGCAGATGACCTGGCCGCCGCCGTTTGGCTACCTGTTCCTGCGCTATGCAGGCCAGACGACGGCGCCGGCCGCGCCCGACGGGGGCGTGCCGGCCGACGCAGCGGCGCCAGACAGCATACCCACGTCGATTGACATGGGTGGTTTGCCCGGCGCAGAGTTGGCGCCGGTCATGAAAGTCGCTGGCGCGCTGATTCTGGCGGCCGGCGCCGACACCCGGCGCACGTTGCAGCTGTCGATGGATGAACTGTTCAAGGGCGCCAGTATCCCGGCCCGCGTTCCCGCGGCCATTGCGCCGCCCGGCCCGGAGGGCGGCCTGGGCGAGAACCTGCGGCAATCGGCGCCCACCCTCCCCATCTTCGGGCTGGCGCCGTGATCGGGCGAACCAACAAGCACCGGTCGGCGCCGGTGTTGTTCGCGGCCTTGGCCCTGGCATCCGCGTGCGGCGACGCCCAACCGTCCGCCGGGTCACCCGCGTCGCGGCCGCTCACCGACGCTACCGCGCCCGTGGGGTTTCCGGCCGGTCCCGTCACCCGCGCCGCGCCCGCTGACAGCCCTCTGACCGAGGCGCGCGCCCAGCTGGGCCGGCGGCTGTTCTTCGACAAAAACCTCTCCCGCACCGGCCTGGTGGCGTGCGCCAGTTGCCACAAGCCCGAACTGGCGTTCGCCGACAAGGTGGCGGTCTCGCCCGGCGTGGACGGCCGTCTCGGCAACCGCAATGCCCCGTCGTTGGCGAACCTGGCCTGGAACGACCGTTTCTTCTTGGACGGCCGGGCGGCCAGCCTGGAAGAGCAAGCTGGCATGCCGATCGAAAACCCGGTCGAGATGGATCTGCCGCGCGCCGAAGCCGTGGCCCGCCTGGCGGCCGACGACAGTTATGTGCAGGCGTTCGCCGGCGCCTTTGGCCAGCCGCCGTCGGATCTGACGATGCGCCAGGCGCTGGCCAGTTTTGTCCGCACGCTGGTCAGCGGCGACAGCCCGTACGACCGCCACCTGCGTGGCGACGACAGCAGCTTCCCCGCGGAGGCACAGCGAGGAGAGACGGTGTTCTTCGGCGAGCGCGGCGGCTGCTTTCACTGCCACGCGCCGGGCGCGCTGACCAACGACGGGTTCTTCAACAACGGCAGCTATACCGACGGCGGTGACCCCGGCCGCGAAGGCGTGACCGGGCTGCCCGGCGATCTGGGAAAGTTCAAGGTCCCGGGACTGCGCAACGTGGCGGTCACGGCGCCTTACATGCACGACGGTTCGCTGCTGACGCTGGACGCGGTTTGCTGGCAGTACGTACAGGCCGGGCGGGACCACACCAACATCGACCCCCAGATCCGCCAGCTGGATCTGTGCGACGAGGATGTGTACGACCTGGTGGCGTTTCTGAACGCGCTGACCGACGACGCATTCCTCAACGACTCCCGTTACCGCCCGTAGACGCGCCATCGCGCCATCGTGCTGGCGACGGCCGACGCTGTTCGCGCCCAAGCCACGTCCGGTCGGCTGGTGGGGGCTCCGGCGCAGCTAGGCGTCGATGAAGGACGATGGGCGCGGCGCGGCGCCGTCTGGTCAAGGAAATCGCCGTACCGGTCGATGTCACCCCCGTGGGAAATCTGCCTCAGGGCGCGGGCGTTGCGCTCGTTGGCGAGGGCCGGTCGTTCGAGGATCACATCGCCGATCGTGCCGCATCCGATCGCGAGCGGTTCGGGCGCATGGTGGGTCGATCGAACGCGATGCAAAGCGTTTTCGACGTGCTCGGCAAGGCGTCGTACAGCGACGCCACGATCTTGCTCGAGGGCGAGACCGGCACCGGCAAGGAGGTCTCGGCGGAGGCTATCCACCGTGGCAGCCGCCGGCGCGACAAGCCGTTTCTGGTCGTCGACTGCGGCGCCATGCCGCCTCAGCTGCTGGAGAGCGAGCTGTTCGGTCACGAGCGCGGCGCCTTCACCGGCGCGGTGGCTGCTCGCCAGGGCGTGTTCGAGGCGGCCAGCGGCGGCACGGTGTTTCTCGACGAGATCGGCGAGCTGTCGATCGAGCTGCAACCGAAGCTGCTACGCGTGCTGGAACGGCGCGAGGTCCGCCGGGTCGGCACCAACAACTACGTGCCCGTGAACGTCCGCCTGATCGCCGCCACCAACCGCAGCCTGCGCGACCAGGTGGCGGCCAGCAAATTTCGCTCGGATCTCTATTACCGCCTGGCCGTCGTCGAGGTGAAGCTGCCGCCGCTGCGCGAGCGCGCGGCCGACCTGCCGCTGCTGGTCGAGCACGTCATCCGGAATCTGGGGCCGATGGACGACCAGACCGCGCGCGTGGTCCGCTCCGAGGAGTTTCTGGGCGCGCTGGCCCATCACAGCTGGCCTGGCAACATCCGCGAGCTGCGCAACTACCTCGAGCGCTGCGTGGCCCTGCGCGACTTCGCGCCGCCGAAGTCTTTCGACGCGCCGCCGGTGAACGCCACCAGTCCGGAATCGGCGGTCAACGTCGGGCAGCCGCTGCGCGAGGCGCGCGAAGGCTGGGTCAGCAGCTTCGAGAAGCGCTATCTCGAGGAGCTGCTGCGCGTGCACGAAAACCGCGTCAGCGCCGCCGCGCGCGCCGCCGGCGTCGACCGCATCTACTTCTACCGCCTGCTGTGGAAGCACGGCCTGCGCACGCGTGAGCCCAGCTCGCGCGACAGCGACGATCGACCGTCCTAGGACGACCGATGGCGGCGCCGCCCCTCCCCTTGCCGGCCGACGCGCCGCCGCCCTCGCCCGCCGACCGCGCGCCGGCAGCGGCCCCGGAGCCGACGAGGACGGAGCTCGTGCGCGTGCGCGAAGCCACGCCGCGCGCCATCCTGGTCGGCTGCGGCATCGGCGTCGTGCTGGCGGCCGGCAACGTCTACACAGGCCTCAAGACGGCGTTCATCGACGGGGGCAGCATCACCGCCGCGCTGCTGGGCTTCACGTTCTTCACCACGTTTCGAAACCTGGCGCGCAAACCCTACTCCGCGCTGGAGAACAACGTGACGCAGACGACGGCGGCGTCGGCGGCGATCATGGCCTTCGTCCTGGGCGTCTACGGGCCGATCCCGGCGCTGGGGCTGATGGGGCATCAATATCCTGGCTGGGCGATCGGCCTGTGGGGTATCGCCCTCGGCCTGATCGGAATCCTGATCGGCGCCGTCTTGCGGCGGAAGCTGGTCATCGCCGAGGAGCTCCCCTTCCCGACCGGCGCCGCCACCGCCGAGGTCATCGAGACGATGTACGTCGGCCACGAAACGGCGCTGCGGCGGGCGCGGCTGTTGCTGCTGTCCGCGTTGCTGGCGGCGGGCGTGACCTGGTTTCGAGACGGACGGCCTTCCGTCATCCCGGGCGGAACCATGCTGCCGGGGACCATCGCCGGCGTGTCGGCGGCGACGCTGACGCTGGGGATCAACTGGAGCCCGCTGATGGCGTCGACGGGGATGTTCA
>DATKEU010000028.1:0-23302 GCA_035544495.1 Polyangia bacterium | reverse complement strand
TCGTCCTCGGCGGTCGGAATCCAGGGTAGCCGCTGCGGATATCCGCCGGTCAGCATCTGCAGCTCGGTCACCGGCCAGTCCTGATAGCGCAGCCAGAAGTCCGAGAACCGCGTGCCGCTGGCAGCCAGGGCGCGCAGGGGCGCCGCCGCGTCGGCCGTCGCCGGATCGGCGAACACCTCGTCGTCGTAGAGCCCGGCCGCGTCGACGATGACGGCGGCGCCCGCCGGCGCGGCGCCGAGCGCGACGGTGCCCGCAAAGCCGCTCGACCGTAGGATCGTCTGGCGCAGGCCGGCCAGATCCAGCGTGTCGGGCTGGGGCGCGGTCTCGCCCGGACGATCGACCAGCGCCGCGCTGATGGGACCAGCGGCCGCGGTCTGCAGCGCCACGCCCGGCAGGCCGGCCAGCGCCGTCGCCGCGACCTGCGGGTGATCCACCGGGTGCGGCAGATAGACGCCGCTCTTGAACGCCGGCCCGGCCATGATCAGCGGAACGTAGAGCTCGTCGGCGGAGAAGCCGCCGTGGCGGCCGTATGGCTCCATGGTGTCCACGCGGAACGGTCCCGGCGTCGCCGTCTTGTCGACCTGGTTCAGCGTCCAGTCGTCGATCGGGTACACGATGATGTCGGCCTGGTTGGGGCCGGACCCGCGAAAGTCGTGAAAGCGCCGCGTCCCCATGGCGCCGTCGGCAGTCATGGTGCGCGAGACGTCGACGCCGACCAGCGCGCCCGACTGGATCAGCGACAGCAGGGCGTGCGTCACGTCGGCCTGGCGCGCGGCGCCCGCCGGCGTGCCGGCGCCCGGCGTGCGGGCGTAAATCAGCGCGTCGCCGTCCTCGTTCAAGAGCGCATAGTCCGCGGTCGTGATCCCGACGGAGGCGCCGTGCGCCGTCACCAGCGCCGCCAGCTGGCCGTCCGCCACGACGGTTCCGTGCGCGCCCTGCGTGCCCAGCGCGACCTGGTTGTGGGTGTCGACCTTGCCGTGGTCCATCGTGAAGACGATGTTGGTATCGGCGCGCAAGCCGCGCTCGTCCAGGGCCGCCAGCAGGTCGCCGATGGCGGCGTCGTAGTCTTCGATGATGGCGACGATCCCGGGGCCCGAGGCGCCGCTTTCGCTGGTGGGATCGCCGTCCAGGGCGACGAAGTCGAAGACGAACATGAAGTCGGGCGTGGGCCGAGAGGCCGACGACTGGCGAACCCGCGCGGCGGCCTGGCGGATGGTGAAGTGGGTCAACGTCTCGCCGCTGGCCGGCGGTCCTTCGAATTGATAGGCGGCGACGACGTCGGCCGGATACGACAGGACGTCGGTGAGCAGGGTCTTGGCCAGGCGGGCGTCGACCATCGTCGTCCCGAACGACAGGCCGACGATGGTCAGGTGGCTCTCGTCGGCGCCGACGTCGAAGGGCGGCAGCGGCCCCACGTACGCCGAGCGCAACCCCTGGCGCTGCACCGCCTGGTAGGCGCTGTCGCCGCGCGTCCGCAGCGGGTTCTTGCCCCAGAGCACGTAGTCGCCGACCGCCAGGCCCGGCAGCGCCACCGGCTGGTTGAAGTCGGCGGCCCGTGACAGCCAGGAGTTCGACGGCACGTTGTTGCCCTCCGGGTACTGGCCGGTGAGAAGCGAGATGTTGTTCTGGTTGCTGTGCGTCGGCACGATCACGCGCGAGAAGGCGAGCGTGCCGCTCGCGATCAGCCCCTTGAGGTTGGGCGCGTTCGCCATCTCCAGCCCGGCCAGGCCGTGATCATCGATGTCGATCAGGATGACGTGCGGCCGCGCCGGCTCCTGCCCGGTGTTATCCCCGCATCCGGCCGCGCCGGCCGCCAGCGCCAGAAGCGCGCGCACTGCCAGCGCTCGCGCCAGACCCGCGGCTAAGGAACGATGACGCCGCAGTTGACGAAGCTGAAGTTGGTGTCGACGCGAAAGTCCGACGCGGCGGTGTGGCGCTCGGCGTGGAACAGGTCCATGTGATAGGTGCCGCCTTTCGAGATCCCCAGCATGGAGGCGGCGTTGTCGAGCACGATCTGCTTGCTGACCTGCGGGTGCAGACCGCCGAGGTCGATGGCCAGCTTGCCGTTGATGAACACCCACAGATCGTCGTCTCCGGTGAAGGTGAAGATCTCGCCGCCATTGTATTTGAACGTCGTGTGAACTTCCGTCGTGAAACCGAAGTTGTGCAGATTCCCATCCGTGTCCATCCCGTGATCGCCCCACCCTTGGCCATCCAGAGGAAAGAACCGCGTGCTGTTGAAGGTGGAGATCCCGCTCGGCAGCTTCTCGAACATCAAGTAGAGGAAGTACTGTTTGTTGACGTCGGGGGCGGCGCGGTACCACTGGTCGAAGTTGGCCTTGGTGGTGGTCTGCTGGCCGTAGGGACAAGCGGTCAGGTTCATCTGGGGGCTGCCGTCGCACTGCGAGGCGTAGACTGGCTTTTGGTCAGGGCCCAGCGTGCTCTGCACCAGCCCCGGCGTGGCGTCGTCGCCGCTGAACGCTTCGAAGTCGGGGTGGCCGCCGGGCTCGTTGACGCCCTTGAAGTCGCGCACCACGCCCAGCAGCTGGTTGCAGTTCATGCCGTTCGGATCGACGCCTGGCGCGCCGGCGCCGCCCGCCATGGTCGGATCACCGTCGAACGGTGGGCCCAGCTTGTACCCCCCCGTGTCGGCGGGCGTGAAATCGCCCGGCGTCATCGCCACGCTGCCGTCGCTGCCGCTGCCGCTCGTCGCTGCGCCGCCGCTGCCGCCCCCGCTGACGACACTGCCACCGGAGCCGCCGGAGGAGGTGCCAGTACCGCCGGAGCCGGCCGATTGAGTCACCGAGGCCGCTCCACAACCCGCGGCCACCAGCGTGAATAAGGGAAACCAACAAAAAGTCCTGCCGAACATGAATATCTCCAGCTGCGTCAAATCAAACTATTCAGCACTTGAACTTTAGACCGCCGACGGATTCAAGCCCAATAAATTCCGCGATCCAGCCCCAACCGAACGCGGGGCGTCGGCGCTCGAAACAAGTGCGTGCGCGGGATCAGCGGATCCCGTGGCGCTTCACTTTTTGCATGAATGTCCGCAGCGGAACGCCCAGCAGCTTGGCGGCCCGGGTCTTGTTGCCGCCGGTGGTGGCCAGCGCGGCCTCGATGCTGGCCCGCTCGTGCTCGCTGACGCTCTCGCTGAGGGGGCGGACGGGCCCATCGACGGCGCGAATGGGCGGCGGCGTCGAGCGCATCACCGGCGGCGGCGTCTTCCGCGAGGGCTCGCCCGACGGCCCGCCGTCCTCGATCAACCGATCGCGGAGGTGCTCGGGCTGAATGACGTCGTCGGCGACGGTGGCGGCCAGATAATCCATCAGGTTCTTCAGCTCGCGCACGTTGCCGGGCCAGTCGTGCGCCGACAGGCGGACCATCGCCGCGTCGCTGATCGCCGGCGTCGATCGGTGCAGCGCCGTCGACGCGAGCTTGAGAAAACGCGTGGCCAGGATCGGCAGCTCGCGCCGGCGCATGCGCAGCGGCGGCAGGGTCACCAGGGCCACGTTCAGGCGATAGAACAGGTCCTGGCGGAACCAGCGCTCTTTCACGCCGCGGTCGAGATCGCGGTGAGTGGCCGCCACGACGCGGATGTCGATCTCGCGCTCGCTGACCGAGCCCAGTCGGGTCAGCCGCCGCGTCTCCAGCACGCGGAGCAGCTTGCCTTGCACGGGCAGCGACAGATCGCCGATCTCGTCCAGCAGCACCGTGCCGCCGCTGGCGCTCTCCAGCAAGCCCGGCTTGTCGGCGGTGGCGCCCGAGAACGCGCCCCGCACGTGCCCGAACAGCTCGCTCTCGGCCAGCGACTCCGGCAGGGCGGCGCAGTTGATGGTGACCAGCGGCCGTTCCCAGCGCTTCGACCAGAAATGCAGGGCCGTGGCCGCCAGCTCCTTGCCGGTGCCCGTCTCCCCGCGCACCAGCACCGAGATGTCGCTCTGGGCCAGGCGCGCCAGCTGCGTGTAGACGTGCAGCATGGCGGCGTCGGCCACCGTGACCGTCTTGCCGCCGAACTCGAACAGCTGCTCGTCGGGCGGGGGCGCCCCCGCCCCCTCGCGGTCGCCACGATCGGGGGAGAAGACGGCTCGTATCTCGCCAAAATTGATGATGTCGCCGTAGATCAGCGACCGCTCGCCGGTCAGCCGCTCCCCGTTGACCCGGGTGCCGTTCTGGCTGTCGAGGTCGCTGATGATGACCGCGTCGGGCCGGACGACGATGCGGGCGTGGCGGCGGGAGATGGCGAAGAACTCGATCCGCACGTCCGCATTCTGGGCGCGTCCCACCACCACCTCGCCCTCTGCGGGCAGGCTCCACGCGGTCACCGCCTCGCCCAGCCAGACCTGCAGGCGGTGCCGTTGCCCCAGCGGCGGCGGACTGGGCCAGCGCCCGGTTGGCGGCAGTGATTGCACGAGCGAAGACGGCAGAGACGACCCTCCGACAGTGGTGGCCGCGATCCAATTCAGATGCGTGTCAGTCGATGCTCTCGCCACTTTGTCACAGTATCGGAGCAAGGACCAGGCCGACGCTGCGCAGCGCTTCGACCGCCGCCGCTCGCGGGGCCGTTTGAACGGGCTATGCCGTTCCCTGCACGGTTGTGCCATCGGCTGCACGACCGGCGCCCTCGTATTCGTGCCGCCGGCGGCACGGCCCAACGGTGAGGCTCCGGCAAACGCCGCCATTTCCAGACAGGCACACGGGGTGCATTCAGGCTGGGCAACTGTCTCGGCGTGCAATGCCAGAAAGGCCAACGAACCGATGATCCCTGCCAAGACCCAGACCCAGCTGTCCCCGCCCTCCCGCTTCGATTCCGCTCGAACCTGGACCCGGGAGGTGATCGAGCCCGCCGCGGCGGTGGATGAGGGAACGGCCGTCCCGGTCCGCGGCAGCGCCGCCAACGACGCCATGGATCGCTATGCCGTGGGCGATGATGATGCCTTCACCGATCTTTACGACATCCTGGGCCCGCGCCTCTACCGGTACCTGCTGCGGCAGACGCGCGATCGCGGCCGGGCGGAGGACTTGCTGCAGCAGACGATGTTGCAGATTCATTGCTCGCGCGGGCGATTCCTGCGCGGCGCCGATGTGACGCCCTGGGCCTTCGCCATCGCGCGCCGCCTGCTGATCGACAGCATCCGGCGCCGCAAGCGCGAGAGCGAGGCCAGCGACTGGCTGTCGTCTCTGGATCCGCTGACGGGTCCGTCGTCGGACGAGCTGCTGCATTCCAAGCGCGTCGCGGAGGCGCTGGAGCGCCAGCTGGAGCGCCTGCCGCTGGCCCAGCGAACCACGTTCGAGATGATCAAGCAGGATGGCCTGACGCTGCGCGAGGTGGCCAAGGCGATGAACACCACCGTCAACGCCGTCAAGCTGCGCGCCCACCGCGCCTACGTGGCCTTGCGCCTCTCGATCGCCGACGACGCCGGACGCGCGACCGCCGATTAGCCCTGCGCCAGTCGAGCCGGGCTTTCAGCCCATGGAATTGCTGGCGTCCTCGGGAGCCGGCGCCTCCTCCACGGGCGGGCCAGGTACGGGCGCCATGGGCAGAGCGAACCAGAACGTGCTGCCGGCGCCGGGCGTGCTGTCGACGCCGACCAGGCCGTTCATCGCCTCGACCAGGTGCTTGACGATCGACAGCCCCAGGCCCGTGCCGCCCGTGTCGCGCGAGCGGCCGGCGTCGACACGGTAGAAGCGTTCGAACAGGCGCGGGATGTGGCGCGGCTCGACGCCGGGGCCGTTGTCCTCGACGGAGATCCGGACGCGCGGGCCGTCGGGGGCGGCGCGCACGGTGAGCCGGGCGCCCGGGCAGTACTTGATGGCGTTGTCGACCAGGTTGGTCAGGACCTGCTCGACGGCGCGCGGATCGGCCAGCACCGCCGGCAGATCGGCGGGGACCTCGACCCGCACGCGCAGGCGACGGCGATCGATGCGCTCGCGCAGCATGCCCAGCACCTGCTCGATCGCGGCCGGCAGCGCCAGCGGCGCCAGCTCGGGGCGGTACTCGCGCGATTCGATGCGCGACAGGCTCAGCAGATCTTCCAGCAGATCGCGCAGGCGCTGGGCGTTGCGCTCGATCATGTCGATGAAGCGCGCGCTGGCGGCGGCGTCGTGCGAGACCGTCTGCCGCAGCGTCTCCACCGCCGAGCAGACCGCGGCCACGGGCGTGCGCAGCTCGTGCGAGACGTTGGCCACGAAGTCGCGGCGCAAGGTCTCGAGGCGCCGGATGTCGGTGACGTCGACAAACACCGCCAGGAGGCCGCGGTGCTCGTCGCCCTCCGCGGCCAGCGGCGTCACGTGCACCAGGAGACGGCGCGGCTTGAGGCCGCCGATGCCGATCTCGCCCGAAGCCGACGCCCCCTCGGCGAAGGCCTGATCGAGCAGAGTTTGCAGCTCGGCGTTGCGCACCAGCTCGAGCGGCGCCTTGCCGCCGACGTCGCTGCCGAGGAGCAGCATGCTGCGCAGGGCGGGGTTGACCAGCAAGATGCGCTGGCTGGCGTTCAGCACCAGCACGCCTTCTCGCATCGACTCCAGGATCCCGCCCAGCAGATCGCGCTCGCCCTTGAGCTCGCCCAGCGTGCGCGACAGGCTGCCCGCCAGGCCGTCCAGCGCCCGCGCCAGCTCTGCCACCTGGTCGGCGCCGCTGATGCGCGTGCGCACGCTGAGATCGCCCTTCGACATGCGGCGCGCGGTCTCGGTCATCTGGCGCAGCGGCCGCGACAGCCATTGCGCCGCCAGCGTCGACATCACCACCGCCACCACCAGCGCCACCAGCAGCGCCACCCCCAGCAGCTCGCGCAGGTGGCGGACCGCGGCGTCCACCTCCTCCAGCGGAACCGCCAGCCGGGCCGCTCCGACGCTGCCGTCGGGTAAGGCCAGCGGCGCCGCCGCATACATCAAGCGGCGGTGAACGGTGACGCTGAACCGGGTGGACGAGCGGTCGCCGCCGCTGAGCGCGCCCACGATCTCGGGTCGGTTCCGGTGGTTCTCCAGCCCGGCCAGCTCGCCGGGCGCCACGTCGGAGTCACCCAGCACGTGCCCATCGGCGGCGACGAACGTCACCCGGGCGCCGGCGCGCGATCCCAGCTCGTCGGCCAGCTGGTCCCAGGCGGCCGGATCGACGGTGGTCAGGGCTTTCGTGGCGTGCTGGACCAGGGCCAGCCGCACGAACAGGTCCGCCCGGATGCGATCGACCAGGTTCGTCTCGATCGCGGGACGGAGGACGATCTCCGCCGCCAGCACCGACAGGGCCATCAGCCCCAGCGATACGAAGAACAGCTTGGCTCGAACGTCCAGCTTCACGCGCGGGCAGCTTTCCGAGGGTCCGGGCCCGGTTCTTATCACGAACGGCCGCCCGCCGCCCGCGCGGCCCACGGGGACGAAATTGAACGCGCCGCGCAGGTCAGATATACAGGCCGCCGATGAGACTGCTGCCCAACGACCGATCGTTCTTCGCGCAGTTCGAGCAACAGGGCGAGAAGACCGTCGAGGGGTGCAAGGCCTTCCTGGCGATGGTCGAGTCGCCGGTGGATCTGGAATCACAGGCGGCGCGCATCAGCCAGATCGAGGGCGAGTGCGACGAGATCACCCACGCGGTCGTCGAGGGACTGCACCGCACGTTCATCACCCCGATCGACCGAAACGACATCTACACGCTGATCAGCAAGATGGACGACATCATGGACCTGGTCGAGGCGGCGGCGGATCGCATGTCGCTGTACGAGATCCGCACCGTCAACCGCGAGCTCGGCGATCTGGCGCGCTGCCTGGTCACCAGCGCCGAGCACGTGCTGGGCGCGGTCAGCGGCATCCGGGACCTCAAGCGCCCGAACCGGATCATCGAGCACTGCATCGAGATCAACCGCCTGGAGAACGTGGCCGACAAGATCCTGCGCGGCGCGCTGGCCCGCCTCTTCCGCGAGGAGCGCGATCCGATCGCCGTGATCAAGTGGAAGGAGCTTTACGAGACGCTGGAGTCGGCGACCGATCGGTGCGAGGACGTCGCCAACATCATCGAGGGCGTGGTCCTGGAAAACACCTGACACCATCGAGGCGAACAAACTGTGGCTGTCGTTCTGGGCATCGTCGTCGTCGCGCTGATCTTCGACTACATCAACGGATTTCACGACGCGGCGAACTCCATCGCCACCATCGTCTCGACGCGCGTGCTGACGCCGCGCTGGGCGGTGGTCTGGGCGGCGTTCTTCAACTTCATCGCCTTCGTGGTCTTTCCTCTTCACGTGGCCCACACCGTGGGCAAGGGGATCATCGACCCCAAGGTCGTCGACGACGCTGTCCTCGTCGCGGCGCTGGGGGGCGCCATCGTCTGGAACCTCATCACCTGGTGGTACGGGCTGCCGTCCAGCTCCTCGCACGCGCTGGTGGGCGGGCTGATCGGCGCGGGCGTCGCGAAGAGCGGCTTTTCGGTGGTCAACACCGACGGCGTCACGCGCATCGCCGTCTTCATCGTCGTCTCTCCCGTGCTGGGGATGCTGCTGGGGGGCGCGATGATGGTGCTGGTCGGGTGGCTGTTTCGGCGCTCGCTGCCCGGCCGGATAGACCGCTGGTTCAGGCGCCTGCAGTTCCTGTCGGCGGCCCTTTTCAGCCTGGGCCACGGCGGCAACGACGCGCAGAAGACCATGGGCATCATCATGGCGTTGCTCATCTCGCGCGGATACCTGGGAAACAAGGCCGAGGTCCCGCTGTGGGTCGTGCTGACCTGCCACCTGGCCATGGGCCTGGGCACGCTGTCTGGCGGCTGGCGGATTGTCCGCACGATGGGCATGCGCCTGACCCGGCTGAAGCCGTTTGGCGGCTTCTGCGCCGAGACCGGAGCGGCCGCCACGCTCTTCCTGGCCAGCGCGCTGGGCGTGCCGGTCTCGACGACGCACACCATCACCGGCGGCATCGTCGGCGTCGGCTTCGTGACCAAGCCGGCGGGCGTGCGCTGGCGCGTCGCCCTGCGCATCGTCTGGGCCTGGGTCCTGACCATCCAGTCGGCGGCCATCATCTCGGCTGCCACCTACGCCATCCTGCACGCCAGCGGATTCTGATCGTCGATCTGACCACCGCCGTCGCGTCGGGACTGTGATACGTTCCGCCCATGATCGACCACGTCAGCGTTCGCGTTCAGGACATCGGTCGCGCCCTGGGCTTTTACAAGCCCGCGCTGGCCGCCATCGGTTACGACGTCCTCATGGAGTTTCCCGGAGCGGTCGGCCTCGGGCACGCGGGAAAGCCGGATGTCTGGTTGATGCAGACCGACCAGCCGCTCAATCCGGGACACATCGCGCTCGCCGTCTCGCGCGCTCAGGTGGACGCCTTCCATGCGGCCGCGCTGGCGCACGGCGGGACCGACAACGGCCCGCCCGGCGTTCGCGCGGATTACCACCCGCACTATTACGCCTCGTACGCGCGCGATCCCGACGGCAACAACATCGAGTGCGTCTGCCACGATGATCCCGCCGCGGTGAAGGCGGCCGCCGCGCGCGCCCGGTCGGCGCGCCCGCAGGCGAAGGCAGCGGCGAAAGCGAAGCCCAAGGCGCAGGCGAAGGCGAAAGCCCGCAAGCCCGCCAGCAAGGCGCCGCCGGCGAAGAAGAAGAGCGTGAAGAAGCGCCGCTGATCCGTCGTCCCACGCCGCGAACGGCCCGCTCGAGCTCGAACTCGAGCGCGATCAGCGCCGGGGTGGGTATTTCTTCAGCTTGAGCTGCAGGGTCCGCCGGGTGATGCCCAGGCGGCGCGCCGCCTCCGAGATGTTGCCATCGCAGTCGCCGAGGATGCGGCTGATGTGCTCCCACTCCGCGCGCGCCAGCGTGGGGACCGACGCGACGGCCGGCCGGGGTCCTCCGGTGGCGCTCTGGTCCCGCTCCAGCGCGGCGATGATGTCGTCGGCGTCGACGGGCTTGCTGAGGAAATCGTGCGCGCCCCGGCGCAGCGCCTCGACGGTGGAGGGGATGCTGCCGTACCCGGTCAGCATCACCACGCGCATCGACGCCGTCACGGACAGGAGGTCGCGCACCACGTCCAGACCAGACAGGCCCGGCATCTTCAGATCGACGACGGCGAACGCGAACACACGCGCGCGCGCCGCCGCCAGCGCGCCGTCGTGACCGGCGGCTGTGACGACGGAGCGGCCGCGATCGCGGAGGGCCCGCGCCAGCCGCTCGCGGAAGATCTCGTCATCGTCGACCAGCAGGATGGCGCCGCCCGCTCCGCTCATCCCCCCTCCGCGCCGCCGATGGGGACGGCGATGGTGGCGATGGTGCCCTCCCCCACCGCCGACCGCACGCGCAGCTCGCCGCCCAGCCGCTCCAGGATCGTGCGCGCCAGAAACACGCCGAGCCCCATCCCCTGCCCGGGCGGCTTGGTGGTGAAGAACGGCTCGCCGATGCGGCGCAGGACATCGGGCGCCATTCCCGGTCCACGATCGGCGACCACGATGCGAACGAAATCATCCAGCCGGTCCACGGTCACGCGCGGCAGCTGATCCGGCGGCGAGGCGTCCTGCGCGTTCTTCAGGACGCCACGAATCGCCTCCGACAGGGCGCGCTCCGGCACGCGCAGGCGCAGCGCCGAGATCGCCGGATCGATGACCGTGCTGGCGGCGATGCGCGGTCCATTCGCCAGCCCCTGCAGGGCTCGCTTGACCAGCTCGCCCACCGGCGACGCCACGAAGCTCTCGCCCATCGCCTCGCCAGCGTCGGCCCTCATGCGCGCCAGGATGTCGCGGCAGCGATCGACCTGGCTGCGCACCAGGCGCACGTCGTCGAGAACCGCGCCCGTGGCCGCGGAGGCGAGCGCGTTCCGCTCCAGCTCCTTGGCGCACAGAGCGATGGTCCCGAGGGGCGTCGCCAGCTCGTGCGCGGCGCCGGCGGCCAGCGTGGCCAGCGCGGCCAGCTTCTCCTGGCGGGCGGCCAGGCTCCGTGACAGCTCCAGCTCGGCGTCGCGCTCGGCCAGGGCGCGGCGAATGCGGCGCAGGAAATAGACGATGAAGGCGGCGCTGACGCCGAAGGCGACCCACATCCCGCGCAGGTGCTGCGCCATGTGCTCGACGCCGAGCTCCAGCGGGCGATGCCAGGCGAACAGCACCGCCGAACAGGCCATCGAGAGCAGCACCAGCGCCCAGGTCCAGGCGGTGCTGAGGATGACGGCGGCGAGCGCGATCGGAACCAGATAAAGAAAGCTGAACGGGTTCATCGGGCCGCCGGTGAAGTAGAGGAGCCCGCTGAAGATCAGCACGTCGACCACCATCGTGGCGCCCAGCCACCCGTCGGCGACCGGCGCTGTCGTTCGCCGCAACGACCAGGCGACGTTGCTGGCCGCCTCGAGGGCGACCAGGGTCAGAAGCGGCGCCACTGGAAGCGGCAGCCGGAACCCCAGCGTCACGACGGCGATGGTGACGATCTGACCGGCCACGGCGCCCCACCGCAGCCTCACCAGCCAGGGCAGATTGACCTCGTTGGGGCCGGCGACACGAGTCATCTCACTGCCGTTTAGCAGAGGGTTCGCCCCGCGCAAAGAGCCTGCGCGGTGCGAATGAATTACGCACCTGGCGAGCGGCAGCGGGCCGGTAGATTCGCCGGGCATGGTCGGCATCAACGCAGAAAATCTTAGCGCGCGGGGCGAGCGCGTCCCCCGGCGCGGGAGCTGGTTCTGGGGACTTTCTCTGCTGGCGGCGTGCGGCGGAGCGGGCGTGCCCGCCGCGCCGCCGCCGGATTTCTCGGGCCCGGCGCTGGGAACTTTCGAGAGTGAGAGCGGCCATTTTTCGCTGGAAGTTCGCACCGCGCCGCAACCGGCCCGCAAGGGCGTCAACTGGGCGGAGTATCGCATCACCAGCGATTCGGGGGTCCCGGCCACCGGCCTGTCTCTGGACGTTTTGCCCTGGATGCCCGCCCACGGCCACGGCACGACCCTCCGCCCCACCGTCAGCGAGAGTGTCGGCCGGGTCTACACAATCGAAAATCTACTTTTTTTCATGTCCGGTCATTGGGAGTTGCGGACGCGCTTCGGCGCCGACTTCGACGATGTGCCTGTTCCGTCGCTGGACGTCGACTAGCCAGCCGGGAGCCGCCCGGGTTGGCCGCGCTGGTCGGAATCTGGACCGCCTTGGTTCCGCGCGCCGCCGAGGCCCAAGCCTGCTGCGCGGCCACGGCTCTCATCTCGCCCGCGCGGCTGCAGGGCGCCGAGCAACTGGGGATGGGCGTTCGCCTGCGCAGCCGGAGCGTCCTGGGATCTTTCGATTCCGCCGGCCGGTATGCACCATCGCCGCCTGGCGACCTCGATGTCGCCGAGGATCTGTTCGCGGCTGTCCGTGTCGGCGTCAGCGGGCAGGTGGCTTTCTTCCTTCCCATTGTGCAGTCCCGACGGACCATCCCTGGATATTTCTCATGGGGCGGCGGCGTGGGCGATCTGAACCTCAGTGGCCGATACACATGGCTACTGCCCGGAGAACACCCGATCTGGCCGGGAATCACCTGGCAAATTGGAGTCAGCATTCCCACTGGGCGCTCCGTGTCGGAGGCGTCTGATTCGCTGGCCGCGGACGCCACCGGCACTGGCACTTTTGAAGGAACAGTTGGAGTTAACCTTCAACAGATTGCCGGGTCCTGGTTTGTTTCGTTCGACGGGTGGATCGCGCAAAGAGTTCCTCGCAACGAAGGCGGTGTGCAGCAGTCATTTTCACCCCGCTGGACGGGCGTGCTCAGTGGCGGCTACGTGCTGGGAAATCACATCAGCGCCGGTTTGTTCCTGAACGGACAGACGCAGGGGTCCAGCCGAACCGCCACCGACGGGAAAATCATCGACGGCAGCGCTCAGTCACTGGTCACGGCGGGCGGGGGAGCGATCGTTCCGATCGCCGATGTCTGGCGGCTGGCGGCGACGCTCTCTCTCGACGTTTTGATCTCGGGGTTTGGTCGCAACCAACTCGGTGGCGCCGCTCTCAGTGTGTCGGTTTGCCGCCTGTGGATATGACGTCATTGTGGGCCCAGGATGTGCGACCAAGGGTGACACGTCAGGTCACCCCGCTTGATTCAAGTGTCGGTTTTTTTTAATCGGGCCTCGCTATTTGTCGATTGTTCGGGTAGGTTCCTGGCTCATGTCAGTCGAAATCACCACTCTCGTTCAGGACTTCACATCACAAATTGTTGCGCTCATCCAGGCAGAAGCCACTGAGCGCGCGCGCGCCGCCATCCTCGGCGCCTTCTCCGGCGGCGGTGCCGTCAAGCGTGGCCCCGGCCGTCCCCCGGGCAGTGGCCGCCGCGGACGCCCCCCAGGCTCGGCGCTGCGCGCCCTGGGACGCCCGCGCGCTGTGTCCGACGGACGTCGACTGCACGGCCAGTACATCGGACGGCTGCGCTCCCTGAAGGGACGCGACCGGGCGCGCGTGCAGGCCGTTCGCAACAAGAAGGGCCCCGCAGAGGCGATCAAGCTCGCGGACAAGCTGCTGCGCGCCTAGCGGCAGTCGCGGCAACCTGTCTCCTGAACGGCCGGGCGCCCACCGGGAACCCGCGGGCCCTGCCCTCCTCGATCGGAGCGCGATTCCGTCGACGCGATCGGGTGGATTTGCCCTCCGGACACTGGCAAAGTCTGGCCGTGAAAAATCTCCTGCGTTGGTTGACGCTGGCGACAGCGTCCTTGATGTCGTCCTGTGCGGAGCTGGCCAATTTCCAGCTTCCAACGGCACCAGCGCTGCAGCCCCCCAGCATCACATTCGAGGGGGCCACACTGGCGCGCACGCCGGCGGAACGGCTGCTGGCGGCGCATTACTGCCCGCAGGTCGTCCCTGATCCCTTCGGCGTCCGTGGCGGCGCGGCCGCCATCTGTCAGGGGTTGTTCGGACCCCCGCCCACTCCGGCCGAGCTGGCGATCGCCTTCGACCTGCGGTTCAAAGTGAGCAACCCCAATCAGGTGCCGCTGCCGCTTTCGACGATCCTCGCCGGGGTGACGGTCTTTCCGGCGGCCCAGAACCAGAAGCTCGGCTCGGCTTGTTTTCAATTGTGCCCGGACGCGCGGGCGGCCTGTTCGACGCAACCGCCGCCGGGTGCCTGCGAAGCGTCGGCACGCGACGTTCGCTCGCTTTCGGATTTCGCCAGCGCCGCGGGTGGGCTGCTGCTGGCGGCGGGGGTGTCGCTGGCGGCCGGCCAGCCCCTGACGTTCGCGGCGCCGCAGGTCGCGGCCGCTTCGCAGCTGGAGGTCACCGTGCGCTTCTCGTTCGGCCCCGAACCCATGCTGGCGGCGATGCGCCAGCTGGCCGCGCAATCGATTGACGACCTGAAAGCGGGCCGCTCGCCCACATTCACCATTCCTTACCGGCTGGAGGGGACAGTCTGGTTCGACGCCGGATCGCTGGGGCGCCTGGCGGTCGGCTTCGGCCCCTCGAACGGGACCTGGCAGTTGCCAACTTCGGGCCTGGTCCCGCGCTGATAACTAACTGACGGCGGCCTGGCTCGCGCCTCGTTCACGCCTGAAGTCAGGGCCGCGGCGCCATGAAGACCAGCAAGGCTGCCGGGCTGGTGCCGCCGTTGCTGATGCCGTGCGCTGTGCCGGCCGGCGCCAGCACGCAGTCGCCCGCCGACAGAGACACTTGATCATCGCCGATGGTGGCAGTCACGGTCCCCTCCAAGAGCACATAGACTTTGTCGGCTCCGACGTGGGCGTGCGGCTTCTGCGCCTGCCCCGGCAGCAGGCAATAGACGTCGCAGAAAAACCGCTCGGTCTCGAAGAGGCCGATCTTCTGCATCTTGCCTTGCGCCCCGGCCTCTTCGAAGCGGCGCACGTCGATCCGTTTCACCTTCAGCGGCATCGCGCGAACTATCTCACGAAGAACGAGACCACTTCGCCGACGTTGATGAAGAAGTGGCCCTTGAGGTCCACGGCGCCCGTGAGCTCGCCGGCGGGCGGGGTCTGGCCATTGAAGCTGCTGTTGCTGGACGTGACCGGCTTGGCGACGCCCAGGCGGGCCACATAGAGCCCATAGCCTTGATCGGGCGCGACGAACACGTTGCCGCCCGCGTCGTCACCCGTGCCGAGATCCAGATCGCCGGTCGAGAGATAGTAGCCGACGAAGCTGAAGTTCTGGATGGTGGTGGCGCGCAGCTTGGCTGTTCCGGCTGAGTGATAGATGCCGTAAGTGCCGCCGTCGATGGTGAGGTTCGAGAGAGCCATCGCCCCATCCTGAAGCTGCACGCCATAGAACGGCACGTGGGCGGCGATCTGACACTTGCTGACGGCCAGCGTGCCGCCGTTGAAGAAGATTCCATTGTTGCCGGAGTTCGCGCGAATGCTGGTATCGGTCACGCTCACCGTCGAGCCCAGATCGTCGACGTAGATGTCGCCGTTCAGGACGGCGCCGGCGACGGTCACGCGCGCTCCCCGCGTTCCGGTCGGCAGGTCGATGGCGTGGCTGTCGTCGCCGGCGGTGGCGATGGCCGTGCCATCGACGCGCAGACCGCAGGCCGCGCAGCTTGGACCTAGGACGATGGCGCTGCCGGCGGCTTGCAGCTCGCCGCCCGTGATGGTCAGCGACGCACCCGCGCTGTCGGCGAGGACGGCGCTGGTGAAGCCTTCGATCTGCAGCG
This sequence comes from Polyangia bacterium, assembly GCA_035544495.1. Taxonomy (GTDB): domain Bacteria; phylum Myxococcota_A; class Polyangia; order Fen-1088; family Fen-1088; genus DATKEU01. The sequence goes on along the minus strand of DATKEU010000028.1, from coordinate 7,730 downwards.
ACTGCAAGGTCAGGTTGTGTCCGGCCCGGAACGCCACCTCCGCCGTTCCAAGGAGACGCGCCCCGGTGGCGGACGCGCCGCCGATCACCAGATCGTCGGGAGTCTGATAGCCCCAGGTCTCGCCACTGTCGGCGCCGTAGGTACCGTCGAGCACCGTGATGCGATCGCCCGGGCCCGCGACCGCGACCGCTCTGGCCAGCGTGCGAAACGGCGCCACCGCGCTGCCGGCGTTTTCGTCTGCCCCCGCCGGGTCGACGGTGATGGCGCTGACCTCGATCGCGTCGGGAATCCGCACGTCGCCCGCGGGCGTGGTCACGGTCAGGACCCGCTTGCCTGGCGCTGCCCCGTGCGGCACGGTCAGGTTCAGCACCAGATGGCGATCGTCGCTGCCCGCGCCGACCGCCGCCGACAGATCACCGAGATCGATCGCGGCCGGGTGAGCAAGGCCGCCCGACGCGCGCGTCAGCGTCAGCACCGCGCCCGTCTGCCCTTGCCGAGCGACCGCCGCCGGCACCACCTGCACACCGTCCATCACCGAGGCTGGTGCCGGCGTGGAGCCGCCCCCGCAGCCGGCGATCAGGATCGCGGCACCCGCGCAGAGACGAAGACGACGCCGCTTCACTGCGGCGCGGGCAGGGACGTCGGGGCGACCCAATAGATCAGTCCTCCTTCGTCGTCGGCGATGAACATACGGCCGTCGGGCGAGAACACGATGTCGCTGGGGCGCTTGAGGAGATCACCGTTGTAGTTCGCGAAGCCGTCCATGAACGCCCGCCAATCACCCATCGGAGCGTGCGTCGTCGAGCTGGCGGGCGCGAACACCACCCGCGCGCCCTCCCACGGAGGGTTGCTGTACGCGCTGCCGTGCAACGCCACGAAGATGCCGTTGCGGTACGGCTCGGGCCACAGGCCCCGCTCCCAGTCGAAGCCGAACGGCGTCTGGCTGAGAGGGAAGGATGCCTCCTCCGGCGTCACGGCGGCGCACTGGGTGGCGTCGGCGCTGGAGCTCGGCATGTTGCGGTCGAAGCAACACGGGTATCCATAGTTGGTTCCCATCTTGACGATGAGAAACTTCTCCACCGCCCCCGTGGCCAGATCCTCGCCGAGCTCGGTGGCGGCGCACACCTCGTCGGTGAAGTGACAGCGCAGGTACATCGGGTTGCGGAACGCGGCCGCCAGGGTGGTCAGCGCGCCGCCGGTCTCGACACGGCTGATCTCGCCGCCCATCGAGTTGCCGCAGGATCCATACTCGCCGCGCGACACGATGACCTGTCCGCCCACCGGAGAGCGCGCCAGTCCGTGCGTCCAGCGCCCGCCGTCGCCAAAGCTCGTCGGCAGGTGCAGCGCCTCGCGCGGGCCGACCTCCTTGCGCTGGCCGGTCGTGTAGGGGGTTCGCCAGACGTCGGCGCCGACCATGGTGGCGCCCATCTGGAAATCACCGCGCGTGAAATAGAGATATCCGCCGCCGATGGCCAGGCCGTGGACGTTGTTCCCGTCCGAGAGAAATGTCGACTGCTCGGCGATGCCGTCGTGGTTGTCGTCGGACAACACGACGATGGCGCCCGGGCCGCCGCTGGCGCCGCCCGGAGGCGAGTCCGAGGGCGCCCCGACGAAGATGTCGCCGTTCGGGGCCAGGGCCAGCGTGCGCGGCTCGGCGAGCTTGGTGTAGAGGCGCGCGCAGAAGCCGCTCGGGAGCTTGGCGTTCGGCACCGGCGTGCCCAGCGAACAAAACGTGCCGTCGAACACCATCCCGGAGTCGACCATGCCGCCCGATCCCGGCGCGCCGCCGCCGCCGTTTCCACCACTTCCATGACCACCACTTCCACCACTGTCGCTGGCGCCGCCGGTGCCGGTCACAGGGTGCAGCGCCGAGGGTGACGTGCAGGCGGGGGCCGCCAGCACGCCGGCGAGCAGCATCGAACAGAGCGCAGGCAACCGTGGTCCGTCTTGTTGCATGGGGGGAAATCCGTTCTGTGTCGAGAGTAGCAGCGGACGGGCCCGCTGACGAGCGCGCCGGGTCACCGGAGCTGGCCTCGGATCAGTGCTTCGGGCTCGGGGCGGCCGGCTTCGCCTGCCGCTTCAAGATATCCTCCATCTCGTCCATCGTAGCGTTCATTTCGGCGATGGCCGCGTCAAAAGGCGCCGAGGTGGTCATGTCCACGCCCGCCTCTTTCAGGAGATCGATGGCGTAACGCGAGCTGCCCGAGCGCAGCATTTTCAGGTACGCGTCGCGATGGGCCGTCCCCCCGGATTTGGCCTCCTCGCGAATGGCGCGCGCCAGCGAGGTCGAGGCGACCATGCTGGTGGCGTATTGATATACGTAGAAGTCGTAATAAAAATGCGGCACGTACGCCCACTCGATGGCCAGCAAATCGTCGACCTGACAGATCTTCTTGTCGTGCCCGTAATAGTCGCGGGCAATCTTGAGATACAGGGCGGATAGATTCTCGCCGGTCAGGGGCTGCCCCCCCTCCGCCTGCTCGTGAAATGCCAGCTCGAACTCGGCGAACTGAGTCTGGCGGAACAGCGTGGTGCGCAGGCCGTCCAGCAGCGTGCCCAGCAAGAAGAGACGGGTGCCGTCGTCCTTGGCCCGGCCGAGCATGTAATGAATGAGCAGGTTCTCGTTCAGCGTCGAGGCGACCTCGGCCACGAAGATCGGATAGTCCGCCGTCGCGTACGGCTGCGCGCCGTGCGACAGGAAGGTGTGCATCGAGTGTCCCGACTCGTGCGCCAGCGTGGTCAGGTCCTCGTAACGGCCGTTGAAGTTGAGCAGCTGATACGGGTGAACGCCGTAGACGCCGGTGGAGTACGCGCCCGAACGCTTGCCCGTCGACGGCAGATAGTCGGTCCACCGGCTCTCGAAGCCCTTCTGCAGGGTGTCCGTGTATTCCTTGCCCAGCGGCGCCAGCGCGTCCAGCACGACCGCGCGCGCCTCGTCGGGGCCAAAGTGCATGTCCACGCTGGCCACCAGCGGCACGTAGAGATCCTGGTAGCGCAGGACATCGAGGCCCAGCATGCGCTGGCGCAGCCCGAGATAGCGGTACAGCGTCGGCAGCGTGCGGTGCACGTCGGCCAGGAGCTGCTTGTAGACGGTGGTGGGGATGTTGTCCTGAAACAGCGCCGCCTCCAGAGACGACCCGAAGTGCCGGATGCGCTTTTCAAAGACGTGCGCCTTCACCCCGGCCGCCAGCGTCGCGCCCATGGTCCGCTCGTAGGTCTTGAGCGCGCCGAAGAACGCCGAGAACACCTTCTCGCGATCGGCGCGGCTGCGGGCCTGCCGGTGCAGGCTGTACCCCGAGGCGTCCAGGCGCACCTCCGCGCCCGTCGACAGCTTGATCGTCGGATACGGCAGATCGGCGTTCGACAGCACGCCGTGCACCTCGCCACCGGACCGCTCGACCTCGCCCGCCTCGGCGGCCACGCGCTCCTCGCCCGCCGACAGCGTGTGCGGCTTCCGGCGCAGCGTCTCCTCGATGAACATGCGGTAGGGGCCAAGCTTCGGCTCTTGCGCCAGCCACTTGCGAACCTTGGCCGGATCCAGGGTCAGGATCTCCGGACGCAGCCAGGAGCTCGCGGCCGAGAACTGCGTGGCCAGCTCCTCGGCCGTCTGCTTCATCTCGCGCGGGCGCGCCGCGCGGACGTCCTCGTCGGACAGCGAGCTTGCGTACACTGACAGGCGCGACAGGTCGCGATCGACGTCGAACATCAACTGCAGCGCCGCCAGCAACCCCGCCGCGGACTTGCCCAGCTGGCCGCGGTGCTTGCCGAGCTCCGGGATGCGCGCGGCGGCCGCATCCTTGGCTTTGAACCAGGCCTCCTCCGACGGGTAGAGATCGGCCAGGTTCCACTTGTACTTGTCCGGGATGTCCTTGCGTTCACCGGCGAGAGCGGCAGTAGCAGTCATCATGCCCAGAACCGAGAGGGAGAAGAGAGCCACGGGGATACGGCCCATGGTCCGCACCATAAGGGCGACGGCGCGACTGGTCAATGGCGACGGGCGAATCATCGCCGTCTCGTCGAGCGGCCTCCCCCGCTGCTATTCTAGGTGACCGTGCCAGCGCCGCCTCCGCTTTCCACCGCCCGTGTGCTCGGACGGCTCTGGCGGTTGGCCTGGAGCTACCGGCGACAGTGCCTGGCGGCGCTGGGCCTGCAGGTGGCGCTGTTGCTGCTGGGCATGGGGGGCCTGGCGCTGGGCGGCCTGGCCATCGACGTCGTCCGGCACGCGCTGGACGAGGCGGCGCCGGCCCCGCCCTGGCCGCTCGGCTGGTCGCCGCCGGCGGGCGCGTCGCCGATGCTGCTGGTGATCATCCTCGGCGGCGCGGCGCTGCTGGCGGCCGGGATGCGGGCGTACTTCAACATTCTCTACGCGGTCAGCGTCAACCGCCTGGTGCAGGGAGAGATCGTCCCCAGCCTGCGCACGCAGGTGTTCGGCAAGATGCAGCGCCTGGCGTTTCGGTTCTTCGACGGCAACGCCAGCGGCGCGCTGCTGAACCGGACCACCAGCGACGTGCAGGCGGTGCGGTCGTTCGTCGATCTGGTGCTGATCCAGAGCCTCATCATGCTGATGTCGCTGGGCCTCTACCTCGGGTACATGCTGCGCCACAACGTCGGGCTGACGCTGTGGTGCCTGGCCACGACGCCGCTGCTGCTGATCACCACCATGGTGTTTTCGCGGCGGGTGCAGCCGGCGTACGCCGCCAACCGCGCGCAGATGGACGACCTGGTGCTGCGCATGTCAGAGAGCATCCAGGGGATGGCGGTGGTGCGCGGGTTCGCCGCCGAGGAGATCCTCGAGGCCGATCTCAACCGCCGCAACCGCCTGGTGCGCGACGGGCAGCAGCGCATCTTCCGGCACATCAGCCTGTTTTCGCCCGCCATCGGGCTTCTGACCCAGGTCAACGTGATCGTGCTGCTGGCCTACGGCGGCTCGCTGGTGTTCCGGCGCGCGCTGTCGCTGGGTGATCTGGTGGTGTTCGCGGGCCTCTTGCAGCAGTTCTCGACGCAGGTGACGAACATGGCGACGGTGGTGAACACGCTGCAAGAGAGCCTGATCGGCGCCCGCCGCGTCTTCGAGGTGCTGGACACGCCCGTCGAGATCGAGAGCCCGCCCGCGCCGCGCGCGCTGCCGGCGGCCGACGGGATGGCGGGCGCGGTGCAGTTCGAGGGCGTGACCTTCGCCTACGGCCAGGGGCGGCGGCCGGCGCTGGAGGCGATCGACATCGACGCGCGGCCCGGCAGCTGCGTGGCGCTGCTCGGCCCGGCGGGCGCCGGCAAGAGCACGCTGCTCGGCCTGATCCCGCGCTTCTTCGATCCCACGCGCGGGATCATCCGCATCGACGGCGTCGACCTGCGCGAGCTGGACCTGGATCAGCTGCGCCGGCAGATCGGCGTCATGTTCCAGGACAGCTTTCTTTTCAGCCACACCGTGGCCGCCAACATCGCCTACGGCTGGCCCGAGGCGCCGCGCGCCGACGTCGAGCGGGCCGCCCGCATCGCCGGCGCCGACGATTTCGTGCGCGCCCTGGCCCACGGCTATGACACCGTGCTGGGCGAATCGGGCGCCAACCTGTCCGGCGGCCAGCGCCAGCGCCTGGGCCTGGCGCGCGCGATCCTGCGCCAGCCGCGCATCCTGCTGATGGACGATCCCACCGCCGCCGTCGACGCCGAGACGGCGCGCGACATCTGGTCGGCGCTGGCCGAGACGATGCACGGGCGCACCACGTTCGTGGCCACGCACGCCCCCGCGCTGCTGCAACGGGCGGACGTCATCCTGGTGCTGGAGGCGGGCCGCATCGTCGAGCGGGGCACCTTCGCCGAGCTGTCGGCGCGCGCGGGCGGCCGGCTGCCCGCGCTGCTGGGAGATGGGGCCGACGACCACCACCCGGACGCATCGTCGCGTGCGGCCCAGAGCGGAGCGATCCGAGCGTGAAGAAGGACGACGGCCTGGGGGTGGTCAAGGATCGCATCACGGGCGGGCAGGCCATCGTGCACATGCCGCTGCGGGGCGAGGGGTCGGGGCCGACGCAGCGGCCCCTCGATCGAGGGCTGGTGCGGCGCCTGTACGCGTTCACTATCCCCTACGCGCGTAAGCGCAACATCCTGACCCTGCTGGTGGTGGCGCGGGCGGCGCAGCTGCCGATCATCGGGTGGGCGACGGCGGCGATCATCAGCGGGCCGATCGCGCGCCACGACCGGTGGGGCCTGGTGTCGGGCATCGTGGGGCTGGCCGCGCTGGTGCTGAGCACGGCCCTGGTGTTTCGCTACCGGGCGCGCCTGGCGCTGGAGCTGGGGGAGGCGGTGCTGCACGATCTCCGCGCCGCCTGTTACCGCCACATCCTGGCGCAGCCGATGAGCTTCTTCCAGGGGACGCAGACCGGACGCCTGATCAGCCGGGTCACGTCGGATCTGGAGGCGGTGCGCATCGGCATTCAGGACGTGGTCTTCGTCAGCTCCGTGCAGCTCGGCGGCATGGTGATCGCCGCCGGGTTCATGCTGTATTACGACTGGCTGCTGTTCCTGCTGGTGGCGGTGATGGTGCCGACGCTGGGGCTGGTGGTGCGGCACTTCCAGGCCCGCATGGTGCGCGCGTACCGGGCGTTGCAGGAGAGCTTCGCGCGCGTCACCGCCACCGTCGCCGAGTCGATCGCGGGCGTGCGGGTCACGCAGGCCTATGCGCGCGCGGCGGTGAACGCCGAGATGTTCGCCACGCTGGCCGCCGATCACGGCGAGTACAACATGCGCGCCACGCGCAGCTCCGCCCTGCTGTTGCCGCTGCTGGAGCTGAACGGCCAGCTGTTCCTGTCGGTGGCGCTGATCGTGGGCGGCTATCAGGCGCTGAGCGGACACATTCGCCTCGACGCCATGGTGCAGTTCTTTTTCCTGGCTAACTTCTTCTTCAGCCCGATCCCCATCCTCGGCAATCAATACAACCAGGCGCTGACGGCAATGGCGGGCGCCGAGCGGGTCTTCTCTCTGCTGGATATGCGGCTGCCGCCGGTCGACGCGCCGGGGGCGCGCAACATCCCGCCGCTGGGCGGGCGGGTGGTGATGAAGAACGTGTCGTTCGCCTATGATCCCGCGCGCCCGGTCCTGCACGACATCAACCTTGTCGCCGAGCCAGGGCAGACGGTGGCGCTGGTGGGACCGACCGGAAGCGGCAAGAGCACCATTCTGTCGCTGATCGCCAAGGTGCACCTGCCCACGGCCGGGGAGATCTGGATCGACGACGTCGACCTGCGCGAGGTGACGGGCACGTCGCTGCGGCGGCAGATGGGCAACGTCCTGCAGAGCAACTTCCTGTTCACCGGCACCGTCATCGACAACGTGCGCCTGACGCGGCCGGAAGCCAGCGACGCCGAGGTGGCGGAGGCGGCGCGCGCGCTGGGCGTGCTGGACGTGATCGAACGCCTGCCGCAGGGATGGCTGACCTCGGTGGGCGAGCGTGGCAGCGCCCTGTCGGCGGGCCAGCGGCAGATCGTCTGCTTCACGCGCGCCATGCTCGCGAACCCGCGCCTGCTGATGCTGGACGAGGCGACCAGCGCCGTCGATCGCCTGACCGAGCGGCGGCTGCAGCGCGCGCTGGCGAAGCTGCTGGCCGGACGCACCAGCTTCGTCGTCGCCCACCGATTGAGCACCATCGAGCACGCCGACCAGGTGCTGGTGATCGAAGGCGGCCGCATCGTCGAGCGCGGCACACACGCCGAGTTGCTGGCCCACGACGGCCCCTACCG
>DATKEU010000027.1:0-2235 GCA_035544495.1 Polyangia bacterium | reverse complement strand
ATCACCATCAAGGCCAAGCCCGCCCGCAAGGTGCTGAAGGCTCGCCCCCTCAAGGCCGCCAAGGACTCGCTCGCCTAGTCGCTTCTGTTTACCGCCAGCACCTCGTCCGTGAACGCCCCCAGGTCGCGAAAGCGCGGGGCGTCCAGGGAGGGGTAAAGGTTCCACGGATCGAGTAGCACGGCGCGCGCGCCCACCGCGCGCGCGCCGGCCACGTCGGCCGACGGTGAATCGCCCACCATCACCGCGTCGGCCGCTGCCACGCCCAGACGGTCGAGCGCGATCTGAAAGATGCGCGGGTCAGGCTTGCAGACGCCCACCACGGCCGAGTCGACGACGGTCTCGAGCAGCGCGCGCAATCCGACGGCCTCCAGCATCGCCTCGACGGTCCCCTCGCTGTTCGAGACCACGGCCAGGCGAAAGCCCGCGGCGCGCAGCCGTTCCAGCGCCCCCCGCACGCCGTCGCCGACGCGGCACCAGACGTTCTGTTCGAGGTGCTTGCGGAGCACGACCTCGACCGCGCGCTCGAGCGCATCGTCGGGGCCGGTATAGCCGGCCAGTTGCAGCGTGCGCCGGAACAGCCGCCCCAGGTAGCGGTTGCCGCCGTCGTCGTGCGTGCGGTGGACGACGCCCGGGGTCTCGCGCAGCTCGGCGCGCAGCCGCTGCTCGGCGGCCTCGATGGCCGACGGCGCCAGCGTGACGCCGGCCGAACCGGCGTGCGCGGCGATCTGCCGCCCGTCGCAAAAGGTCAGGGTGAAGCCAACGTCCAGCAGGATCGCGCGCGGGCGCGGTTCGAACAGCATCTGATCCACGGTATATACGCCGTCATGGTGAGGCTCAATCGGATCTACACGAAGACCGGCGACGGCGGGCAGACCCGCCTGGCCAGCGGCGAGAAGGTGGACAAGAACTCGCCCCGCATCGAGACCTACGGCACCGTCGACGAGCTGTCCGCCTGCATCGGCCTGGCGCGCACCGCCCTGCGCGCGCCGGGCGCGCCCGAGGGCGCCGTCGACCTGGATGTCGTGCTGCGCCGGATCCAGAACGAGCTCTTCAACCTCGGCAGCGAGCTAGCCACCACGCCCGCGCACCGCCACCCGAAGCAGCCGGTCATCGAGGCGCGCCACGTCGAGGCGCTGGAAGGCGAGATCGACGGCTGGAACGAAAGCCTGCCCGAGTTGCGCAGCTTCATCCTGCCGGGCGGCGGCGCCGTCGCCTCGTTTCTGCACCTGGCCCGCACCGTCTGCCGCCGCGCCGAGCGCCACATGGTCACGCTGATGCGCACCGACGAGGTCAGCGTGCACGCCCTTCCCTACTTGAACCGCCTCTCCGACGCCCTCTTCGTGATGAGCCGGCACGCCTCGCGCCTGTACGAGGAGCCCGAGCCGCTGTGGGAGCCCGAGAAGACCTGAGCGAGGGCTCCGCGCTCGGAACCCTCCGAGGTTTCTGAATCAAAACGCGTCGACCGCAGGCCGGCTTCGCCGGCCGTAGCTCATCGCGGGAGGTTCGGAACCCTCTTAGGGTTCCGAATTCAAAGCTGCACAGCGAGGCCCGCATTCACGTCGACGTTGAACGTGAAGTGCGAGACGGCGAACTGGGTGTTCACGCCCAGAACCAGGCCGATGTGCTTGGAGAACGCGTACAGGATCCCGCCGTCGGGGCCGAAAAGCACCGGACCTGCAGCGACGGTGTCCACGCAGACCTCGTCACCCTTGGACCCGCATTTTGCCTGCGTCTTGAAGGGCGCCACGTGGCGGATGTACCCGCCGCCCGCCGACAGGCCGGCGAACGGGCGCACCGGCGCCTGACCGCCGAAGAAGTACGTCAGGCGCGCAAGGACCGCGATCGCGCCGTTGGCCGGCGAGCAGAGGTAGTCGCCCCCGCACGCTGTCGACACCGCTTGATATCGGGGGTCGGTCTTGTCGACCATCGGCAGCGGCAGCGGCGTCGCGCCCGTGACCAGCTGGAAACGCCCCTGCACCGACACCATCAGGTTCGGCTTGACGAAGATGCCCAGCTCCGGCGCCAGGTGCCCGAGCTGCGCCATCGCGAACCCCGAAGGATCGACCTTGTCGTTGACGTTCACCTCGCCATAGCCGGTCATCCATCCGAATCCGGTGCCGACCTGCACGCCGAGATAAAACCGGCTGGCGCCGCCGCGGTCCTCCTCCTCCCCGGCGACACGCGGGCGCTCGGGGGCGCCGGCGCCGGTCAAGGTGACGATGATCGGATCGGCCA
>DATKEU010000026.1:0-3588 GCA_035544495.1 Polyangia bacterium | reverse complement strand
GCGATCTCGTACGTGCCGGCGGCGGCCTTGTCGATCTCGAGGGCCAGGCTGAACGGCGGGCCGCCGCGCAGCGTGGCGGCGGGCGCCGTGGCGGTGCCGTCGGGCGCGCGCACCTGCAGGCTCCCCTCGCGCGCGGTCTCCGAGACGGCCAGGATGCGCAAAGGGGCGCCGGGGCCGGGCTCCCGCGGCGACCACCAGATCGTCGCCGCGTCGGCGGGGACGCAGCTGCTGGTTTTGGCGGGTGCGGTCTTCGGTTTCTTCTCGCGTCCGCGGGCGGCGCTCGGGCTGGCAAGCACGACCGCGATAGCGCCGGTGACCCAGAAGGTTCGCCGCATCCAAGCAAAGAATAGCCCGGAAGCGCCCCGCACCCAAAGCCGTGCGACGCCCGCGATCACGCGACAGCAGGCGCGCCGCCGGCGTCCCCGACCGCGACCACCAGCGTCACGCGGGCGCCCCCCTCGGCGCGGTTGGCGATCTCCAGGCGGCCCTTGTGGGCGTCGGCGATGCGTCGGACCAGTACCAGACCAAGGCCCAGCGATCCGACGGGGCGTTCCGCCGGCGACCCGGCGCCGGCCGCGGGAAATCCCGGGCCGCGATCCTCGACGTCGAACAGAACGAACCCCGGCTCCGCGCGCACGCGCGCCCGCTCGACGCCGCCGGCGTGCTTGCGGGCGTTGTCGATCAGGTTGGCCAGGGCGCGCGCCATCAGCGTCGGATCGCCGGCGAACCCGGCGTCGGTCGCCTCGACCGACAGCTTTCCGGCCGGGATCCCCGCGCGCTCCAGGGCCCGGCGCGCCACCTCGCCGCCGTCGAGCGGCCGCGGCGTCAGCGCCGCGAAGTCGAGGCGGGCGCTGGCCAGGAGCTCGCCCACCAGGGCGTCGATCTCCAGCACCTCGCGCTCGAGCTCGTCGACGGTGTGGGCGCCCCGGGCGTCCAGCGCGCCGGCGCGCGCCAGCTCCAGCAGGACGCGGATGCGGGCCAGCGGCGTGCGGATCTCGTGCGAGACGCCCGCCAGAAGCTCGCGCTGATCGGCGATCTGGCGCTCGATCCGATCGGCCATGTCGTTCACGGCCTGGGCCAGGACGGCGATCTCGCCGATGTGCCAGGGTGGTACGCGGGCGCGCGTCTTCAGCCGGCCGGCGCCGATCTCCTGCGCCACGTGAACCAGCTCGTACAGCGGCTGGGCGATGCGCCGGGCGATCTTGCCGGCCACCAGCCACACCACGCCGCCGATGACCAGCAGCGTGAACAGCGCGCGGTGCCCGCCGCCGCTCGACATCCGGCGGAACACCATTCCCAGCAGCGTGGTGGCGAAGATGGCGGCGCCGAACCACATGAAGATGCGGCGGTGCAGGTGAGCGCCGAAGTAGTGCCGCCAGCGGTGGTGCCGCCGCCAGTGGGGATGCAAGCCACCCGGAACGTTGGCGTCGATCACGGGCAGGTGGCGATGCCAGTGCCCGCCGTGGTGATGCCGGCGGTGGCGGCGCCGCCGGTCGCCGTCACGATCGGCGCGGCTCATCCGGCGCTCTCGCGCGTCAGCACGTACCCGACGCCGCGCACCGTCTTGATGATGCGCGGGGCGCGCGGGTCGTCGCCGAGCTTGCGCCGCAGGTGCGAGACGTGAACGTCGACGGTGCGATCGCCGACGGCGACGTCCTGGCGCCCGGCCTGCTCCAGCAGCGTGTCGCGGGGAACGACGCGCCCCGGGCGTCGCGCCAGCGCCAGCAGGATGTCGAACTCGATCCCGGTCAGCTCGACCGGCTGGCCGGCGACGCGCACCTCGCGCGAAGCCACCTCGACGGCGATGTCGCCCACCGTCAGCACCGGCTGCGTCGCCTCGGGCGCCGACCGCCGCAGCACCGCGCGCAGCCGGGCCAGCAGCTCGCGCGGCGAGAAGGGCTTCGGCACGTAGTCGTCGGCGCCGATCTCCAGGCCCACCACGCGATCGGTCTCGTCGCCCTTGGCGGTCAGCATGATGATGGGGATGCGGCTCTTGGCGCGGATGCGCCGGCAGACCTCGATGCCGTCCATCCCCGGCATCATCACGTCCAGCAGCACGGCATCGAAGACGCCCCCCTCCAGCGCGGCCAGCCCCTGGCGACCGTCGGCGGCGTGAACCAGCGTGACGCCGTTCGGTCCCAGGTAGCTGGCCAGCAGCTCATAGAGGCGGCTGTCGTCGTCGATGCAAAGGACGCGCAGGGACAAGGCGCTCGACTCTACCAGCTCCAGCGCGGCCGATAGAAACCCCGCCCGACGCGAGGCCCCGACTCGATGAGGTCGGCCAGGCGGGCGCGCTGGCGTTCATCCAGCGCCTCGTGCACCTTCGCGGTCGCGCCCACGAACGCCTTGCGCAGCGCCTCCAGGGCGCGGTCGTGGCGGGCATAGAGCTCGCCGAACAGCACCTCGTCGTGGACCGGCTTGCGGAAGGAGGCGGCGATGTCCTTGCGCGAGGCGCGCAGCTCGCCACGCAGCTCGCGGCCCGCGTCGCGCATCTCCTCCCAGGCGGCGAAGACCACGCGCTCCTGGGCGGGCGTCATCTCCAGCGAATCCAGCGCGCCGCGCAGGAAGAACCGCCCGTGGCCAGCGCCGCTGCCCGGACCGAAGTCGTCATCGAAGTCGCCTCCGGTGGGCCCGCCGTGGTGCCAGCCGCAGTGGTGGAAACGGCCGAAGCCGTGGTGATGGCGGCGCCAGAAACCGCCGCCGCAGGGCCCGGCGTAACATCCGTAACGGCGCGCGTGCGCCACCTTCGCCAGGCCAATGACCCCCAGGGTCGCCAGAACACATCCGATCATGGTCATCTCTCCGTTTCGAAGCGTTGATTGCTTCCGAAGAGAAGGATGGTTCCCGCGTGTTAAGGCCGAGGCCGCGCCCGTGTGAAGAAGTGTGAAGAGCCGGGCCGCAGAAAACGGCGAAGGCGCCGCTATTTCAGGATGTCGAGCAGCTCGACGTCGAACAGCAAGGTGGCGCCGCCCGGGATGGTCGGGGGCTGGCCGCTGTCGCCATAGGCCATGTCCGAGGGACAGGTCAGGCGCGCCTTCTCGCCCACCTTCATCTTCTGCAGCCCCTCGGTCCAGCACTTGATCACGCCGTTCAGCGGAAACTGGGCCGGCTCCTTGCGCTTGATCGAGCTGTCGAACTCGGTGCCGTCGATCAGCGTGCCGACGTAGTGGACCTTGACGCGATCCTTGTCGGTGGGGCTGGGGCCGGTGCCCGGCTTCAGCGAGCGGATGACCATCCCCGACGGCGTCTTGATGGCGCCGCTCTCGCGGGCCGCGGCCTCGATGATCTTGCCGGCGCGCGCCTTCTCGGCGGCGACAGTGGCCTGCTGGCGGGCGCGCACCAGGCCATCGACCTTCGGCCCGTAAGCCTCCAGCGTCACCGCCGGCTTCTGCTTCCGCACCTGATCGGCCATCCCCGTCTGCACGTACGCGAGCTCGTCGTCGGTCAGGTTGAAGACGGCGATGTTGCGTCCGAGCATCAGACCGAGCGCATACAGCGTCTTCTGATCCTCGGTCTGGGGCGCGGCGCCCGGCGACGACCCGCCCGCGCCCTTCCGGCAGCCCGCGAGCGGGGCGGCCACCAACAGCA
>DATKEU010000025.1:0-2049 GCA_035544495.1 Polyangia bacterium | reverse complement strand
CGTTCACCAGGTTCTCGAGATCCGCGCCGGAGAAGCCCGGCGTGCCGCGCGCGATGATGTCCAGGTCGACACCGCCGCCAAGCGGCGTCTTCTTGGTGTGCACCTTGAGGATGCCGGTGCGCCCCTTGACGTCTGGACGGGGCACCACGATGCGCCGGTCGAAGCGGCCGGGGCGCAGGAGCGCCGGATCCAGCACGTCGGGGCGGTTGGTGGCGGCGATCAGGATGACGCCGTCGTTCGACTCGAAGCCGTCCATTTCGACCAGCAGCTGGTTCAGCGTCTGCTCGCGCTCGTCGTGGCCGCCGCCCAGCCCGGCGCCGCGGTGGCGCCCGACGGCGTCGATCTCGTCGATGAAGATGATGCAGGGGGCGTTCTTCTTCCCCTGCTCGAACAGATCGCGCACGCGGCTGGCGCCGACGCCCACGAACATCTCGACGAAGTCGGAGCCCGAGATGGAGAAGAACGGCACGCCCGCTTCGCCCGCGATGGCGCGCGCCAGGAGGGTCTTGCCGGTCCCCGGCGGGCCCATCATCAGAACGCCCTTGGGGATGCGGCCGCCGAGGCGCGTGAACTTCTTCGGGTCCTTGAGGAACGCGATGATCTCCTCGACCTCGTCCTTGGCCTCTTCCACGCCGGCCACGTCGACGAAGGTGATCTTGCGCTGGTTCTCGGAGAGCAGCTTGGCCTTCGACTTGCCGAAGCTCATCGCCTTTCCGCCGCCCACCTGCAGCTGGCGCATGAACACCAGGAACAGCACCACCAGGACCAGCATCGGCAACCAGGTGACGAAGACCTGCTGCCACAGGCTGTTCTCGCTCTCCTTGACCACCTCGTAGTTCAGCTTGGCCTTGTCCAGGCGATCGAGCAGCTTCTCGCTGACGATGCCGGTGCTGACGAAGTTCTCGCCGTTGGCGTACTGGCCGCGGAACTCCGCGCTCTCCTGGTTCTTGCGGATCTGGATCGCCGCGCCTGCCTTGAACTTCTCCGGGTGCTGATCCACGTCCGCCACGAACATCGAGAACGGCAGGTGGTGATCCTCCGGGCGCTGGCTGTTCAGGAACTGCCAGACGACCACGAATGCGAAGATGAGGATGATCCAGACCAGAAACGTCTTGTGACCTTGGCGCACTCGATGTCCTTTCAGGAGGGGCTGTGACCCGCATCGACCACAGAAAGGGTCGACTTTAGGATCGCATGGTCGAAAGTATTGCCTTCAAAGGCACCACCGTCAAACACTGGTTGTCTCCACGCGGTCGAATGGTCGAACGAAGCGCCAGCGGCGCGTCCCGTCGGTGGGGCGCGCCGCCTCGGACGGGCGCAGCCCGGGGACGAACAGGATCGTTCCGTCGGCGGCGGCCAGCACCGGCAGCGACGGCCGCCGGTCGCGCGCCACCTTCGCATCGATGAGGAGATCGGAGACCTTGCGGCTGCCACGCCCGCCGCGCGGCCGCATGCGATCACCCGGACGCCGCGCGCGCAGCACCAGTGGCTCGCGCAGCTCGTCGGCGTCGAACGCCGCCACCGCGCCCGCGAACGGCGCCGCCGCCGATGCAACGGTGCGGATCTCGACGCCCGCGGCGCCATCGAGCGAAAACATGCCGTCCTGATCGATGCTGACCGCGACGTTCGGTCGCAAACCAGCGCTCGCCAACGGCGCGGGCGCGCCCGGGGGAAGCCGCGTGGTGTGCCCGTAGGCGACCTTTACCTTCCCACCCCGCACATCGACGAAGCCGGTACCCCCGCGCCGGCGCAGCTCGGCGACCGCCGCCGCCGCCGCGCGCCCGACGTACCCGAGCTCCGCGGGCGCGGCCGCCGGCGACGACGACCCACCCGGCGCCGTCAGCCGGCGCGCGTCGGCCGCCAGGGCGAGCAGCGCCTCGGCCAGACGGGGGTTCTCCCGGCGCAGGATGGGAAGCAGCTGGTGGCGCAGGCGGGCGCGCGCGAACCGCCCGTCGGCGTTCGACGGATCGGTCACCACCGGCAGGCTGCGCCGCCGCACGTAGGCCTCGATCGTCGCGCGCGGGATATCCAGCAGCGGCCGGATGAAGA
>DATKEU010000024.1:0-12973 GCA_035544495.1 Polyangia bacterium | reverse complement strand
TCCCGCTCGCCGAAGACGCCGCTGCCCAGCTGGCGCTGACCGTCGCCCCTTCGGATGCGGCCGGCGTCCACCTCGAGTCGGCGCGGGTCGTCGCCCGCGCCGACGGCCCGCGCTGGACCCTCTCGTCGGCCAGCGCGCGCGGCGCCGGCGTGTCGGTCCTCGCCAGCGGCGAGGGTGAGGGCGCGCGTCTCGCCGCCGATCTGCGCGCCACGCTGGAAGGGCGTCCGCCCCATCCACCCGGCGGAGGCGCCGGTCGGCTCCCCGACATCCGCGGTGGCGGGGCGCTGGCCGTTCACGTCGAGGGGACCTGGCCGGACGTCGAGGTCACCGCCCACGGCCAGGTGGCGCAGCTGCGCGCCGGCGCCGCCCGCGTGGGCCGCGCCACGCTGGAAGCGCACGTGCGCGATCCAGTGCGCTTGCCCGCCGGCCACTTGACCGTGCGCGCGCGCGGCGTGCGCCTGGGCGGCGAGGCGCCGGCCCTCGACAGCGTCGTGCTCAGCGCCACGGGCGATCGCCGCCGCCTGCGCGTCGACGGCGCCGTCGCCGGCCCGCGCGTGCGCGGCAACCTTCGCGCCCGCGGCACGCTGTCACCCTCGGAGATCGACGTCGCTCTGCAGGCGCTGGCGCTGGACTTCACGACCGCGCGCTACCGGCAGACGCTGGACCTGAAACAGCAGGCGCGCGTGCGCTTTCGCCCCGGCGACTCCGTCCGCTGGGAGGGCCTGGCCGTGCACGGCGCCGGCTTTCGCTTCACCGGCGATCTGCGCAGCGACGGTGTTTACCGCTTCGCGCCCGCTGGCCGGCGGCCCGTCGCCGCGTTGACGCTGGCGCTGCGCCAGGCGGCCATCGACGGCTTCAACCCCGTCGACGCCGATCTCGACGCGTCGCTGTCGCGCCAGCGCGCGGCGGTGAAGCTGCAAGCCGCGCTGCCCGCCGCGCGCGCCCAGGTGCGCCTCGACGCCGATCTGCCGCTGGTCGTGCCGCGCGCCGGCCCGCCCCGCCTGGCCGAGCACGGCGACGTTCACGTCGACCTGCGCACGAACGAGGTTCATCTGGAGACGCTGCCAGTGGTCGAGAAGGCGCTGCGCCGCCAGGGCGTCAGCGGCGGCGTGGCGGCGCTATCCGCCACCATCAACGGCGACATCGCCCATCCGGACGCCCGCCTGGCGTTCGATCTGCGCGACGTCATGTATCGCAACATCCGCGGTCACGGCCGCGATTCGCGCCTCAAGACAATCCCCGGCCTGGGCGGCTCACTGACCGTCGAGACACCACCCGGAGCCGTCCGAGCCACCGCCGTCCTGCGCATCCGCAACGCCGGCGTGCTGACCGCCGACGCGCGCCTGGCGGCCGAGCTGCGCCGCCTGCTCGACGGGGCCGACGTTCGCCGCGTCCCCGTCACGGCGACGATCGGCATCCCCGGCTTCGCGCTGGCCTCGCTGGCCGATTTCACCGACGAGCTCAAGGGGCTCTCCGGCCAACTTTCCGGCCAGCTGCACCTCACCGGCACGCTGGCTCGCCCGTCGGGCACGGCCGACCTGCAGATCGACGGCGCCAAGGTCGACGACCTGGCGTTTCGCGACGTGCGACTGCAGGGCCAGGCGGGCGGCGGCCGCGTCAGCGCCACGCTGAACATCGTCGAGGCGACGGGCGGCACGCTGACTGGTTCGCTCGCCCTCGATCGCGCGGCGGGCGATCGCCTGCAAGCGACCGCACGCGGACAGAACCTGGACCTGCGCTTCTTGCGTCCGTTCGTCGCGACGGCGCGCGAGATCGCCGGCCAGGCGCAGCTGTCGGCCACCGTCGGCGGGACGCTGGCCGCGCCGCAGATCGACGCCAGCTTGACGGTGGACAAGGGCCGCCTGGGCCTGATCGGCCAGCCGACGTTCAGCGACGTCCGCGTCGCCGCCACGCTGAAGCCGGGGCGCGCCGATCTGACCACGCTCGAGATGCGCTCCGGCTCCGGCTCCTTGTCCGCCAGCGGCTGGGTGGGCCTGGACGGCTTCCAGCCGCGCCGCGCGGTCCTGCGCGGGCACGCCCACCGGTTCCTCGTCGCCGCCGCCGGCAGCACCGGCGCCCTGGTCGACGGCGATTTTGCCGCCGACGCGGTCCTGCGCCGCGATCTCGTCAGCGGCGCGGCCCAGATCCCGCGCGCGCAGGTCTGGCTGCCCAAGGGTCCGGGCGGCGGCGGCGGGCGCGACCTGCAAAAGATCGGCGCCCATGACGACGTCCGCTTCGTCGACGAGGCCGCGCGCGCCGCCGAGGAGCGCCAGCTCGCCGACGCGGCCGCCGCCTCGCCGCGCCGGATCGACCTCGGCGTGCGCACCGGGACCGTCTACGTGCGCGGCAAGGATCTGGACATCGAGCTCGACAGCACCCTGAAGCTGGGCAGCGTTCCGAGCGGCCCGCGCACCGGTGCTCCGACGCTGTCGGGCGGCATCCACATCCGGCGCGGCCGCATCAACATCCAGGGCCAGCGCTTCGACTTCGATCGCGGCGACGTCAACTTCGACGGCTCGCCCGACTTCAACCCGCGCCTCGACATCGTCCTTCAGCGCCAGTATTCCGACGCGCGCGTCGTCGTTCAGCTGACGGGCACGCCCCGAAAGCCGGAGCTGAAATTGACCAGCGACCCGCCCATCTATGACCAGGCGCAGATCGTCAGCTTGATCCTCACCGGGCAGCCGGGCGGCCAGCCCTCGACCGGGAAGTCGTTCGATCCCACCGCCGCCGTCGCGACCGCCGTGCTGTCGCGCCTGGCCGACCAGATCGCCCCCGAGATCGGCCTCGACGTCCTGCGCGTCGAGAGCGTCGACGTGCGCAACCAGGAAGGCGAGTCGACCGGCGCCACCGACATGCGCGTCGAGCTGGGCAAGTACATCAGCGATCGCATCTACGTGTCGTACGCCCACGTCTTCGGCGCGCCCGACACCGCCAACCAGAACGAGGCGCACGTCGAGTACCGGGTCACCCGCCGCTGGATGGTGGAGACGATCTTCGGCGACGCCGGCGTCGGCGGCGTCGACGCTCTGTGGACCCTGCGCTACTGATCGCGACGATCGGACCAGACCCCGGGCGCCGACGACGTAAAATCACGCCGCTGCCGATGCGGTGGCTGGCGCGCGCCTCAGGGGCGGGCGGCGTAGAAGGCGCCGATCGCCATGGCGGCGTGCTTGGCGTCGGCGGCGGTCAGGTGCGCGCCGTAGCCGCCGTTGCACATCGTGGCGGCGACGATCGGGCCCAGACCCACCGAGTCGGCGTGCGCGGCGACAACCCTCGCGATGGCGGCGTCCTCGAACGCGGGGATGTAGCAGTCCTCGGGCCCGGCGCCGTCGTTGGCGCCCGGGCCGGGCTTCGCGCGCGGATTGCACATCTGATTGTTCGGGCAGCGCACGGTGGGCATGATGTCGATCCACCGGACGCTCGGGTATTTGAGCTTGATGGCGACGAGATCCTTCTCGAGCCAGTCGACCCAGCCCTGCTCGGTCAGGACCTCCCAGTCGATCGCCAGGAAGACCACGCGGTCGGGCGCCGTCGAGCCGCTCGTGCACGGCGACTGAATCGGCGAGCCGGAGGCGAGATTGTTCGGATCGCCGGTGTCGGCCCAGAAGGGACTCTGCGGATCGCCCCACGCCTCGATGTAGCCGTGGTGGTGCCACTTGAGCTGCCACTTCGTGTTGTCGACGATGGTCTCGAAGCCCTGAGGCCACCACTCCGTCGTCAGCACCGACCCGATGTATGTGGTGCAGGTGAACGGTCCCTTGGCGCTCGCGCCGCCCGCGCCGGCGCCGCCGCCCGCGTCCGCCTCGGTGCCGCCGCCCGCGTCGACGGTGCCGATTCCGTCACCTCCGGTCCCAGCGCCACCCGCGCCCGCGCCACCCGATCCAGGCGATGCATCGTCCGCGGTTCCCTGCGTTCCCGCGTCGGCGGTCGCGTTCATACCGCCGGTCGCTGCCGTCGCCGGCGCCGCGCCCCCGCTGCCTGGCGACGATGACGATGCACCGCCGCCGCCCGAGCAAGCAACGCCTGTCGCGGCGATCGCAACGGCGACCGCGAGGACGAGAGCGACCGGCGCCTTCATCTCGACGGGATCAGGGCTTGAACATCGGCGTCAGGAGGGCCAGCCAGCGATCCGACACCTTCTCCGAGCCAGAAACGTTGAGGTGCGTTCCGTCGGACATGTCCGTCTTCTGATCGATCCCCGTGAACAGGTCGACGAGGATGACGGGCGACTCGGTGGTGGTGATGCCGGCCGCCCAGGGGACCATCGCCGCGTTCAGGGCGATCACGTCCATGACGTTCTTGGCGCTTCCCTGCGGTGTGTGCTGGGCGGCCAGGTAGATCACGTGCGGGTTCACCTTGCGCGCCTGCGTGACCGCCAGGGTGTATGCCGTGATGACGCCCGGGTACGCGTGGCCCTGGAGGAGGTCGGCGCCGCCGTTGTGCTGCAGGACGATGTCGGGCGGGTTGGCCATGAACGTTTGCAGCCATGCGTCGGCGGAGATGTTCTCGACCACCGTTCCGCCGTGCGCCTCGCAGGCCTTGTCATAGCCGGGCACACCGCAGTCAGGGCCCGCGACGTTTCGGCCCACGAAGTGGAAGTTGTTGATCCCCGCGTCGTGCAGCTTCTTCCACAGGAACGCGCGCCAGCAGGTGCCCTCCTCGTTCGAGGAGCCGACCACCATGATCTTGACCGTGCCGTTGAGCGGCGGGTGTGGTCCGCCGGCGGATGGTGCCTCGACCGGCGCGTCGGCGCCGCCGCCGGCGCTGGCGTCCTGGTCCGTGCCACCGGTCTGCGCGCCGCCGGTGCCGGCGCCGCCCGTCGCCTGCTGGCCGCCTGTTTCCGCGCCGCCCGTGCCGCTGGTCTGGGCGCCGCCGGTGCCGGCGCCGCCCGGGCCGCCCTGGACGCCCGGCTGCGCCGTCCCGCCGGACGAGCAGGCGCCGGCCGCGATCAGCGCCAGCGACAGGGCCAGCCGCGCGCCGCGCGTGGCGATCGTTTCGCGGCGGGTGCGTTCCAAACCTCGGTCAGTCGTGCGCGCGAGGAGCGCATGCAGTTCAGCCATGGCGCTTGCTCCAGAGGCGAAGGGTGGCGGCCTGACTCACTGTCCCGGCCGTGCCAGAGATTCCCCAATCAGATGCCCGTGGACCACGGATGTCAAGCGTGTCCCCGAACGTGGTTGCGAGTACAATCCGGCCGCCGAAACGACGGGGGGCCTCGGTGTCAAGCCGTCAAACATCGTCGGAACGATTCATGAAGGAGAGCGCGCAATGAGCAAGGTTGGATTCATCGGCGTCGGCATCATGGGCAAGCCCATGGCGGGTCACCTCATCAAGGGCGGTCACACGCTCTTCGTTTACGACATCTCGCCCATCCCGGCCGAGCTCACGGGCGCGGGCGCGACGGCCTGCAAGTCTGGCAAGGAGGTCGCCGAGAAGAGCGACGTCATCGTCACGATGGTGCCCGACACGCCCCACGTCGAGGCGGCGCTGTTCGGCGACACCGGCGTCGCCAAGGGGCTGGCCAAGGGGAAGATCGTCGTCGACATGTCGTCGATCTCGCCGGGCGAGACGAAGAAGTTCGCCAAGCGCATCAACGAGCTCGGCTGCGAGTACCTGGACGCGCCGGTGTCGGGCGGCGAGGTGGGCGCGAAGAACGCCACGCTGACCATCATGGTGGGCGGCAGCGAGGCGACGTTCAACACCGTCAAGCCGCTGTTCGAGCTGATGGGCAAGAACATCACGCTGGTCGGCAAGAACGGCGACGGCCAGACCTGCAAGGTGGCGAACCAGATCATCGTCGCCACGACCATCGAGGCGGTCAGCGAGGCGCTGCTGTTCGCGTCGAAGGCGGGCGCCGACCCGGCGCGCGTGCGACAGGCGCTGATGGGCGGCTTCGCGAACTCGCGCATCCTGGAGGTGCACGGCGAGCGCATGGTGAAGCGCAACTTCGAGCCGGGCTTTCGCATCGAGCTGCACCAGAAGGATCTCAACCTCGCGCTCACGGGCGCGCGCGAGATGGCGATGAGCCTGCCGGTCACGGCGGTCTGCGCGCAGCTGTTCAACATGGCGGCCGCGCACGGCGGCGCCAAGTGGGATCACTCCGGCATGGCGCAGGCGCTGGAGATGATGGCGAACCACAAGATCGCCGGAAACTGACGCCGCCCGCGAACCCTGCGGGCGAGGCAAGGTTTGGTCAGCCGCGCGCCGCGCGCCGAAACGGGCGCGGCTCGCAAATGGTTCCCGATCTCGCGTGAAAAGGCAGCCGCGGGTTCGTGCGGCGCGCGCGGCGAACCTCGCGCTTGAGCCGGCGGGGGCGCCTCGCGTATCGTTTGCTCATGTCACCGCGATTGATGAAGTTGCTGCGCCTCGGGATCGGCCTCGGGATCCTGGCCTTCGTCGGTATCCAGTTCGTGCCGGTCAAGCACATCGGCGTCAACCCGTCAGAGCGCTTCCAGATCGACGCCCCGCCGCCGGTGCAGGCGATCATGCGGCGCGCCTGCTTCGACTGCCACACCAACGAGACGCGCTGGCCGCTGTACGCGCGCATCGCGCCGAGCTCGTGGCTGATGGCGCGCGACGTGCACAACGGCCGCGAGCACCTGAACTTCTCCGAGTGGGAGGACGCCAGCGAGGACACGCGGCGGACCGATCGCGAGAACTGCTGGGAGCAAGTCGAGGCGGGCAACATGCCGCCCTGGTTCTACGTCTACCCGATGCACCTCGACGCCCGTCTGTCGGACGCCGACAAGGCGCTCCTCAAGACCTATTTCATGAAGGACGCCGGTAAACCCAGAGACGACGACAAGCCGAAAGAAGCCGAGAAGACGCGCAAGGACGGCGAGAAGCCCGCCGCCAAGCCGTAGGAGGCCGTCCCCCGAAAAGGGCAGCTCCATACCCGGACGGACAGCCCGCCCCTCCCACTGTCACACTGGCGCTTTCGGGTTATCCTGCCGCTCATGCGGCGAGGAGGAAGACGGCGCGGATCCCTTGTTTTCTCGATCGCGCTCGCCGCCCCGTTGATCGCGGGCGCGTGCGGCGGTGGAGGCGGTGGCGGTGGCGCCACCCCCGGTGACGGCGCGGCCGGCAGCGGCGCCATCGACGGCGGCGGCGATGTCGACGGCAGCGACGCCATCGACGGCGGCGGCGACGTCGCGGCGAGCGCTGACGTCGCAACGGGCGCCGACAGCCGGGACGCGGGTGAGTCCGCCGATCTTGGTTCCAGCCTGATCCGACACCTCGTGCCCGGACCGGCGCACCTCGTCGGCACGCCCGAGACCGCCTGCAGCCAGCCGCTCGCCGGCGGCGCCGCGCCTCTCACCGACCACTGGTGCGCCTTCACGCTGCCCAGCAAGGAAGCGCTCGGCCAGACCGAGCTGTGGGTCATCGACGTCGAGTCGACGCTGGCGGGCGCCGTCGCCTGCGACGGCACCAGCGCCCACTGCCTGCGCCTGACGACCGAGCTGTTCACCGCGCAGCCGGCGGGGGGCGGCCCGGCGCATCCCTTCTCCCACCACTTTTACGGCCAGACGCTGATCTTCTACCCTGGCCCGCCGACGACGACGCCCTTCAGCGGGCCGGTGATGGGCTGGCGCCCGGGCTGGCCGCAGCCGGTTCAGCTGACCAGCGACACCGCCGTCAGCTGCGACGGCTATCCGGCCGCGGACGTCGCGCTCTGCTTCGACAACGCGAACTTCGCCGCCAACCCGCCCTATTTCGACGTGCGCGCCGGCCGCCTGAGCACGGGTGGCCCGCTGCCCGTCGTGGCCACGATCTATCCACGCACGGCCACCAACGCCAGCTCCTGGTCGGTCACCTTCAGCCCGGCCGGCGACTACTTCGCTTACTCGACGGGCGGACCCGCGTCCACCGACGTCGAGACGCTGTACGCCTACAAGGTCGACGACACACGCGACGCCACCAAGCGCATCACCGTCGCCAGCGGCGTCTCCATCTGGGACATCGCGCCCGACAGCAAGCACTGGTACTTCATGCGCAACTACAACTACCCGCCGGTCACCAGCACCATCGATCCGACGGGGACGCTGGCCCTCGCCGACTTTCCGGGCGGCGGCAACGAGGCGACCCTCGCGATGAACGTCGGCTCCTACGTCTTTCTCGGCGGGTCGGGCGTCGACCGCGGCTTCGCGTTCCTGGACGGCCTCACCGGCGGCAAGGGAACGCTGAAGGTGATCGCCGATCCCACCAAGCCCGCCGCTGTCGTCACCGTCGCGCCTGGCGTCCTCGACGCGCTCCCCTCCGACGACGGCCGCTTCCTCTTCGTCAAGACGGACACGGATTCAAAGACCATGGCCAGCAACGCGCTGGTCGCCAAGGTCGACGGCACGGGCCAGTGCTCGCTGGCCGCGGGCTTGACGGCCGACCTTTACGGGGCGGCGTTCCTGCCGCACGCGGGCCTGGCCTTCTGGGCCGACAACATCGATCCGACGACCGGCGACGCCCAGGCCTTTCGCGCCAACCCCGACGGCTGCGCCGACAAGCAGAAGTTCGCCGATCAGATCGCGCTCTGGTTTCCGGCTGGCGATCGCGGCCTCGTCTTCAGCGACACGTTCACCGGCGCCACGGCCCGCCTGCGCTTCGTCAAGCTGGGACCGCAAGCCGCGTGGCCGGCCGCCGGGCCGACGACGATCAGCGACGGCGTCAAGCTGGTGTTCGGCCTGCTCGACCCCGATCGCGACTTCGTCGTCTACGAAACCGATGGCGACGTGAACACGGGCGGCTTGTGGCTCTACGGCCCGATCGGCTTCGGAAAATGATCCGCGGCTCCGTGTGGCTGGCGTCCGCGCTGCTGGTCGGCGCGTGCCACACGGCGGGCGTCGACCGCGCGACCGGCGGTGGTGGCGGTGGCGGCGGTTCTCTCGACGCGCCCGCGGCCGGGGCGGGCGGCGCCGACGCTGGCGGCGCCGGGGCGGGCGGTGGCGCGGGCGGCGCGTTCACCGTGGACGCGCCGGCCGATGATGCCGCCAGCTGCGCATTCCGCGCCTTCACCGCCGCGCGCCTGCCCCTCGATCTCGTCCTCCTGGTCGACGCCTCCGGTTCGATGGCCGATCCGGTCGTGGGCGGCCAGAATGGCGAGAGCAAATGGCGACTGGCGCGCGAGGCGCTGCTGCGCTTCGTGCGCGATCCCGGCTCGGCGGACCTGGGCGTGGGCCTGCAATTCTTCCCGCTTCTCGGAGAAGGCTCGCCCTGCACGAACAGCGGCGACTGCGATCCGGCCTTCGCCGCGATGACGTGGATGTGCCAGCCGGAGTCGGCGTGCATCGCGCCCGGCGGCGATCTCGACACCGCTTCCTGGTGCAGCCTGCCCGACGGATTCGCCTGCATGGCCGGCGCCTGCACCCTGCTCGGCACCTGCGCGACGACGGGCCAGGGCTGCGCCAACGTCGGCCAGCCCTGCACGGGCAGCACGCCCGACGACGTCTGCCAGGCGCGCCCCAAGACCTGCCAGTCGGCCGCCATCGTCTGCGACGCCGCCCGCTATCAGACGCTGGCCGCCGCCATCGCGCCGCTGCCGGCGGCGGCGCTGCCGTTCGCGCGCCTTCTGGCCATGCGCCGCCCGGGCGGCACGACGCCGATGGCCGAGGCGGCGATCGGCACCTTGACCGCGCTGCGCGATCGCCTGACCGCCATGCCCGCCCGCCGCGCGGCGATGGTGATCGCCACCGACGGTCTGCCCGTCGGCTGCAGCAACCAGGACATCCCGACCATCGCCGACACGCTGTACACCGCCGCCCAGGGCACGCCGCGCGTGCCGACCTACGTGATCGGGGTCCTGGACGCAGCCGATCGCCAGCTGGGCGCCAGCGCGCTCGGCCAGCTGGCTACCGCCGGCAACACGCGCGCGCCGTTCATCCTCGATCCGGCGCAGGATCTGACGCAAAAGTTGCTGGACGCGCTGGATCGGATCCGCACCGACGCCCTGCCGTGCGAGTACGAGATCCCCGCCGACAGCGCGGGCGCCGTCGATTACGGCCGGGTCAACGTGCACTTCACCGGCAGCGCCGGCGCGCAGGACATCCCATACAGCGGAGGCGCCGCGCGCTGTGACCCCGCGCGGGGCGGCTGGTATTACGACGTCGATCCCGCCGCCTCCACCCCCCATCACATCGTGGCGTGCGACGCCACCTGCAACGCCTTCAAGAACGATCCGGGCGGCAAGGTCGAGCTCCGTTTCGGCTGCAAGACCGTCGTCATCCCCTGACGCGCGCCCGCCGCGCGCCGCCCGCGACGATCGACGCTGCGCATTTTTGCGGGATGTTTATCGATTCACCTGGTGGGAACCTGGCGGCGATCGCCCGCGTCTGAACCGGGGTGAGACGGCCCTGGCGCTGGTTCGTGCTGGCCTGCGCGCTGGCCTGTTCGGGCGGCGAGGAGGCGGCGGCCCCGCCGGCGTCCGCGCCCGAGCTCGAGGTCCAGCGCTTTCCGCTGGCATTCGTGCGCGCGGGCTGCGCGCGCGCCCAGACCTGCTGCGCCACCCGCCTTAGCCCGATGACGGTGGTGGACGCGCGGGAACGCTGCGAGGTCACGGACGAGTTCTCGGCGGCGCTGATGGGCGATCTCGCGATGGCGGTCGAAGGCGGGCGGGCGACGTACGACGGGCCCAGCGCCTCGCGCTGCGTGCAGATGATCGGGGCCGCCGACTGCGACGCGCGCATCGACATCACGCGCGTCGACGCGCTCGGCGGCGCGTGCGCCCAGGCGGTGCGCGGGCACGTCCCGATCGGCGGTGCCTGCGAGAGCAGCTGGGACTGCTCCCCCGGCCTGTTCTGCGACTCCATCCCGCTGGCGACGCCGCGCTGTGTGTCCCGGCGGCCGATCGCTGCCCCGTGCGTCAGCGAGGCCGAGTGCGCCAGCGGCCGCTGCGCCAACCACACCTGCGACGATCGCCTGCCACTGTGCACTTTCGACTGACCGGCAGGCGCTCCCGCCGCCGGGCATGCCCCGCTGAAACGTGGTACAAGGGCGCTCCGTCGATTTTGCACCGGACGCAGGAAGGCCCTTGATTCGACACGACTTCACCCTGGCCGAGGTTCGCGCCATCCACGATTCGCCGCTGCCCGCGCTGATGCTGCGCGCGCAGATGGTTCACCGCGAGCACCACCCGCCCGACGAGGTGCAGCTGTGCTCGCTGCTGTCGGTGAAGACGGGCGGTTGCCCGGAAGATTGCGCGTACTGCCCGCAGTCGTCGCGCTATGACACCGGCGTCGATCCGGCGCGCCTGATGACGGTGCCCGAGGTGATGGACGCCGCCGCGCGCGCCAAGGCGGCCGGCGCTTCGCGCTTCTGCATGGGCGCGGCCTGGCGGGAGGTCAAGGACGGGCCGGCGTTCGATCAGGTGCTGCAGATGGTGCGCGGCGTGCGCGAGCTCGGCCTCGAGGCCTGCTGCACGCTGGGCATGCTCACCGACGAGCAGGCCGCCCGCCTGGCCGACGCGGGCCTGAACGCGTACAACCACAACCTCGACACCTCGCGCGCGTTCTACGGGTCGATCATCAGCACGCGCACCTACGACGATCGGCTGCGCACGCTGGATCGCGTGCGGCGCGCCGGCATCACCGTGTGCTCGGGCGGCATCATCGGGATGGGTGAATCGCTGGACGATCGCTGCGCCATGCTGATGACGCTGGCGAACCTGGATCCGCACCCGGAGAGCGTGCCCGTCAACGCCCTGGTGCCGTCGCCGGGGACGCCGCTCGGCGATCGCCCGCCCGTCGACAGCATCGCCTTCGTTCGCATGATCGCCACCGCGCGCATCCTGATGCCGAAGGCGAAGGTGCGGCTGTCGGCCGGGCGCCTGCAGATGTCGCGCGAGGCACAGGTGCTCTGCTTTCTGGCCGGCGCGAACTCGGTCTTTTACGGCGACAAGCTGCTGACCACCGGCAACCCCGACGTCGAAGCCGACCTGGCCCTGCTGCGCGACGCCGGCCTGCGCCCTGCGGCGGCCCCGGCGTCTACCCGATCATGATTGACCAATCGTCATCGCCGCCGCCGGCGCTGCCGGGGCTGGACGCGCGCGGCAAGCTGCCGCCGCTGGACGCGGTCGAGATGGCGAAGTTGCGCCCGTGGACCCGTCCCTGGTGGCGGCCCACGCCGGGGGACGGGCCGACGTTCTTCTGGATGGTGCTGATCCACGTCGGTGCGGTGGTGGGGCTCGTCCTGACGCCGCTGCCGGGCTGGCCGGTGGTGGTGGCGGCGGCGGCGCTGCACTTCCTCGGCGGCCTCGGCACCACCGTTTGCTATCACCGCGCCATCACCCACAAGTCCGTCAAGCTGCACCCGGCGGTGCGCCAGGTGCTGACGTTCTTCGCGATGCTGAACGGCTCGGGATCGCCGCTGTCGTGGGCGGCGTATCACCGCTTGCACCACGCCAAGTCGGATACGCCCGAGGACATCTCCAGCCCGCGCGTGGGCGGTTTCTGGTGGTCGCACCTGCGCTGGCTGTGGCAGGCGGGGTCGCCGCCGATCCAGAAATATTGCCGCGAGATCGATCGGCCGAGCTATCGCAACTGGGAGCGCGTGCAGATTCCGCTGCTGGCGCTGTCGCTGCTGGGCGGGCTGCCGTTCGGCCTGGCGGCGTTCTTCTGGATCGGGCCCATCCGCCTGGTGTGGGCGCTGCACGCGCAGTGCTTCGTCAACAGCGTGTGCCACATGCGCAAGACCGCCAGCCCCGACGAGGCGACGGCGAAGAACGTCCCCTGGCTGGCGCTGCTGCACGCGTTTCAGGGCGAAAACTGGCACCAGAACCACCACGATCGCCCGGGCTCCGCGCGCCTGGGGCTGTCCCCGGCGCAGCTGGACGTCGGCTGGTACACGATCCTGCTCCTCGAGAAGCTGGGCCTCGCGACCGACGTCCGCCGCCCCGACCTGCGCGCGATGGACGCGGCGGCGTAAAGCAACGCCGATTCTCAGGGTTCGCCGGCGCGGACGGCGGCGCGCAGGCGGGCGACGAGATCGT
>DATKEU010000023.1:0-12643 GCA_035544495.1 Polyangia bacterium | reverse complement strand
CCACGCGCAGCTCGGGCACGCCGGTCGCGCGCGCCGTCCGGATGTAATCGTCGCCGAGCACGTCCAGCATGCTGGCGCGCGTGAAGCGGATGATCAGCGCCGAGTTCAGCACCCCCAGCACCGTCGACGGCAGGATCAGATGACGGACCCGTTCCAGGAGCCCCACGCCCGGATCGCCGTAGCCCGCCACCGGAAGCCAGCCCAGGCGAACGGCGAAGATCTGCATCAGGATGAGACCGAACCAGAAGCTCGGTACGCTGGCCCCCAGCATCGCCACGCCGGTGAACACCTGGTCGATCCAGCGCCCGCGAAAGACCGCCGAGACGATCCCGCACGGCAGCCCGATCATCATCGCCACGCCCAGCGACAGCAGCGTCAGCAGCCCCGTCGGCTCGGCCCGCTCCCACAGCGCCTGGGTCACCGGGCGCTGCAGGAAGATCGACTGTCCCAGGTTGCCGCGCACCACCTGACCCAGCCACAGAAAGAACTGGGTCGTGATCGGCTTGTCCAGGCCGTACACCGCCCGCAGCTTGGCGATGTCGTCGGGCGTCGCCTGATCCCCCAGCATGACGGCGGCCGGATCGCCGGGGGCCAGGCGCGTGATCAGAAAGACCAGCACGGCGACGATGGCCAGCACCGCCGCCATGCCCAGGAGACGCCGGGCGACGTACTTGATCATGCGCGACGCTCGATCGAACCGCGCCGCCCGCGACGAGACACCGACGGAGGCCCGGTCCCGCTTACTTGTGCAGGCCCGTGTTCCAGAACGCGGGCCACGGCATCGGCGTGTAGCCTTCCAGCCGCTTCGACCGCGCCGTCAGACCGTTGAAGTTGGCGACCTTGATGTACGGCACCTCGTCGTAGACGACCTCCTGCACCTTGCCCCACAGCGGCCCGCGCTTCTTCAGATCCGACTCGCCGTTGAAGATCTTCAGAGCCTCGTCCTTGGCCGGCGTCTTCCACCAGCCGGGCGCGTCGTCGCCCAGCTGGGGCGGCGTCAGCGTCGGCTCGGGCAGGAACGGCGAGTGGGTCGTGTAGATGTCCCACAGCGCCGGGTCGGCGCGCCGCTGCACCAGCGTGGCCCAGTCGACCACCTGGACGTCGGTCTTGAAGCCCGCCTTCTTCAGATCCTCGGACATCACCAGGGCGATGCGATAGTGAAACTCGTACTGCTTGCTGGTCATGATGCGGATCGGAGCGCCGCTGTACCCGGCCGCCTTCGCCATCGCCTCGGCCTTCTTGGGGTCGGCGACGTTATAGTGCTCGGAGCCCGCAGCGCTGTAGTACAGCGACCCCTTCGGATAGTGGTTCGCCTCCACGCTGAACAGCTTCGGATCGCCGAAGGCGGCGGTCATCATCTCCGTCATGTTCAGCGCGGCCAGCACCGCCTGGCGCAGCTCCTTCTTCACCAGCGGGCCGGCCTTGGTGTTGAGAACGAGGTAGGGGAAGCCGAAGGGCTTGGTCAGGATCGGCTCGACCTTGGGCTGGTTCTCGAGGCGCGTGAACGCCTCTGACGGCAGGACGTCGGCGAAGTCGTACTGCCCCGCCAGCGAGCCCTCGACGCGCGTGTTGGCGTTCGGCACCGGCACGAAGCGCAGCTCGTCCAGCAGCGCTTCGCGCTTGCCGGCGTAGGCGCTCGGCGCCTCCTTGCGACTGCTGTAACTCTCGTTGCGGACCAGCAGCACGTACTGGTCGGGCTTGCGCTCCTTGAACTTGTAGGGCCCGGTGCCGATGAACTCCTTCAGCGGGTTGGCGATCGTCTCTTTCGCCATGATCGCCGCGAAGCCCGACGGCACCGCCAGATGCGCCAGCAGCGCCGGCGCCGGCGCCTTCAGCTTGAACACGATCGCGTACGGGCCCTTGGCCTCGACGGTGGCGCCGTTCTTGGCCAGCGACTTGCCGCGCGGGGCCAGCTCCATCCAGCGCTGCAGCGAGGCGACCACGTCGTCGGATTTCATCTCCTTGCCGTTGTGGAACTTGACCCCCTTGCGCAGCGGGATCTCCAGCGTCAGCCCGTCCTTGGAGATGGCGGGCAGCTTCTCCGCCAGCATGGGGCGGATGTTCCAACCCTGGTCGAACGTGTACAGCGACTCGTACACGTGCTGCATGATCGTCGCGGTCAGGTCGGCGGTCGTCGTCATCGGATCCAGCGTCGTCGGCTCGCCCACCATGGCCAGGTTGGCCACGCCGCCCTTCGGGGGGGTGGCGCCGGCCGCCCGAACCCCCAGCACCGGCAAAGAGAGAACCGCTATCGCGACAAACACAATTTGTCGCAGGGAAACATTTGATCGGCCAGACGACATGGGCTCCTCCTTGGGTGGACGGGCGATCGGGCCCGAAGCTCGGGGCCGCTTCGACGAAGCTCGGAACCTAACAGTCCGCCTTTTGGCTTGTCAAAGCCGGGAGGCCGATGCAGTGATCAGCGGACCTTCCCCCGGGCCGCCACGCGCCAGGTCCCTTCGACCTTGCCGCCGCGCCCGTACGCGATCTCGTCGTGCATGTTGACGCAGGCGCAGACGTGGCTGGGGATGACCCAGACCTTCTCGCCGATGGTGGCCTTCGCCGGCGCAGGGCCAGCCGTGGGGCCGCCGACGCTGACGTAGCCATGCTCCTCGTTCATCTTCTTCAGCGTCCAGCCCGGGCGGTCGACGAACAGGCCGTGCCCCCCCGCGCCGTGGGTGGTGTCGCCCGAGAAGGTCTTGGTTCCACCGTCGATCACCACCTGGCCAGGCACCGCCGTGCTGACCACCGTGACCAGCACGCGCAGCGCGCACTCCTCGACGGTGGCAAAGCCGTTCGCCAGCTGGCTGACGTCGTTGAAGACGTACGTGCCGGGGCGGATCTCCGTCGTGCGCGGGATCAGGGGCGTCTTGCCCGCGCCCGGCGTGGAGCCGCCAGAGACGATCTCGACCCGCAACCCGGCGCGCTCCAGCGCCGCGATGTGGGCGTCGATCTTCGCGCGCGCCGTCGCGAAGCCGGCCTCGTCCAGCCACGACGGCCAGTACAGGATGCCGCGAAAGTCGGTGCAGGCGCGCGCCACCGCCACCGCCTGCTCGGGCGTCTGCACGCCGACGCGGCCGGCGCCCACGTCGACCTCGACCAGCGCCGGCACGCCCGGCAGCGCGCGCGCCGCCTCCGGCGAATCGACGACGACCGTCACTCGCCGCGTCGCCGCGATGGCTCGCAGGCGCGGCAGCTTGGCCGCCATGATCGGGTACGCCACCAGCACGTCGTCGCCGGGCAGCACCTCCGCCTCGCCCAGCTTGGCGACGGTGATCCCGACGGCGCCAGCGTCCAGCTGCAGGCGCGCGATCTCCGGGATCTTGTGCGTCTTCGTGTGCGGCCGCAGGCCCACGCCCCACTGGCGGCAGCGCTCCTGCATGGTGCGGATGTTCCCCTCCATCGCGTCGAGATCGACGTAGACGGACGGCGTGTCCAGATCGACGGCGTTCATTTGCGGGCGATGCACTCGATCTCGACGGCGATGCCGCCCGGCAGCGCGCCCGCCTGGATGGTGGTGCGGGCCGGGTAGGGCGCCGAGAAGAAGCGCCCGTAGACCTCGTTCATCGCCGCGAAGTCGGCGATGTTGCCGAGGTACACGTTGCACTTGACCACCTTGTCCAGCGACGAGCCGGCTGCCTCGAGGATCGCCCTCATGTTCTCCAGCGTGCGCGTCGTCTGGGCGGCGACGTCGCCCAGCTCCAGCTTGCCGGTGGCGGGGTTGCCCGGGCCCTGGCCGGCGCAGAAGATGAAATCGCCTTCTGCGATCGCTTGCGAGTACGGGCCTATCGGGCGGGGTGCCTTGTCGGTGACGACGGGTTTGCGGGTGGTGGACATTGTCGCCGGATCCCCCTTCGTGCCAGATTCCTACCGGCAATGACCGGGAAGGACAAGCTGGATCTCACCTTCGATCTCCTCATCAAGGGTGGGCGAGTCGTCGACCCCAGCCGGGATCTCGAGGGCGCGCGCGACATCGGCGTCCGGAACGGGCGCATCGCCGCCGTCGGCGCCGATCTCGGCGCGGCGCGCGCCCGGCACGTCATCGACGCGGCTGGCTGCCTGGTCTTGCCCGGCATCGTCGACCTGCACGCCCACGTTTACCCGTACGGATCGGCGATCGGCCTGCCCGCCGACGAGCTGGTGCCGCAGTCGTGCACCACGACCGCGGTCAGCGCGGGCGACGCCGGCGCCAACAACTTCGCCGGATTCCGGAGGCTGGCCATCGCGCAGTCGCGCACGCGCCTCTTTGCGTTCGTGCACATCGCCAATCACGGCCTGTCGGGCTTTCCGGTGCCGGAGATGGTCAACATCGATCACGCCGACGTCGAGGTGGCGGCGCGCGCCGTGGTCGAGAACCGGGACGTGGCCATCGGGATCAAGGTTCGGCAGACGCGCAACATCGTCGGCGCGCACGGCCTGGAACCCCTGCGCCGGGCCATCGCCGCCGCCGAGCTGGCGGCGGGCGGGGCGCGCGTGATGTGCCACATCGGCGACGTGCCGTCGACGCTGGCGGAGCTGCTGGATCTCATGCGCCCCGGCGACATCGTCACGCACGCGTACAGCGGCGCCGGCAACAACATCGTGAAGGACGGGCGCGTGCTGGACGCCGCGCGCGCGGCGCAGGCGCGCGGCGTGATCATCGACGTCGGCCACGGCGCCGGCAGCTTCGACTACACGGTTATCGAGGCGGCGCTGGCCCAGGGCCTGCCGCCGACCACGATCTCCAGCGACATCCACGCCTTCAGCAGCAGCGCGCCCGGCCGCCCGTTCATGCCGTGGGTGATGAGCAAGTTCCTGAACCTCGGCTTCTCGCTGTCGGAGGTCGTGGCCATGTCGACGGTCGTCCCCGCCCGCATCATCGATCGCGTGGACAAGCTGGGGACGCTGCAGGAGGGCGCCCCCGCCGACGTGGCCATCCTGCGTCTCGTCGAGGAGGAGGTCCGCTTCGTCGACACGCGCGGCAACACGCGCCAGGGCAGCCGCTATCTCGCGCCGGTGCAGACCATCCGCGCCGGCATCCCCTTCGGCGGCCCCCACCTGGTCCCCTTCGCGATGTCGTAGGCGCGCCCCAACCGAGGGAGCGCACCGCTCTCTCAGCGGATGCCGTTGTCGCAGACGCAGGCGCGGTCGCCGCCGCCGCCGCGCGGTTTGCAGCGGCCTTCTTCCTTGGGCAGGCAGTCGCAGACGTTGCCGGAGGCCTGATAGCAGGCGGCGTCGAACGGCTGGCAGGTCAGCGGCGGCGGATTCTGCACGGCCGGGCCGCCGATCTGGTCGACGCAGATCTGGCCCGCCGGGCACCGGCAGGGCGCGATACACGTGCACAGGTCCGGATCCCAGTGCGCGCCGACGATGCAGGCCACGTTCTGCACGCACTTGGGCGGGCAGGTGATGAAGACCCAGCCGCAGGTGCCGTCGGCCAGCGCGACGCAGGCCGGGCCGCCGACTGTCTTGCCGTCGGGGCACATGTGATTGGGCGCGCCGGGTGCGGGCTGTGGACAGCTCTTCGCTTCGCACGCCGGCGGTGGGCCGGGCGGCGGGTTGCACTGGCAGATCGGGCAGCCGCTGGCGTCCTTGACGTTGCCGTACTGGCAGAAGATGTCGCAGACCGGGCCGCACATCGGTCCCGGGTTGCCGCCGGCCTGGCCGCCGCCGGCCTGGCCGCCCCCGTCGCTGGGCCCGCCCGTGCCGCCTCCCGTTCCGGCGGCGCCGCCACCACCGCCGCTGGGCTCGCCATCCACGGTCAGCGTGGTGCCGCCGCACGCGCCCAGCAAAGCCGCGAGCGCAACAGCCTGAATCGAGGATCTGGCTCGAACCATCATGGCCCACCTCTGGGGATCGGCGTGGCTATCAGAACAGTTATTCACTGCTGCAGTCCACATGCCACGGAAAAAGTCCCGGAGAGGCCGCGGCCCGCCGCGCTTTGGCCGTCGTTTCCGGCACCCCGGCGGGCGTGCGCTGTCCGTCACGGCTCAGGAATCTGAGACACCCGGCCTGCGCTGGCCCGGGCCAGGAACACCGGCAAGAAGGTCTCCATGCCGGCGGTGGCGCCACCGGCGGGTGGATACATCCCCGGTGAATATCCGTCGGCGGCGAAGCTGTCGACCAGGTCGCGATCGCCGCTGATCAGGTGGACCGGTACCGCCGGAGATGGATCGTCGCCGCTGAAGTTGCCGGGCGGCTGGTGATCACCGAGAACGATGAACAGGGCGCGCCGGTCCGCCAGGCGGGTGATGTACGCGGCCAGAACGTCCAGGTCGGAGATGATCGACTCGATATAGGCGGGCCCGGCCTCGCCCAGATTCTGCCAGGTCACCGGGAAAGCGCGCGGCTTCACCGTGTTGAAGACGCTGCCGTCGCCGATGCGTGACCAGTCGGCGATCACCGGCGCCTGTTCATTCCAGGGGGCGTGGCTCCCGACCAGGGCGTATTCGATGAACAGCGGCTGCGTGGCGGGCGCGACCTCGCGGCGGTGGATGAAGTCGATAACGAACTGATCCGGCATGGTGGCCCACCCGAACGGGCGACCACGGTAGTCGAAATCCGAAGCGTAGTATTTGCGGCCGAAGCCCGAGACCTCGCCCTCCGGCCAGGGGCGCGTGGTGCCGGGCTGGACCAGGACCGTGCGGTAGCCGGCGTCGCGGAAGAACGACGCCAGCGTGCGTGGCGCCGGTCGCGACTGGCGCAGCACCGCGAACTCCAGGCCGTCGTGGATGCGGACGCCCGACGCCAGCGTCGCGTGCGCCAGCCACGATCCCCCGCCGTAGGTCGGCGAATCCAGCAGGCCGGTCGCGACCGCCAGGCCGTCACGGTTCATGCGGTCGTCGAACGCCTGCAGCGCCGGCCGCAGGCGCGCGACGTGGGAGGGCAGGCGAAACACCGTGGCGCCGTACGATTCGACGAAGAAGACGAAGACATTTGCGCGCCGGAGCCGCGCGAGGTCGCCGCCGGTGGCGCGCAGCCGTTCCTGCGTGGCCTGGATGGCCGCCGATTTGTCGCGGCGCAGATCGCTGGCAGCCAGCGCGAAGCGAGCCTGCTGCACCAGCGGCGGCACGACGCTCTGGCCGAAGAGGCCGACGTGCAAGGCATCGACCGACGGCCACAGCGGCGTCAGCGCCAGGCAGGCGGTCACTCCCGCGACCAGGAGCCAGCGCGGGCCGGCGCGCGCCGCCAGCGCGCGCTGAGCGTGAATCGCCGCCACCCCCGCCAGCCCCAGCGCCAGCGCCAGCCCCACGACGACGCCGATCGCGCCCAGCGCCAGCTTCCCCGCGGGGACGGTGGTCGCCAGCAGGCGCGCGAGCTCCGGCAGAAGGGGCAGATCCAGGTAAAGGTTCAGCGGGCGGTAGTAATTGAGACGGATCAGTCCGTCCCCCGCCCGGAGCAGGCGCACCGCCACCAGCGCCGGCGCCAGCGCCCAGCCGAGCGCCGCCGGCAAGCGCACGCCGCGCCAGCCTGCCAGCGCGAACGCGCCCAGCACGACCACGACGTCGACCGACGGCAAGAGGAACCAGACCCCCGGCCCCTCGTCGCGCCCCGGCCCGCGCTGGTTGCACAGCGTGTTCAGCACCATCCACGCCGCGACGAAGGTGGCGGCGCGCGCGGCGGCCGCCCGTTTGCTGCCGCCGGGGCCGCCTTGACGACTCAAAATCGGGGATGCCGCAAGTGCGCGAGGAGGATCACGAGCCCCGGCAGCAAGGAAAGAACCAGACCAACGCGGAAGGTTTGACGGAAGGCCACTTTTCCCAGACGCCGGGTCTTCTCGACCTCCTTGCGCGATGGCGCGGGAACGATGGGATGGGAGAGGTTGCTCTGCCGATGAGCGGCCAAGCAACGGTCGTACTCGGCGCGCAGGTGCGCCATCCGAACCTCGCTCTCCTCGATCTCTCGAAGCAGTCGCGTCTTCTTCTGACCGAGAATCTCCACTTGATTGCCGAGGATCCGATCGTTGCGTTCCGTCATCGGCCCACCAGTCGAAGAACCAAGAACACGACGAAGCAGACCCCGACTCCCGATGCCATTCCGCAAAGAAAGCCCCGCACGGCTTGCTGATCGACAGGATCCTGGGGCGCCCGTTGCGTCCACTCGAATTGAGCCGGATCGCGAGACGCCTCGATCTCAACCGTCGCCGCCCGGATGCTCGCCGCCAGATCGCCGAGCTTGTGTTCCGCGAGGGCGACCTCCTCTTCGAGACGGGCTACCGTCTCGGACAGCGATGGCTCCTTCTCCATTGCCACCCATTTTGCCACGTCCCTGCCACCGCGCTTGTGGCAACCAGCGGCGTTTCGCGCGGCGACAGCGGCAGCGACTTCGGCGATGAAATAAGTCCGCTCTCTGCCGCGAATCACTCAAGGGCCAAGGTAGCGCGCCCGTGGTCGCAGCACGGCCTCGGACTCGCGCTGTTCCAGAACGTGCGCGACCCAGCCGGCGCTGCGTCCGAGCGCGAGCAGGAGGGCGGCGGCGCCGGGCCGCATGCGGAGCGCGCGGGCCAGCGCCACCAGCCCCAGGTCGACGGTCGCCGGCAAGCCCTGGCGCTCCATCACCTTGGCGATCGCGAGCGCCGGTGCGACCGCCCGGGCGGCGCCCGCGCGACGCCTGGCAACCTTGGCCGCCGCCGCCAGCAACGGGGGCGCGCGGGGATCGCCGCGCGGATAGAGCGGATGGCCAAAGCCGGGCACGACCTCGCCGCGGCGGCTGCGTCGATCCACGACGTCGCTCGGTCGTCGCAGCGTCGCCGCCTCGTCCAGCAAGGCTTCGACGCGGTCGCAGGCGCCGCCGTGCCGTGGTCCCGTGAGCGTGGCCAGCGCCGCCGTGACGCAAGCGGGAAGCGACGCGCCGGTGGAGGCGGCGACGCGGGCCGCGAAGCTCGAGGCGTTGAGCTCGTGATCCGCGACCAGGGTGAGCGCGAGGTCAATCGCGCGGATCGCGTCTGCCCGGCGCGCGCGCGCGAGCGGCGCCAGCGACGCGGCCAGTTTGCCGCTCCTTCCGCGGGCGTCGGGTGGCAGCGCCAGCTCCGCCAGTCCGCGCACCAGGCGCCGGGCCAGGTGAAGCTCGCTGTCGCGAGCCCGTGCCGGCGTGGGTTGGAGCGCGCGCACCAGCAGCGGCAGCGCGAGCAGCAGCTCGTCCAGCGACGCACAGGCGCGCGCCGCGCGCGGCAGGCCGAGGGGCGGGAAGAGGGGCGCGGTCGCCGGCAGCTCACCCGACCAGAGCAGCTCCGCCACCGCCTCGAACCCGACGCCTTGGGACGCCAGCTCGACCGCGGACCGGCCGCGGTAGAGCGGGCCGTGCTGGTCGATGCCGGTGATGCGCGTGTCGAGCACGGGCTCGCCGAACGACAGGGCCGCCGCCGCCACGGGGCCGTGACCGGAGCGCGCGCGCTGCCGCGCCTGCAGCCGCTCCAGATCCTCGACCAGGTACTGACGGCGCTTGCCGGTGCCCACCCGCCGGAGCAGGCCGCGGCTGGCGTAGGCGTACAAGGTCTGCGCCTTGACGCCCAGGAACGCGGCGGCGTCGCGGGCGCTGATCGAGGGGCGTGACTGCATTGTCGAATCAACATTGATCGCAATGTTGACTGGATCAACCTTGGGTCATGACAACGAACCCCGTCTTTCCAGGGCTGGCCGGCGTGCTGGTGGCGAAGACCGAGCTGTCGTCGGTCGAGGGGGAGAGCGGGCGGCTGAGCGTCCGCGGCAAGCGCATCGAGTCGCTCGCCTCCCAGGTGTCGTTCGAGGCGATGGTCGCGCTGCTGCTGGACGGCGCGCTGCCGGATGCGGCGGGACAGGCGGCGTGGCAGGCCCGTCTGGGCGACGCGCGCG
The DNA here is from genome assembly GCA_035544495.1 of Polyangia bacterium. Taxonomy (GTDB): domain Bacteria; phylum Myxococcota_A; class Polyangia; order Fen-1088; family Fen-1088; genus DATKEU01. Next base: position 2,834 of record DATKEU010000023.1, on the reverse strand, counting down.
CCCGCGCCCACGCCTGGCTCCTCCCTCGCCTCGAGGCCGTATCGTCGCCGAGCGCGATGACCACGCTGCGGACCGCGCTCTCGCTGCTGGCCGAGGAGGCGACCCCCGCGGACGTGATCGGCGTGGCGGCGGTGGCCACCGTCGCCTGGATCCGCAGGCAGCGCGGCGGGCCGCTGCCCGTCCCGAAACCAGGGCTGCCCCACGGCGCCGATCTGCTGCGCATGCTGAGCGGGCAGGACGACGTCGCGGAGAACGCGGCGAGGTTGCTGGAGGCGTACCTGGTGACGGTGGCGGAGCACGGCTTCAACGCCTCGACGTTCGCGGCGCGCGTGGCCGCCTCGACCGGCGCCGACCTGGCGGGCGCGGTGGTGGCCGGCGTGGCGACCCTCGCCGGGCCGCTGCACGGCGGAGCCCCGGGGCCGGTGCTGGACATGCTCGACGCCGTGGGCGTTCCCGAGCGGGCGACAGCGTACGTGCGCGCCGAGCTGGAGGCCGGGAGGCGCCTCATGGGCATGGGTCATCGCGTGTACCGGGTGCGCGACCCGCGCGCCTTCGTGCTGGAACGAGCCCTCACCGCCTATCAGAGCGGCGAAGGGCGGAGCGCGCGGCCGCGGCTGGCGCGCGCCGTGGAGGCCGCCGCGGAGAGCGCGCTGGCGCAGAAGTATCCAGACCGGGCGCTGCGCGCCAACGTCGAGTTCTACACGGCCCTCCTGCTCGAGGCCCTGGCGGTGCCGCGCGGCGCCTTCACGGCCATCTTCGCCTGCGCGCGCGTCGCGGGCTACGCCGCTCACGTCGACGAGGAGCGCCGCACCGGGCGGCTCATCCGCCCCTCCGCCCTCTACGTCGGCCCCCCGATCGAAAGCTGATTCCCCCGCGCGAGCGATCGAGCAAGATGGCGCCTCGACGTGCGGCGAGGCGCAACCTGATGCCGAGGCCGCGATACGATCTCGATCGCGACACGCTGGAGATCGGTTATCGCCTGGTCAGCGCGGCGGTCCCGCCGGTGGCGGCCGTTCGCCCCGCGCGTCCGGAGGGTCGGTCTCCGTGACTCTCTCGTAGACCACGTAGTCCGCGCGGTCGCCCGGGCGGCGCTCGACCTCGCGCCAGTCCCGGCGCTCGAAGGGCGGGAAGAACGTGTCGCCCTCGCTGTCGAAGGCGACCTCGGTCAGGAAGAGGCGCGTCGCGATCGGCAGGGCCAGGCGGAAGATCTCCGCGCCGCCGATGACGAAAGGGTCGGGATCGGTGGCGCGGGCGCGGGCAATCGCCTCCTCCAGGGTGGGCACCACCTCGCGGCCGCTGCCGCTGACGGCGCCCGAGCGCGACACGACGATGTTGCGGCGGCCGGGCAGCGCGCGCCCGGTCTCGTCCCACGTTCGTCGGCCCATGATGATCGCGTGGCCCCAGGTGGATCGCTGAAAGTACGCGCGATCCTCCGGCAGGTCCCAGGGGACTTTGCCGGCGCGGCCGATGACGCCGTTGCGGCTGACGGCGGCGATCAGCGCCAGCGGTGGCAACGTCGCTGATGCTGATGCTGATGCTGATGCCGTGGACCGACTCATCTCCCCGCGGTGGCCGCCAGCTGCGCGGGATAGCGGTCGCCGTGGATCTCGATCTTCGCCAGCGCGTCGCCGATGCGCTGCCGATCATCCGGCGTCAGCGCGATGGCCGCGGCGCCGATGTTCTCGCGCAGGCGATGCTCCTTGGTCGTTCCGGGGATCGGCACGACCCAGGGCCGCTGGGCCAGCAGCCAGGCGAGGGCGATCTGCGCCGCCGTGGCGCGCTTCGATTCGGCGATCGATCGCACCGCTTCGACCAGCGCCTGGTTGGCCTGGCGCGACTCCGGCGAGAAGCGCGGGAGGCGGTTCCGGAAGTCGTTCGTCGCGAAGGCAGTCTCCGCGTCGATGGTGCCGGTCAGAAAGCCCCGGCCGAGCGGACTGAACGCCACGAACCCGATACCGAGCTCCTCCAGCGCCGGCAGGATCTCCTTCTCGGGCTCGCGCCACCACAGCGAGTACTCGCTTTGAAGGGCGGTGACGGGCTGGACCCGGTGCGCGCGCCGGATCGTCTCGACGCCTGCCTCCGAGAGGCCGAAGTGCCTGACCTTGCCCTCGCGGATCAGCTCCTTGACGGTGCCGGCGACGTCCTCGATCGGAACCGCGGGGTCGACCCGGTGCTGGTAGAAAAGATCGATTCGATCGGTCCGCAGCCGTGCCAGCGCGGCGTTGGCCACGGCACGGATGCGCTCCGGCCGGCTGTCCATGCCCTTGGTGGCGTCGCCGTCCTTGAATCCGAACTTGGTGGCGACGGTGATCTGGTCGCGGAACGGACCGACCGCCTCGCCGACCAGCTCCTCGTTCGTCAATGGGCCGTATGCCTCCGCCGTGTCGAACAGCGTCACCCCGCGGTCGAACGCGGCGCGGATCAGGGAGACGGCCGCTTGCCTCTCGATGCCGGGGCCGTAGGCGAAGTTCAGCCCCATGCAGCCGAACCCCAGGGCGGAGACCTCGAGGCCGCTCCGCCCGAGTGCACGCTTTTCCATTCTGGATCCTCTCGCTTTCGCTGCGCTTCGCTTCGCTTCAGAAGTGCGAGCAGGTCGCCAGATAGCAGCTCGGATCGCCGCCTGATTCGTCGTAGCAGCGGTCCAGCGCATCGTCCTCGACGGCGGTCATGTTGACCAGCCCGAAGCCAGCGAAGGTGCTCTCGGTGACCGGATACTGATCGCCGTACGAGTCCTCGGCGATGCACGTGACGTGACGGATCGCGCCCCAGTTCCAGTAATAGGCCGGCCGCACGAACTCCGGGTGGCCCCAGTGGTGCCAGGGGTGCTCGCCGTA
>DATKEU010000022.1:0-15553 GCA_035544495.1 Polyangia bacterium | reverse complement strand
CCAGCGTGCAGGCGGTGTGCTGCACCAGCAGCGACGTGACGGCCAGAGCATCGGCGTACGATCGCCGGGAGACCAGGCGCAGGCGCACCGTGGCCCGGCGCATCTCGCCTCGTTCAATCTCCTGCAGGCTGCGCGACGGGGCCAGCAGGACGACCCGATCGCCCGCCTTCAGGCGCACCGCCTGATCGGCCGCCGACCAGAAACGCGGCTCATGTCCGGCAGCCGCGTACCAGACGGGCACCACGGCATAGCCTTCGGCGATCTGTGCCAGCAGGCGTCCGTCCAGCCCATCGCCGGAGTGGACCGCGTGCTCGACGACGTAGATCGTCCTTTCATCCAGCTGGAAAAGATCCAGCACGCGCCCGCCCAGCGCGGCGGCGGCGAAGGCGCGCGCCGCGATGATCGGCACGCACAGCGCGCGCATGTTGGGAACCAGGTCGGCGACGTTCTGCGAGAACCGCCCGTGCTGTGTCCGGATCACCAGCTCGCAGTCAGCGTTCAGGCGACGCACGTGAAGCGCGATCTCCAGGTTGATCCACTCGTCGTGCGTGACGGCCAGGACGGCCCGCGCGCCGACCACGTTGACGGCCGCCAGCGCCCCTTCCTCGACGCCGTTGCCCGTCACCACCGGCAAGCCGGGGATCGTGTGGTCCTGGAGCGCGCTGACCTCGATCGCCGCCACGGGCGTGTTCAGCTCGCGCAGCACGGCGGTGGCCCGGCGACCCAGGCGGCCGAGGCCCACCACCACGACGTGATCGGCGCGCGGCACGGGTGGGCGGCGCGATCCCAGGCGCAGCCGCAGGGACACGACCCGCTCGATCAGCCACGCGTAGAGCAGCCCCACGAACACCGTCCCTGTCGCCGACAGCATCACGGTCAGTAGCCGGATCCGGTTCGACAGCTGGCCGAAGGGCGGAAAGAGATCCGCGTAGGTGCCGCCGGTCATCAGCACCAAGGCGGTGAAGATGCCATCGGCGGTGGTCAGGGACGGGTTGCTGGACGGGAACGCCACCGCCGACACGACCAGCGCCAGCGCGATCACCGCCAGCGACGCCAGCACCACGCCGGCCGGACGCCGCAAGGATCGGCGCAACGACCGGCGCAACGACCGCAATGCCTCGCCGAATGTGCGCCGTTCCTTGCGGATCTCGCGGCGCGGAAGCTCGCCGCCGGCTTCCACCGACAGCAGGGTCAGAAGATCGCCGTCCCGGATCGTTCGCTCCGGATCGTGACGGTGGAAGAGCGGGCCGAAGGGCTCGGAGGCGGCGTCGGCCGCCGGCTCCGCGCTGCTGGGCTCGGACGCGTGTTGCAGCACGACCAGGCCCGGCTGATTCAGGTGCTTGACGGCCGTTCCGCACAGCGGGCTGTCGGCCGTCACGCTCCTGCGCAGCACCCGCACCAGCCGCCCGTCGATGCGGAAGTATCCGATCACCTCGCCCTGCGCGGCGGCCAGCGCCAGCGACCCCGCCGCCAGTCGGCCGGGTTCGTAGGCGACGAAGTTGCTGAGCAGCGCCGACAACAGGTGGTTGATGTTGTCCTGGGCCGCGCGGGCCACGATCCGGATGGCCGGGTTCAGGCGCCGGGCGGCCAGCGCCGCTTCGACGTTGGTCCGCGCGTCGCCGGTGACCAGCACGATGGCGCGGCAGGCGTCGATGCCCGCCCGCTGCAGGGTCTCCGGCTGGCGGCAGTCCCCGCGCACGAACTCGACGTCGTCGCTGCTTGGCTTCGCGATCTCGACGGCCCGCACCGGGACACCGTATCGTCGCAGGACGGCGACGCATTCGATGCCCAGCGAGCCGAGCCCGCACACCAATACGGCTTTCTCCGCCGATGCCCTACCGTCGGACGCGCTTTGCATGCGTTCTCTCGAGCGGGTTCACGCCGCCTGCTACACCGAACCGCGGCCGCCCACCACCAACATGTCGGCAACGCTTCGGCGGCTGCTTCGCAACGGGGTCGCGCCAACGGCGGGTTCGGCCCGCGGTATAGGTCATTGATGAACATCGCGCGGCGCCGGCTGGCGAACCTGGGCATCGAGGCGCGGGTGCCACGCAGCCCGGTCGACGTCGTGCGCTGGTTGGTGGCGTCGCAGGCTCAGGACTTCGCGGGGGCGAAGTGGGCGCTGGGGTTGCGCGCCCGCGACGCCGACGACGCGGCGGTCGAGGCGGCGTTCAACGAAGGCGCGATCCTGCGGACGCACGTGCTGCGCCCGACCTGGCACTTCGTCACCCCGGACGACATCCGCTGGCTGCTGTCGCTGACCGGTCCCCGCGTGGCGGCGCAAAGCGCGCCCCGCCGCCGCCAGCTTGGCCTGGACGCGGCGGTCCTGAAAAAATCGGCCGCCGTCATCGTGCGCGCGCTGCAGTCGTCGGGGCATCTGACGCGCGACGAGCTGCGCGCGGCGCTGGCGCGGGCGCGCGTCGCCACCGAGGAGCAGCGCATGGCTTACATCCTGATGCACGCCGAGCTGGAGGCGATCATCTGCAGCGGCCCGCGCCGCGGCAAGCAGATGACGTACGCGCTGCTCGAGCAGCGGGCGCCGCATGCGCGTCAGCTGGCGCGCGCGGATGCCCTGGCCGAGCTGTCGGCGCGCTATTTCGCCAGCCGGGGCCCCGCGACGTCGCACGATTTCGCCAAGTGGTCGGGGCTGACGCTCGCCGACGCGCGCGCCGGCATCGAGGCGGCGGCCGCGCGCCTGCGTGTGCTGGACATTGACGGCGTCGCCCACTGGTCGGGTCGATCGTCGCCGCGCCTGCCCGCCGCTGGCCGGGAGCCGGTGGCGCATCTCCTGTCGATCTACGACGAGTACATCTCCTCTTACCGCGACCGCCGCGCGATCTGCGATCCGGCCGACGCGCGACGCCTGGTGGGGATGGGCAGCGCGCTCGCGTACGTGGTGATCGTCGACGGTCGGGTGGCCGGCACCTGGAGGCGATCCATCACCCGGAAGGCCGTCCACATCCAGCTGGAGCGGTTTCGCCGCCTCGCCAGCGCCGAGCAGCGCGCGGTGACGGCCGCGGCGAACCGGTTCGTTCGCTTCCTTGGCGGCGATCGCGTTCTGCAGCTCGGCGGGCTTTGACGGCCGGCGCGCTATGCCTTGGCGCTGGCGCTGAGCCAGTTGGGTAGCAGCGTGAACGGATCGAAGTCGGCCGCCGCGTCGAACGGAACGCCGCTGTCGCGCAGCAGCGCCTGCAGGTGCCCCTGCTTGAAGGCCTCGAAGACCTCGGAGGCGCCGCCCACGAACTGCCCGCCGACGAAGATCTGCGGGATGGTGACCACGCCGCTGCGCGCGGCGACGGCGGCGCGGATCTTTCCGCCCCGATCGTCGACCTGGTTGGCCGCGGCGTCCAGATCGACGGAGCGATAGGGGATGCCGCACTTCTTGAACAGCTTGCGCACGGACCAGCTGAACTCGCACCACTCGAAGGCGAACAGCACCACCGGCTGAGCGCGGTCGGCGAGCAGGTCGCGAACGTGGGCTTCGATCTCGGGCGTCGCCTTCGCCGCCGCGGATGGCGCCGGCGTGCCCGCTGCGGCCGGGCGGACCTCGCACACGGCCGGCGCCGCCGAGCTGGCGATGGCGATCTCCTCCGGCGTCATCTCGACCGCGATCTCCTCGAACAGCGGCGTGCTGAGATAACGCTCGCCCGTGTCGGGCAGCATGCACAGCATCGTCGTCCCCTCGGGCGCCGATCCCGCCACGGCCAGCGCGCCGGCCAGCGTGGCGCCGCTCGAAAGCCCGACGAAGATCCCCTCTTGCTGGGCCAGCTCGCGCGTCAGCCGCATGGCGTGCCCGCTGTCGATGGGCACCACGCGATCGACCAGGCCGGCCGCCAGCGCGTCCTCCGTCAGCTTGGGAATGAAGTCGGGCGTCCAGCCCTGCACCAGGTGCGGCCGGAACAGCGGATGGCTGGTGGTGATCGAACCGTCAGCCTCGCGCGGCTGCCGGATCCCGCTGCCCAGCATGGGCGAGTTGTCCGGCTCGCACAGCACGACCTTCGTCTCGGGGCGCTCGCGCCGCAGCACGCGCGCCACGCCCTTGAGCGTGCCGCCCGTGCCGGCGCCCGTCACCCAGTAATCCAGCCGCTCGCCCGCGAAGTCGTCCAGGATCTCGCGCGCCGTGGTCCGCGAATGGACGTCGGCGTTGGCTTCGTTCTCGAACTGGCGGCACAGGAACCAGCCGTTCGCCTGCGCCAGCTCGACCGCCTTGGCCAGCATGCCGGTCCCCTTCTTCCAGGCCGGCGTCAGCACCACCTTGGCGCCGAGGAAGCGCATCAGCTTGCGGCGTTCGATGCTGAAGTTCTCGGCCATGACGACCACCAGCGGATAGCCCTTGGTGGCGCAGACCATCGCCAGGCCGATCCCGGTGTTGCCGCTGGTCGCCTCGATCACCGTCTGCCCGGGGCGGAGGCGCCCGCTGCGCTCGGCGTCCTCGATCAGGCCCAGCGCCAGCCGATCCTTCACCGACCCAAGCGGATTGAACGCCTCTATTTTGACGAACAGCCGGACGTGCGGCGGCGCCAGCTTGCGCAGGCGAACCACCGGCGTGCGCCCGATGGTCTCGAGGATGCTCTCGTGCTTGGCCATGCCTCCGTTCTGCGCCCATCGGGAAAAATGCACAAATGAGAACGGCCGCCCCCGCATTGCACGGGAGCGGCCGTTTCACCGCAGCCAGGAGAGAGAGGTTCGGGAGCGCGCTTACGTCTGGTTGAGGAAGACGATGATCTTGCGCATCTCCTCGGCGGTGAAGCCGATGTTGAAGCGCTGGTTGTAGAAGTTCAGCACGTCCTGCAGCGTGTTGGCCTGGCCGTTGTGGAAGTACGGCGCGCGATTGCCGAGGGCGCGCAGCTGCGGAACCTTGAACTTGCCGATGTCGGCGAACTGGCCGGTGCGCAGCGCCAGACCCGGGTCGCTGACCGTGACCTGGGCGAGGTCGCTGTTACGCCGGAACGTGTAGATCGGGTAGTCCGACCGGAACAGCGGGTTCCCCGTCACGTCGGCGATGCCGATGTTGAAGAACCGCGGCAACGAGTGGTTGCCGACGTCGGGCGTGTTGTGGCAGGTGGTGCAGTGACCCTTGACCACGGTCTGTCCCAGCACGTCGTTCAGGCCGGCCACGCCGGTGATGTTGATGTCCTTCGTGTAGAACAGGTTCTCGCCGTCGCCGATCTCGCCCCGGTTGATGGTGATCGTCGGGTTGACCGGCTGGCCGTTGATCGTCGGCGCGGTCCCCAGCGTGGGCGACTCCCACGGCTCGAAGACGATGAACGAGACGTTGTTGAAGGAAGGCAGGAACGAGTCGTTGATGCCGGGCGTGAAGGCCGGGAAGTCCTCGTTGCCCATGTTGAGCACGTTGAACAGCCCGCGGCCCCCGCCGTGCGCCACCTTGCACGGACCGGGATCGTCCTCCGAGGCCGAGGTGGTGCAGCCTGCCACCGTCAGCGAGCCAACCGCCGGGTTGCCGACGCTGCTGCTCACCTGGCCGGCGAAGAGCTGCAGCTGGAAGTCGGCGATGGCCGAACGGGTGGCGTCATCGAGGGGCGTGGCGCGCTGGGCGTGGCCCTGGGTGGCGTCGTTGGCCTGATTCTTCAGCGCGTCGCGGACAGCGGGGCGCCCCTCGCTCTCGCGGCCGTCCCACATCACCAGCGTGTTGAACGCCACGTTGACCGACGGCAACGGCCGGCGGAACAGCGAGAACTCGTTCGTGCTGGCGAAGCGGTAGGGGTCCTGGATCGACACCGACGTGAAGTCGGCGTTGGCCGGCATGCCGATGCCGACGCGGATGGTGCCATGGTTCAGCAGCATGCTGAACGACGTGCGCCGCGCGCTCAGCGAAGAGGTGTTGGAGTAGAAGCCGGTGGGGGCGTTCGAGCCGTCGTTGGTGCGGAACAGCGGATCGAAGCCGTTCGTGTTGTTGAAGATGCTGTTGATGGCGCCGGTGTTGATGCCCAGGCCGTCACGCAGCAGGTGGCAGCTGTTGCACGTGCGGCCGTTGGCTCCCAGGTTCTGGAAGAATGGGTTGCCGCGATCGATGTTGCCGGTGCTGGAGAAGACCTCCAGCGTTCCGAACGCGTTCGTGTCGTTCTCCGTCGCCAGCTCCGAGCTTTGCCCCTGCGCGCCCTGGTCGATCTCGCCGCACGAGCCGAGAGCAAGAGTCGTGGCGGCGGCCAGCAACGGCGCGCAGCGCCGCAGCCCCAGTCCCGCGCGTTGAATGCTTCGATGATTGGTCACTGTGAAAGCCTTTCTGCAACTCGGCGGTTGCGTTTCGATCTCCCCGCCGGCCCCCCCCACTGTCGGGGGCTGCACTACGCAACTGGCGTGCCGCCGTCATTGGCGCGGGTGGCGCTCGGGCTTCCAATGACTTGCGCGCGAGATCGCGCCAGCGTGGGGTGTGGCCCCCCTTGCGCCGGCACAAGAGGGCCCTCGCGGCGGTTCCTGGAGTGCGCTTTCGCCGATGACTCGATTGGCTATTGAACTCTGGTCAATCGGTCCGAGAATGGGCCCGCTCGGCGGGCCCGGGAACAAAAGCGCGCGACCGATCGTCGGATCGGCGCGCGATCAGCGCGCGCGCAGCTGCCGGGCGGTCTCGACGACGCGCTCGGCGGTGATGCCCAGCTCCTTCATCACCGTCGCGCCCGGCGCCGAGAGGCCGAAGCGGTCGATGCCGACGGCCGCGCCGTCCAGCCCGACATAGGGCGCCCAGGTGCTGGGCACCGTCGCCTCGATCGCGACCCGGCGGCGGCAGGCGCCCGGCAGAACGGATTCGCGATAGTCGGCGGGCTGGCGCTCGAAGCGCGAGAAGCAGGGCATGCTGACCACGCGCGTGCCCGGCCCCAGCGTCTTCGCCGCGGCCAGGGCGTGTTGAAGCTCGCTTCCCGCCGACAGCAGGATCAGCTCCAGCTGTGCGCTCTCCTTCTTGGCGACGTAGCCGCCGCGCAGCACCCCCTCGCGCCGGGCGCGCGCGGGGATCTCGGCCAGCAGCGGCACCACCTGCCGGGTCAGGGCCAGCAGCGTCGGGCCCTCCGTCCGTTCCAGCGCGGCGATGAAGGCGCCGGCGGTCTCCTCCGGATCGGCGGGGCGGATGACGTCGAGGTTCGGGATCACGCGCAGGCCCGGGACGGTCTCGACCGGTTCGTGCGTGGGGCCGTCCTCGCCGACGCCGACGCTGTCGTGCGTGAAGACGTAAATGACCGGCAGGTGCGACAGCGCGGCCAGGCGGATCGACGCCCGGCAGTAGTCGGCGAAGACCAGGAACGTGGCGCCGCTGGCGCGGAAGACGCCGTGGGCGGCGATGCCGTTCAGGATGCCGCACATGCCGTGCTCGCGGATGCCGAAGCGAATGTTGCGGCCCGAGCGATGGGCGGCGTTGAAGTCGTCGTTGCCGGTCTTGAGATCGCCGATGTAATTCAACGTCGATCCGTACAGGTCGGCGCTGCCGCCAATCAGCAGCGGCACGCGCGCCGCCAGCGGCTGCAGCACGTCCTGGCCGGCCTTGCGGGTGGCGATCTTGGTGTCGGCCGGAAACTCCGCCACCGCGGCGGACAGCGCGGCGGTGTCCGCCGGCGCGTGCGCGGACTCCAGCTGCTGCGCCAGGGACGGGTTCTTCGCCTTCCACGCCTCGTAGGTCTTCAGCCACTCCTGATAGACGCCGTCCAGAATCTTCGCGCGCTCGTCGAAGAAGGCCCGCACCTCGGGCGCCACGTAATAATGAGTGTCGGGCAGGCCCAGGCGCTTGCGCGCCTCCTCGGCGAACTTGGCGCCGGCCTCGCCGTGCGCCTTCTGCGTCCCCTCCACCTCGGGGATGCCTTTGCCGATCAGCGTCTTGACGATGATCAGCTGCGGCTTGCCGCTGCCGGCGATCCGGGCCCGCTCGAACGCGGCCAGGAACGCCTCCATCTCGTGGCCGTCGACGGTCTCGACATCGAAGCCCAGCGCCTCGAAGCGCTTGGCGGGGTCCTCGCTCTGCGTCTCCTTCGCCATCGCGTCCAGCGTGACCGCGTTGGCGTCATAGATGAGGATCAGATTGTCCAGGCGCTGATGGCCGGCGAAGGCCACCGCCTCCATAGCCACGCCTTCCTGCATGCAGCCGTCGCCGGCCAGGCAGACCACCCGGTGATCGAAGATGGTGTGCTCGGCGGTGTTGAAGCGGGCGGCGGCCATCTTCGCCGCGGTGGCCATCCCGACGGCGTTGGCGACCCCCTGGCCCAGCGGGCCGGTCGTGGTCTCGATGCCGTTCGGGGCATGTCCCAGCTCCGGGTGCCCCGGCGTCTTCGAGTGCAGCTGGCGAAAGCGCTTGATCTCGTCCAGCGTCATCTCCGGATAGCCGGCCAGGTGCAGCCAGGCGTAGAGGAACATCGACCCGTGGCCGGCCGATAGCACGAAGCGATCGCGATTCACCCACTCGGGGTGACGCGGGCAATGGCGGAGGGCGTGCCCATAAAGGACGGCCCCGATCTCCGCGCACCCGAGCGGCAGACCCAGGTGACCGCTCTGGCTGGCGTGGACGGCGTCAATGGTCAGACCGCGAGCGACGGTGGCGGCGGTGGCGAGGATGTTCGTCGGCAGCGAGCTCATGATGCGCGGGAGGATGGCACAAACCGCCCTCGGTTGCAGGCGGTTCCGATGCCGACTTCGCGCCTAAGCCCGGGGGGGGCCCTGGCGCTCGGCCAGGTGGACGAACCCGGGACGGATGCGCGCCACCACCGCCTCGCAGGCCCGGAAGAAGCGCAGCCGGTAGAGGATGGGGTTCATCCACCCGACGGTGATGCAGTAATACTTGTCGTGCGGCGCCGCGTGGTGGATGGCGTGGTGCCGTGGCGACAGGATCAGCCCCCAGCGTTGCAGCGTGCGGACGGTGGCCGGCGCTTCGTCGGCGTGGGCCCACTTGTGAAACTGGTTGGTGCAGAAGACGAACCAGGTGCAGAACCCGGCCGCCAGCGCGCTCCAGAACCACCAGCCGGGGGTCTCGGGCATCTCGAACACCAGCAGCAGCACCACCGGCACCGCGACGATGCAGTTGTTGCCGTTGGTCTCGATGAAGTCGTGGCGGGTGATCGCCTTTTCGTCACTGTGGTGCTCCCGGAAGGGGCGGACGAAGTTGGCGCCGATCAAAGGCGTGCTCTCGTCACCCAGGGTGTCGCCGGCCCAGTGGACCAGGCCCGAGATGAAATCGGCGGCCAGATACCCGGTCAGCGCCGCCAGCGCCATCCAGAGGAGATCCCAGCCCCAGTTCATGGCCAGCGCGGCCCGCACCGCGACGCAGGTGATCCCGGCCAGGAAGGTCGCGATGGCTGCTATCTCGAGAGCTCTGTGAGTGCGCCCTGGCCCGGTCGAATCCATGACCTTCTATACGTTTTATCACGGATGTCGGATCGGTGGCGCGGGGGGACAGAGGCCCGCAAAAGACGCTTGACACCGACCTGTATGCCAACACCCTAGTGGGGTCCAAGAACCGGACGGGAAAGGACCAGGACGGAGCCATGAAGCCCATCGTTTCGGTCAAGAACGCGGTGAAGAACTACACCTTGGGAAAGGTGGTGGTCCCCGCGCTGCGCGGCGTGACCTTGGACGTGGTGTCGGGGGACTTCATCTCCATCGCGGGCCCATCGGGCAGCGGTAAGACCACGCTTCTGAACCTGATCGGCTGCGTCGACACGCCGACTTCGGGCACGGTGGAGGTGGCCGGGCGCGACACCACCCAGCTGTCGGAGCGCGAGCTGACCAAGCTGCGCCTGCACACCATCGGCTTCATCTTCCAGAGCTTCAACCTGGTCTCGGTGCTGAGCGTGTCGCAGAACGTCGAGCTGCCGCTGCTTCTGCAGCGGGGGCTGGGCTCCGCCGATCGGCGCAAGGCGGTGCTGGCGCTGCTGGACCGGGTCGGGATCCGTGAATACGCCAGCCACCGCCCGAGCGAGCTGTCGGGCGGACAGCGGCAGCGGGTGGCCATCGCCCGGGCGCTGGTGACGAAGCCCCAGCTGGTGCTGGCGGACGAGCCGACGGCGAACCTGGACTCGGTCACCGGCCAGAACATTCTCGACCTCATGAAGGAGCTCAACCGCACCGACGGGACGACGTTCATCTTCTCGACCCACGACGCCAAGGTGATGTCCTACGCCAACGCGGTGGTGCGGCTGGCCGACGGCAAGCTGGTCGACCGGGTGACGGCCAAGGAGGCCAGCGCGGGGTTCGCGAGGGCGCCGTCATGAGCGGGCAGCTGGAAACCCTGCGCGTCGTCGCCCAGATCGCCTTTCGCAACCTGTTCGCCAGCCGCCTGAAGACGGTCATCGTCGGCGGGATCATCTTCTTCGGCGCCCTCATCGTCGTGGTTGGCAACTCGCTGCTCGACAGCGTCGACGCCTCGATGAGCCGCAGCGTGATCGGCAGCGTGGCCGGCCACATCCAGGTCTACAACAGCAACTCGAAAGATCCGCTGGAGGTCATGGGCAGCATGAGCATGGGCGACCCCGACCTCTCCCAGCTGGACGACTTCGCGCGCGTGCGCGCGTCGCTGCTGAAGGTCCCGAACGTGCAGTCGGTGGTCCCCATGGGGATCAGCGGGGCGCTGGTGACGTCGGGCAACACCATCGACCTGGCGCTGGAGAAGCTGCGCGCGCTGGTCAAGAAGCGCGACGCGGCCGCGGGCGCCGGCGATCGGGCACGCCTGGGCGAGCAGGTGGCGGCCGAGAAGGGGCACGTGCGCCAGATCCTGACCGTGCTGCAGGGCGACCTCAAGAACACGCGCGTGGTGCTGGACGAGAAGGCGATCGATCCTGACGACGTCGCGGCCATCAACCGCGCCGCCAGCGACGCGTTCTGGAGCGAGTTCGACAGCAAACCGTACGACGCCCTCGAGTTCCTGGAGAACCGCATCGCCCCGCTGGCCGCCGACTCGGATCTCATTTTCCTGCGCTATGTCGGCACCGACGTGCAGGCGTTCGCGAGGTCGTTCGATCGCCTGAGCATCGTCGACGGGCAGATCATTCCGCCCGGCAAGCGCGGCTTCCTGTTCTCGAAGTTCGTCTACGAGGACCAGCTGAAGCTGAAGAGCGCGCGGCGACTGGATCTGATCAAGGAGGGGATGGAGTCGCGCAGCGAGACCATCGCCAAGAACCTGGACCTGCAGCGCATGGTGCGCGAGAACGTGGCCCAGGTGCGCGAGGTCCAGCTGCAGCTGGACGCGCCCCAGACAGCCGCGTTCCGCAAGAAGCTGCAGACGTTCCTGGGGCAGAGCGACGAGGATGTCTCGACGCTGCTGGCGAAGTTCTTCGCCACCGACGACGCCAACTTCGCCGCCCGCTACGACTTCTTCTACAAGGAGCTGGCGCCGGCGCTGGAGCTTTATCGGGTCCGGATCGGGGACGTGCTGACCATCAAGGCGTTCACGCGCAGTGGGTACGTGCAGTCGGTCAACGTGCCGGTTTACGGAACGTTCCAGTTCCAGGGGCTGGAGAAGTCGACGCTGGCGGGCGGCCTCAATATCATGGACCTGGTCTCGTTCCGCGATCTGTACGGCTTTCTGACCGGCGAGCGCCTGGCGGAGATCAACGCCATGCGGGCCGCTTCCGGCGCGAAGGAGATCAAGCGCGAAGACGCCGAGGCCGAGCTGTTCGGCAGCAAGCAAGTCGACGAGACCGGGGCGGGCAAGCCGGCCCCGCGCCACATCACCGCCACCGCCACGCCGGGCGTGCTGCCGCCGGAGCGCGGGCCGGCGAGCCCGGTGATCGACAAGCTGAGGCGCGACGAGGCGCGCGGCCGCGTCTATGACAGCGGCGAGGTGCAGAAGGGCGTGGTCCTGAACGCCGCCGTCATCCTCAAGAACCCGAAGAAGATCCCCGAGACGATGAAGGCCATCGAGGAGCAAGGCAAGGCCGACGGCCTGCCGCTGAAGGCGATCTCCTGGCAGAAGGCGTCGGGGATCGTCGGCCAGTTCATCATCATGGCGCGCATCGTCCTCTACGTGGCGATCCTGATCATCTTCACCATCGCGCTCGTCATCATCAACAACGCGCTGGTGATGGCGACGCTGGAACGGGTCAAGGAGATCGGCACGCTGCGGGCCATCGGCGCCCAGCGACGATTCATCCTGGGGATGCTGGTGATCGAGGCGCTGGTGGTGGGCCTGATCTTCGGCGGTGTCGGCGCCATGGTGGGCGCGGTGGTGGTGAAGATCATCGCCAACGTCGGCATCCCGGCCACCTCGGACATCTGGTTCTTCTTCTTCTCGGGCCCGCGCCTGCGGCCGTTCCTGGGCATCACCAACATCATCGTCGCCTTCATCATCGTGCTCCTGGTCAGCGCGTTCTCCAGCTTCTATCCGGCCTGGATCGCCATGCGTGTGACACCGCGCCAGGCGATGGCGGAAGACGAATAGAGGAATCGAGGGTCATCATGTCGAAGCTGTTCGTCGATCTCATCATCGCGGTGCGCAGCCTGCTGCAGCACAAGCGGCGCACGCTGTTTCTTGGGCTGGCCATCGGATCGGTGACGGCCCTCCTGGTCCTGCTGGTCGGGCTGTCGACGGGCATTCGCGAGACCATGATCGACACGGCGACGACGCTGTCGACCGGTCACGTGAACGTGGGCGGCTTCTTCAAGGTCACGGCGGGGCAGGCCGGGCCGTTCGTCACCGAGTACCAGAAGGTGCTGGACGTCGTGAAGCGCTCGGTGCCCGAGATGGACTTCGCCGTCCAGCGCGGGCGCGGCTGGGCGAAGGCGATCTCCGACACCGGGTCGCAGCAGATGGGCGTCACCGGCATCGACATCCGCAACGATCCGAAGTTCTCGCAGGTGCTGCGCTTGTCGAGCGGCAAGCTGGAGGACCTGACCCAGCCCGGCACCATCCTGCTCTTCGAGACGCAGGCCGAGAAGTTGAAGGTCAAGATCGGCGACGCCCTGACCCTGTCGGCGCCCACCAGCCGCGGCACCAACAACACCATCGACGTGCGCGTCGTCGCCATCGCCAAGGATCTGGGCCTGCTCAGCACCTGGAACTCGTTCGTCCCCATCGAGACGCTGCGGGCGCTCTATCAGATAAAGTCCGACGCCACCGGGGTCATCGAGATCATCTTGAAGCCGGAGTACGTCGGGCAGTTCAACGAGATCGCCTCCCGCCTGCGCACGACGCTGGAGCAGGCGGGCTTTCGCATGATGACCGCCGACCCGCGTGCCTTCTGGATGAAGTTCCAGTCGGTGGCGCGCGAGGACTGGACGGGGCAGAAGCTGGACGTCACGACGTGGGAGGACGAGATCTCCTTCATCACCTGGACGCTGAAGGCGCTGCAGGGGCTGACGGCGGTGCTGATCACCATCCTGCTCGGCATCGTGATCATCGGGATCATGAACACGATGTGGATCGCCATCCGCGAGCGCACGCGCGAGATCGGAACCTTGCGGGCCATCGGCATGCAGCGGGGGAGCGTGCTGTGGATGTTCCTGCTCGAGTCGCTGATGCTGGGCCTCATCGGCACGGTGGCGGGGTCGCTGGCGGGGACGGCCATCGCCAACGCGCTCAACGGCCTGCACGTCAAGGTGCCAATCAGCGTGCAGCTGTTCCTGATGTCGGATCACCTGCACCTCGCGGTGCACGGATCGCTGCTGGGCAAGGTGATCGCGGGCATCACGCTCATCACGGGGGTGGCGGCGCTGTACCCGGCGCTGCGCGCGGCGCGCCTGCGCCCGGTGGCGGCCATGTCGCATTTCGGCTAGCCGACCGACGACCAAAGCGATACGAAAGGGGCCGCGACACATGGAGATGAGACGAAGAACGTTTGCCCTGGGCACGGCTGCCGCCGGCCTGGGGGCGCTGCTGGGTCGCCCGCGCGCGGCGCGCGCGGCGCTGTCGCACGAGCAGATGGTCGACCTGCTGAAGGTGGTCGACGATCGCCAGCGCAACAACGGCGACTGGCGGGCCAGCGCTTATCTCGAGCAGAAGGAGAAGGACAAGGTCGACGTCGTCTACGAGACCGAGTACTACCGGCGCTCGGCGGACCAGCGCTTCATGATCCTGTTCCTGAAGCCGAAGGCGTCGGCGGGGCAGGGTTACCTGCGCATCGATAAAAACCTGTGGTTTTACGATCCCAGCGTCGGCAAGTGGGAGCGGCGCACCGAGCGCGAGCGCATCGGCGGCACCAACTCGCGGCGGTCGGACTTCGACGAGTCGCGCCTGGCCGAGGAGTACGAACCCGGCGACGAGGGCGAGGACAAGCTGGGCGTCTACTCGGCGTTCAAGCTGCTGCTCAAGGGGAAGCCCGGGCTGGATCTCGCCTTCCCGGAGGTCCGCATCTGGATCGACAAGGAGACCAAGAACGTCCTCAAGCGCCAGGAGTACGCGCTGTCGGGGCGCCTGCTGCGCACGTCGTATTACCCGAAGTGGAAGAAGGTCTGGAGCGAGTCGAAGAAGGCGGACGTCTGGTACCCGGAGGAGATCCGGTTTTACGACGAGGTCGAGAAGGCGAACTCGACGCTGATCCAGATCCGCGCGGTGGATCTGCGGCCGCTGGAGGCCAACCTGTTCACCAAGGCCTGGCTCGAGAGCAAGAGCCGGTGAACGGGGCGCGCGGGGTTCTCGCCGCCGTGGCGCTGGCGGCGGCGGGAGCAGCGGTGGCGCCGGGCGCGGCGGCCTGGGGGCAGGGGCGTCCGGACGAGTCGTCGATGTTCGGCGGGGGGGCGGCGCCGGAGAAGAAGGAGGCGGCGCCTGCCCCGGCCCCTCCCCAACCCTCCCCGCTTCGCGGAGAGGGGGCCGGAGACGGAGAGGCCGCGAAGGGCGTGCCGCCGGCGGCGGCGAACGAGGCGCCGCCCGGGCCGGCCGGGACGGCGCGCGATCAGTTCGTGCTCGGCGATCCCAACGTTGCGACGAAGATGGGGGCCGATGCGGCGCCGGAGAACCCGCTCACCATCGGCGGCCAGCTGTATCTGCGCGCGCAATCGAGCGCGCCCACCCACACCGATCCGAGGAACTGGTCGCTGACCGCGCCCAGCCTGCTCGACGCTTTCTTCGATGCGCGTCCGAATGATCGGGTGCGCGCGTTCATCCTCGGGCGCATGAGCTTCGACCCCACGCAGCCGCCGGCCTCGTCGTCGTCCGCGACCTCGCCGGCGTCGCTGTTCGCGTCGTCGTCCTCGACGACGTCGGCGGCGCAACCGGCCACTGGGTTCACCACCATCTCGGCGGGCCGCGGCCCGTTCACGTTGCTGGATCAGATGTGGCTGGCGTTCGACATCGAGCACAAGGTGTTCGTCACCGCCGGCAAGCAGCACGTCAAGTGGGGGACCGGCCACAGCTGGACGCCGACCGATTACCTGCACCCCACCAAGCGCAACCCGCTGGACGTCTTCGACGTGCGCGGTGGCGTCAGCATGGTGCGCCTGCAGATCCCCTGGGAAGAGCGGGCCTGGAATTTCTATGCCTTCGCCGTCTCCGAGGATCCGCTGCTGGCCACCAGCAAGCTCGGCAACGTGGCCGGCGCGCTGCGCGCCGAGATGGTGATCCTGGGCGCGGAGCTGGGCCTGGACGTCTTCGCCAAGAGCGGCCAGCGCCCGCGCTTCGGCGTCGATC
>DATKEU010000021.1:0-6609 GCA_035544495.1 Polyangia bacterium | reverse complement strand
GTAGCCGTCGCCGCCCAGCGCCGCGCCCAGGACCGCGTACGTCACGCGCGGCCCCGGCAAAAGCCGCGGCACCAGCGCCACCGTCGCAACTGCCGCCACCGCGACCAGGGCGCCGGCCGCGAAAGCGCGGGCCGGCCACCGCCGCCTGGGGCGCGCGCCACCTTCCGCCTGATCCAGCGCCGCGCGCAACCGCTCCCAGCGCACGCCCACCGCTCGCTCGGGCGGCGCGCCAGCGGTGATCTCCGTCGCGCGCGCCGCCAGCTCCGACAGCGGCAGCGGCGAGGGCGACGGGCGACGGCGACGGCGCCCGCGCGGCGGCGTGCCGGTCACGCCGGCTCCTCCCCGTCGCCGGCCTGCGCGCGCACGTACGACAGCAGCACCGGATCGCCGGCGACCAGCACGCCCACCCGCCGCGTGGCGCGCGCCAGCCGCCGCTGCGCGGTCGAGACCGACACCCCGTGCAGCGCCGCCACCTCGTGCAGCGGCAGGCCATCGATGGTTCGCGCGATGAACATCGACCGCGCCTCGGCGCCCAGCCGATCGAGCACGCGGTAATAACGGCGGAGCACCTCGCGCACCTCCGCGTCGGGGCCGGGAGCCGCCGCGCCCTCGGGCAGCTGGCCGTCGGTGGTCAAGCGCAACAGCCGCCGCAGCCAGCGCGACCGCCGCTCCCGCCGCGTCACCCGCAGGCAGATGCCGAACAGGAAGCTGCGCAGCGCCTCCGGATCGCGCAGCCGCGGCACCGACGAGAAGAAGCTCAGGAAGACCTCCTGCGACAGATCTTCGATCTCCGTGTCGGGACCCATCAGCCGGCGCAGCGTGCGATCGACCTGGGGACGCAGGCGCGCCCACGCGGCGAACGGCGCGCCCGCCTCGCCCCGCTGCAGCGCGCGCACGACGCTGGCGTCGCGTTCGGGACCGAACGCCCCCTCGCCGACCAGGGTCAGATGAGGAACAGCCATGCTGCTGGACTGTTAGTCACGACCCGATCGAAAAATTGTTCGGATTTTTTTGGCCGCCGCGCCTGGCTCGTCTCAGCGCCCGCCTTTTTCCAGCGCCGCGCCCACCGGCTCCGGGGCACCCACGGTGGACGGAACCCCCGGCGCCCCGGCGTCGCCCCACAGCAGCGGGCCCTCGCCGGCGGCGCGCTTGCCGGCGATGGCGGCAAGCGCGGCGTCGGCCTGCGCGCGCCCGGGCTGGCGCGGGTCCGTGGCCCAGGCGGCGATGATCGCCTCGGCGGCGTCGCGAACCTCCGGGGCGACGTCGTAGACGGCCACGTGGCGCAGGATCGGCGCCGCCTCGGCGTCGCCGATCTTCGCCAGCGCGTCCAGCAGGTGCAGCCGCCCGGTGACCGCCGCCGTGTGCAGCGCGGTCTCGATCTGCGGGATGGCCTTGCGCCCGTAGGCCGCCAGCCGCGCCGTCGCCGGCGGCACCAGCGCGTCGTTGCGCCGGGTCAGGATGTTGATCTCGTCGCCGATGTCACGGTGCGATCTGTCCTCGCACGCGCCCGCCGCTAGCGCGCCCGCGAGCACCAGCGCCAGCCGCGCGCCCATCCGCCACCGAGCCCGCATCAGGCGGCGTCAGCGGATCGATCGAGCGAGGCGCCGCGCCGGGTGTTGCGCGCGATCGCCTTGGCCACCGGGTCGGCGGGCGGCGCCAGGACGGCGGCCGGCGCGCCCGCCGGATCCGCGGCGCCGAGGCCAGCGAAGAACGCCTCGCCCAGCGCCAGCAGTGCCGCCGGCTCCGCGCTGCCCAGGCTGCGCTGGCGCAGCTGCGCGCCGCCGTGCAATCCGCGTGAATACCAGGCCAGCGTCTTGCGCAGCTCGTGGATGCGCATCCGCTCCGGGCTGTGCGCCAGCGCGAGATCGGCGTGGCGGCGCCACACCGCGCGCCGCTCCTCCAGCGATGGCAGCCCTGGATCGGGCTCGCCGCGCTCCAGCGCCGCCAGCGATCGGAACAGCCACGGATTGCCCATGGACCCGCGCCCGATCATCACGCCATCGCAGCCGGTCAGCGCTTTCATGCGCCGATAGCCGTCGACGTCCTTGACGTCACCGTTGCCGATCACCGGAATGTGCGCCGGCAGCGCCGCCCGCACCTCGGCGATGGGCTCGAGGCGCGCCGATCCCGAGAATCCCTGGGCGCGCGTGCGGCCGTGCACGGTGATCATCGCCGCGCCGGCCTCGACCAGCGTGCGCGCGAACGCCGCCGCGTTCAGCGACGATTCGTCCCACCCGGCCCGGTGCTTGACGGTCACCGGAATCGTGGCCGGCACCGCGCGCCGCACCGCCTCGACCAGCGCCGCCGCCAGCGCCGGCTCGCGCATCAGCGCCGATCCGCACGCGCCCGCCGTCACCTTCTTCGCGGGGCAGCCCATGTTGATGTCGACGATCGAAGCGCCCACGTCGGCGGCCATGCGCGCCGCCCGCGCCAGCGCGTCGGGTTCGCGCCCGAAGATCTGCACCGCGAACCGCCGGCCGCCCAAGCTGGGCCACATGCGCCCGATCGCCTTGGCCGCCCCGCGGGTCAGCGCCTCCGCCGACAGGAACTCGGTGAACGTCAGGGCAGCCCCCAGCTCCTCGCAGATGGTGCGGAACGGCAGATCCGTCACCGCCTCCATCGGGGCCAACAGAACCGGAGGCCAGACTTCCAGATCACCAACGCGCATGCGGCGGCAGGATATCAGACCGGGGCCGGGGGGACCGCGCCACCGGCGGCCGGCCCCCTCCCGGCGGTCGGGACAAACCGCCGGGGGCGCTCGGAGCCCCTCATCAGGGGGCTCCGACCTCAGTGCTGGAAACTGATCCCGTGAGACAGCCCCACGGCGATCCGTCCCTTTGGAGCTATCTGCGGCATCGCCGCTTCCGACGGCTCCTGGCGACGCCACACCACCGCGCCGCCTTCCGGATCGCGCACCCGCGCCAGGTTGAAGACCCGGCGCCCCGACCCGGCCCCGTCACCCTCCCCATTAAGCAACGAGCAGACATAGATTAAGTAGGTCAGCATGATCGTCCCGAACCACCCCGTGCTTCCCCCCTCACCGTTCCTGCCACTCTTCCCGCTCCGACCTCCCGACCACCCGGCCTCGCCCGATTCCTCCCGCCGCCCCAACCACCCCCCGCCCGGATTCCCACCGCCGTCCCGCCCTGCCCGCCGTGCCTCTCCGTCACCTGCCACTCACGCTCACCTTTTCACCGACCCTGGCTCCCACCAACCTTGCTTGCCTCACCCAACCTCACCCTCCTGCACTCCTCCTTACCCTACCGAGCCTCCCGATCTCGGTGTTGACTCTTAGTGCCGTTGGTCTTCTACCATGTATTAAAAATTCGCGTCAATGAAAAAGATCCGTGCTTGTCTTGTCGACTGTGGCGGTCGTTTCATTGTTTCCAGCGGATTTCGACTTTGACTTTCGCGGCGAAAACCGCCGGAGCGAGGGCGAGCCGTTCTTTTCAGATGCCGCCAGCACAAAGCAATAACGCCGAGGGGCCCGTGTTGTTTCGGTTCAAACTGATCGTTCTAATCATTGTCGCCGTCGTCGTCGCCGTCGCCGTCACTGGCTTGATTGCGGGCTTTTGTTGCAGTCGACGCGACCGGCCGCCGACATCGACTGCCGTGTCGTTCGGTGTCGGCCAGCTGGGATCCATTCACGATCCCTGGCGCCCACGACGCGGCCCAGAGGCCACGGCGCGCGAGAAGGCCGTCGAGGACATCGGCCCCGACGAGCTTCGAGCCAGCAGCCGCGCCGGCGAAGACAGCCTCGTCAACACCAACGCCGACTACTGGACCCGGCTGGTCGGGCTGGCGTGGCGGCGCGACGTCGTGATCGATCTCGAAGATGAACCGGTCGATCTCGACGGTGACGGCGTCGCCGATGCGCGCGTCACCCGGCACGTGCGCGCGCCGGGCGGCGTGCTGGCCAATCCCGACCTGTTCGGGCTGGTGCCCACGCCGGACGATCCCGCCGGCCGCGTCGGGCGAATCTCGATCTCGACGGGATTTCTCGGCCTGCGCGAACCGCTGCGCGCCGACGGCACAGC
Source organism: Polyangia bacterium (assembly GCA_035544495.1). Lineage (GTDB taxonomy): Bacteria > Myxococcota_A > Polyangia > Fen-1088 > Fen-1088 > DATKEU01. The sequence continues at coordinate 2,572 of DATKEU010000021.1, read as the reverse complement.
GAGCGGCCAGATCGGGATGACCTGCTTTCTCTGTCACGGCGATCGCAACCCCGCCGACGGTCGCGTGACCTTGGGCCTGCCCGCCACGCGCCTCGACTACGGGTTGCTGCTGGCCACCGCCCAGGCGCTGGACGATGGCGACGCCGCGCGCGCGTCATACCGGCGGCAACGCGCCTTTCCGTCCGGACGCACGGTGCGCGCGCGCCTGTTGCTGGCGGGGCCGGGGCGGCAAGATCTGACCGCCGAGTTCGGCCTGGACGTCACGGTCCCGGACATCCATTCGGCCGCCTACGCGGGCACCGGGCGCGTGCGCCAGCGGCCGGGCGGCGTGGTCAACCCGCTCAGCGTGCCGGCGGCGCTGTACACGGAAGGCCTGGAGCTGCAGAACTGGTCTGGCTCCGAGATCAGCGACGGGCCCTGGCTGGCGCGCCTGTCGACGCTGGCGGGGGGCGCGCCCGCCGACACCCTGGCGGCGTTCGATCTCGACCGCGACGATCCGGCGCGCGCCCGCCGCGACCTGCTGCTGGATCTGCGCAACCTCGGCACGCTGGGACTGCAGCAGGACGCCTGGCCCGCGCTGCTGTGGGCGGACGCGATCTACGGCCGCGCCACCGTAGACGCCGAGACCCTGGCCGCCGTGCCGCCGATGTTCGCCACGCGCGAGGTGCGGCGCACGCTGGCCAGCGAGGGCGCGGCGCTGCGGCGCCCGCCCGGCGACGCCGCCCAGATCGCGCGCGGGCGGGCGATCTTCGTCGACCGGGTGGTGGGCGTCATCGCCAATCGCCAGATCGTCAAGACCGTGCCGCGGGCCTTCGCCGCCGCCGGTCAGGCGAAGGCGTTCGAGAGCGCGCTGGGCACGGCCGCTCTGGCGCCGATCGATCCGGCGCGGCCGCTGACCGCCAGGCTGGGTGTTCGCTGCGCCGATTGCCACAGCGGCGCCCCGCTGGACAACCGCGTCAGCCTGGACGACCACCCGCCGCCCCTCGGCCGCTGCACGCACTGCCACCGGGCTCACCCACCCGCCGACGAAAAGCCCGGCGTCGCCTGGGTGCCGATCGAGCGCGCCATCCGCGCGCGCGCGCCACTGTCAGCGAAGGCCGAAGTGACCGCGTGCGCTGACTGTCACAATCAACATCGTGACTTTGGACCGCTGGTTTTCTCCAACAGTCAATTGTTGCCGTTCGACGCCGACGGTGACGGCGCGGCCCAGGACGACGAAGCGGACGATGGGGCGGCCGGCGGCATCGGCACGGAGGCGCTGCTGGCCTTCGACGTGCCGCGCCCGCAGCGCCCGGGCGGGCGATTCAGCGTCGACCTCCCCGTCATCGCCAACGTCCGGCGGGCCGGCGCCGTCGGGCGCGCGCGCCTGGGGGTGCCGTGGGTGCGCGTGCCGCCGCTGCGCGCGCTGTTCGCCAGCGCGCCGTACCTGCACAACGGCTCGGTCCCGACGCTGCGGACGCTGCTGGAACCGGCGGACCACCGCCCGGTGACGTTCCCGCTGGGCCGGGCCGGCTTCGTCTTCGACACGCGCCTGCCCGGCAATCGGAACTGCGGCCACGAGTTCGGCACCCGCCTGACGGACGCCGAAAAAGACGATCTGGTCGCGTTCCTGCGCAGCCTGTGAACGGACGTGGCGAAGACCAAAAACTACTTCGCGTAGTCGGTGGCGCGCGTCTCGCGAATGACGGCCACCTTGATCTGTCCGGGATACGCCAGCTCGGATTCGACCTTGCGGGCGATGTCTTTCGACAGCAGTCGCGCCTGCTGATCGGTCACGCGCGAGTTCTCGACGATCACCCGCACCTCGCGCCCGGCCTGGATGGCGAAGGCCCGCTCGACCCCGGGGAAGCTGGTGGCGATCTTCTCCAGATCGAACAGGCGCTGCACGTACGACTCCAGCATCTCGCGCCGCGCCCCCGGCCGCTGGCTGGACAGCACGTTGGCCGCGTCGACCAGGTGATCCAGCACGTCGGTGGGCGCCACGTCGCCGTGGTGGGCTTCGATGGCATGGCAGACGCGCGGCGGCTCCCCGAACTTCTTGGCCGTCTGCGCGCCGACGACGGCGTGCGCGCCCTCGACCTCTTGATCGATGGCGCGCCCGATGTCGTGCAGCAGCCCGGCCCGGCGCGCCGTCTTCACCGGCAGCCCCAGCTCGGCGGCCATGGCGCCCGCCAGAAAGCCGACCTCCAGCGCGTGCTGCAGCAGGTTCTGCGCGCCGCTGGAGCGGAACTTGAGCTTGCCCACCAGCCGCACCAGCTCCGGGTGCAGGCGCCCGAGGCCCAGGTCGAACGCCGCCTGCTCGCCGGCGGTCTTGCACTGCTGCTCGACCTCCTGGGTCGCCTTCTCCACCATCTCCTCGATGCGCGTCGGGTGGATGCGCCCGTCGGCGATGAGGCGGGTCAGCGCGATGCGCGCGATCTCGCGCCGCACGGGGTTGAAGCAGGAGATGACCACCGCGTCCGGCGTGTCGTCGATGATGAGATCGATCCCGGTGGCCGCCTCCAGGGCGCGCACGTTGCGCCCCTCGCGCCCGATGATGCGCCCCTTCATGTCGTCGGAGGGCAGCGGCACC
>DATKEU010000020.1:0-33643 GCA_035544495.1 Polyangia bacterium | reverse complement strand
AACCGAGCCCGCGCCGTCGCCGCCGGCCGCGCTCCCGTCGGCGCCGTCGCTGGCCAATGACGTGGTCCTGATCCAGCTACCGCCGCGTCCCCACGCCGAGCGGCCCCTGCTGCGTCACTGGTGGCTGTGGGCGTCGATCGGCGCCTTCGTCCTCGGGGCCACGGTGGCCGTCATCGCCACCCGTCACACCGGCGAGCCGGCGCCCCCCGTCACCGCGCTTGGCAACATGAGGTACTGATGCGGCGCTGGCTTCCGCGCGCGCTGCTGGGGGTGGCGCTGCTGGCGAGTGCGGGGTGCCGCCGCCAGACGGAGGGCCCGCCGGTTCTGCTGGTGGTGGTCAGCATCGACGGCTCGCCGCCGCCGGTGGTGGCGCTGCAGGTGGTGCTGAGCAGCGCCGCCGTCACGATTTCGCGGCGCTATGGCAACGGTGCGCCCATCGTCTTCCCCACCACGCTGTCCGCCCAGGTGCAAACCAAGCTTGCCGGCGACGCGACCGTCGACATCACCGCCTTCGACGCGCAGGGGAACACGGTCGCCCGCGGGCGATCGAACGCCGGCGCCCTGGGCGACGGAACCAAGACCCTGGCCGTCGCCTTGACCTGCGCCGTGACCAGCTGTGGCGCCGTCGACGGGGGCGGGTTCGCCGACGGGGGCGGCCCGGGCGACGGCGCTGCCGAGAGCGTCATGGCCACCTGTGGCAACGGCCTCCTCGATCCGGGCGAGGCCTGCGACACCGCCATCGCCGCCGGTCAGCCTGGCGCGTGCCCACTGGACACGACCTGCGACGACGGCAGCCCTTGCACCGTCGACGCCCTCCTGGGCACCGGCTGCGCGGCCGTGTGCACGCACCGGGAAATGACCGAGCGCATTTCGGGGGACGGCTGCTGCCCCGCGGGAGCGACCAACGCCGACGATTCCGACTGCTCCGCCACGTGCGGGAACGGCGCCATTGATCCGGGCGAAACCTGCGATCTGGCCATCGGCGCGGGCCAGGCCGGTGCCTGTCCGTCGGCGAACGATTGCGCCAGCGCCGACCCGTGCGTCACGGTGCTGCTGACCTCGGCGAACACCTGTGAGGCGCGCTGCCTGCGCTTCCCGATCGCCACGACGTCGGGAGCCATGAAGGACGGCTGCTGCCCTGCCGGGGCCACCTCCGATCTGGACGCCGACTGTCCCGCCCTGTGCGGCAACGGCGTTCTCGATTCCGGCGAGCTGTGCGATCCGGCGATCACCGCCACCGAGGCGGGCGCCTGCCCGCCCAGCTGCGACGACGGCAACGCTTGCACCTTCGATCAACGAGCCGGCACCGGGTGCCAGGCCGCCTGCGTGCATACGCCGATCACGTCCTTCACCGCCGGGGATGGCTGCTGTCCCAGCGGCGCCAATCGCAACCTGGACAGCGACTGCGCGCCGAAGTGTGGCAACGGTGTTCTCGAGGAAGGCGAGGCCTGCGACTCCGGGGCGGGCAGCCCGGTGCCCTGCCCCGCCTCGTGTCCAGCCAGCCCGTCGGCGTGCATCAAGCGCGTCCTCACCGGCGATCGGGACCACTGCGACGCGGTCTGCGCCGTCCAGGCCATCACCGCCTGCTCGCCGCACGCGGACGGCTGCTGCCCGGCCGGCTGCTCCGCGGCCACCGACGCCGATTGCAGCGCCACCTGCGGCAACGGAACCGTCGACAGCCAGTCCGGTGAGTCCTGCGACACCGCCATCGCCAGCGGGCCGGGCGCCTGCCCCACCGATTGTTCGGACGGCGTGGCCTGCACGTCCGACTATCTGGTCTCGGCGGGCACCTGCCAGGCGCGGTGCGTGCATTTGCCGGTCACCGCTTTCGTGCCGGGCGACGCCTGCTGCCCGCCGGGCGCGCACTTTGCCGTCGATCCCGACTGCGCCCCGATCTGCGGCAACGGCATCGTCGAGCCGCCCGCCGAGACCTGCGACTTCGGCGCCGATCCCAACGCCTGCGCGCGCACCTGCCCGCCGTCGAACGGCTGCCAGGTGTACCTGCTGGTGGGATCGACGGGCCAGTGCAGCGCCGCCTGCGTGGCCAGCGTCACCACGACCTGCCAGGACGACGACGGCTGCTGCCCGGGCGGCTGCACCAGCCTGACCGACAACGACTGCCCGCCCCTCTGCGGCAACGGCGTGGTCGAGCCCGGCGAGATCTGCGACCGCGGCATCACCGCCGGCGTGACCGGGGCGTGCGCCGCCTCGTGCGACGACGGCGACGCTTGCACTGACGACGTCACCAGCGGGACGCCGGCCGCCTGCTCGCGCGGCTGCTCGCACTTCGCGATCACCGCTTGCGTGACCGGCGATCATTGCTGCCCGCCCGGCTGCTCGCTGACCACCGACGCCGATTGCGGCGGTATGTGCGGCGACGGCGTCGTCGGCGCGGGCGAGACCTGCGACCCGCCGCCCAGCTGCCCGACGACCTGCCCCGACGACGGCGATCGGTGCACCAGCGAACAGCTGACCGGCGATCCCCGGTTTTGCACCGCCGCCTGCCGCCACGTCCCCATCGCGACCTGCTCCGGGCCCACCCGCGACGGCTGTTGCCCGACCGGCTGCGACCGCACCAACGACGCTGACTGCTGACGCCGGCGCGCCGCGGGCGGGAGTGGTCCGTAACCCGGCGGCTTGACAGGGGGCAAAGCCATGTCGTAGGGAAGCCGGGAGTCTCGCGACCAGTCCCGGACGGGAATAGTCCCGAAACGCCGGCGATTACGGGTGCCGAGACTTTCAAGATGAGGCCCCGATGCCGGAAGTGATGATAGAGGTCGAGAATCTGACCAAGGACTATGGTCCCACCCGAGCCGTCGACAAGGTGACGTTCGCCGTCCACAAGGGCGAGGTTCTGGGGTTTCTGGGACCGAACGGCGCCGGCAAGAGCACCACCATGAAGATGCTGACCTGCTTCCTGGCGCCCACCGCCGGACGGGCGCGGGTGGCCGGGTTCGACGTCTACGACCAGTCGCTGCAGGTGCGCCAGAAGATCGGCTATCTGCCCGAGGACACGCCCATCTACCGCGACATGACGGTTCGCGAGTACTTGCAGTTCGCCGCCGAGATGCGCGGCATGGACGAGACCGCCGCCGAGGCGCGCATCCGCGAGATCGGCGGGCGCTGCGGCCTGGCCGAGGTGGCCGGCAAGCTGGTCGGCGAGCTGTCCAAGGGCTATCGCCAGCGCGTCGGGCTGGCGCAGGCCATGCTGCACGATCCGGACATCCTGATCCTCGACGAGCCGACGAGCGGTCTCGACCCGAACCAGATCGTCGAGATCCGCTCGCTGATAAAGGAGATCGGGCGCGAGAAGACGGTCATCCTGTCGACGCACATCCTGCCGGAGGTGCAGGCGACCTGCAGCCGCATCGTGATCATCAGCGGCGGGCGCCTGGTGGCCGACGGAACGCCGGAGGCGCTGCGCGCCCGCGAGAAGGGCGGCCGCTACCGCGTGGTGGTGGAAGCGAACGGCGTCAGCAAGGACGCCATCCGCGACCGCCTGGCCAGCCTGAGCGGCGTGGCCCGCTGCGAGCCGGTGAGCGGCGAGCAGGGGGCGCTGGCCTTCGCCATCGACGGCGCGGCCAGCGAAGATCTGCGGCGGATGATCTTCCGCGCCGCCGTCGACAACAAGTGGCCGCTGCTGGAGCTGGCGCGCGAGTCGGCGAGCCTGGAAGACGTGTTTCGCAACCTCACCACCGGAGAAGAAGCCAAATCATGAGCCCCGCGCTGGTCATCTCCAAACGCGAGATCCGCACCTACTTCAACTCGCCGATCGCCTACATCGTGGTGACGGTCTTCACCATCATCACCGGCTATCTGTTCTTCACCCAGCTGTTCATCGAGAAGCAGGCGGAGATGCGCGGTCTGTTCGGGGTGATGCCGCTGCTGTTCATGTTCCTGGTCCCGGCCATCACCATGCGGCTCCTCGCCGAGGAGAAGGGCGCGGGGACGCTGGAGTTGCTCATCACCATGCCGGTGCGCGACTGGGAGATCGTCGTCGGGAAGTTCCTGGCGGCGCTGGTGCTGCTGTGCACGGCGCTGGGGCTGACGCTGGTCTTCGCGCTGACCGTCAAGACGCTGGGGCCGCTCGACAAGGGGCCGACCATCGGCGGGTACATCGGGCTCGTGCTGATGGGTGGCGCCTACGCGGCGGTCGGGCTGATGGCGTCGTCGTACACGCGCAACCAGATCGTCGCCTTCATCATCTCGTTCGCCATCTGCTTCGCGCTGTACCTGCTCGGGCGCATCAGCCAGTTCGCGCCCGAGGCGCTGCAGCCGGTCCTGGCCTTTCTCAGCATCGACACCCACTTCGAAAACATCAGCCGCGGCGTCATCGATTCGCGTGACGTCATCTATTACCTGTCGGTGATGGCCGTCTGCCTGCTGCTGGCGACGGTCTCCCTCGAATCGCGAAAGTGGAAGTGAGCGCCATGGCGAACGAACCCAGCGAGGTCAAGAAGCGCGTCTCGGCGTCGAACGCGCTCATGTATTCGGTGCTGGTCGTCGGCATCGTCGTCGTTGTCAACCTGCTCGGCACGCGCGTCTTCGGGCGCCTTGATCTGACGGAGAACAAGGTCTACACGCTCTCGCCCGCGTCGAAGGACGTGGTGCGGAACCTCGCCGACTACTTCACCATCAAGGCGTACATCTCGAAGGACCTACCGCCCGAGCTGGCCAACGTCAGCCGGTACGTGCGCGACCTGCTGGACGAGTACCGCACCTATTCGAAGGGCAAGCTGCGCTTCGAGGCGGCCGATCCCAGCGCCGACAAAAAGGTCGAGGACGAAGCCACCGCCTGCAAGGTGCAGAAGCTGCAGATCCAGGTGCTGCGCTCGCAGAAATTCGAGGTGGGCGCGTACTACCTGGGACTCTGCTTCCAGTACGCCGGCCAGAGCGAGGCCATCCCGGAGATCACCCAGTCCGAGGGCCTCGAATACCAGGTGTCCTCGCAGATCAAGCGGATGACGCAGAAGAAGCGCAAGGTCGCCTTCACCAACGGGCACAGCGAGCTGGACCTGAACCAAGGCTTCCAGGCCCTCAAGCACGCCGTCGCCCAGGAATACGACTCGACCAGCGTCAACCCTTCGCAGGCGCCCATTCCCGACGACGTGGACGCGCTGGTGGTGGGCGGTCCCAAGGCCGCCTTCGACGACAAGGGGCGGCGCGAGATCGACAAGTTCCTGATGAAGGGCAAGGGCGCCATCTTCCTCGTCGACGGCATGGTGATGAGCACGCCGCGAGGCAGCGCCGAGATCCCTGGCATGCCCAAGGTCGGTCAGGCCAACGACAGCGGCCTCAACGAGCTGCTGTCCGCCTATGGCTTCAAGGTGGGCGACGACTTCGTCCTTGATCGCCAGAACGCCCCGGGGCCAGTCGATCTGGGCGGGCGGCGCATGCTGGCGAACGCGCCGGTGTTCGTGGGCGTCGAGGTGAACGAGCCCAAGGACCCGAAGGAGCTGACGCTGCTCGGGGGCGTCAAGGCGCTGATCTTCCCCTACCCCAGCTCCGTCGGGCTGGTCGGCCCGCTCAAGGACGGCAAGCCGGCGCAGGGCAAGCTGTGGACGCTGGCCTCGTCGTCGCCCACCAGCTGGAAGGTGAGCGGCTTCTTCTTCTTCTCGCCAAACACCAAGGTCGAGGAGACCAAGGAGAAAGGCCCGTTCGCGCTGGCCTACGCCTTCCAGGGGCCGCTCAAGAGCGCGTTCCCGTCGGCGGCGCCGGCACCCGCGACCGGGATGTCGACGCCGCCCGATCCGAACGCCACGCCGTCGGAGTCGGCCAAGCCGGTGCGCGTGATGGTGGTCGGCGATTCGGACTTCGCCTCCGACGAGTTCGTGCAGATCGCGCGCTATCTCCCCATCTACCAGAACGGCGCCCAGCTGCTCTTCAACGCCATCAGCTGGACGCTGGAGGACGAGGCGCTGACGCCGGTGCGCGCCAAGATGATCACGGCGCGTCCCATCCGGATGGAGTCCGACCAGAAGGTCGCCCTGATCAAGTGGGGCAACATCTTCGGGCTGCCGATCGCCTTCTGCGCGCTGGGCATCCTGCGCTGGCGCGTGCGGCGCGTGACGCGCCTCGGACAGAAGCTGTAACTGGCGGGCGATCGCGCCCGTCGCCACTCGCTGCTCCCTCCACGATTCCAGACAAGGACGTCTTTCTGCCATGAACCGCAAGACACAGATCGCTCTCGCCGCTTTCGTCGTCCTGGGATTGATCACCTTCTTCGCGCTGCGCCAGCCCGAGAAGGGCGAGGTCGTGGGCGAGCGCCCGCGCCCGGTGCCGCGCCTCAAGGCCGGCGATTACGACACCATCGCCGTCACCAAGGGGGGCACGACGACGGTGATCAAGAAGGACGGTGACAAGTACCGCGTCACCGAGCCCGCCAACTACCCCGCCGACGAGGCCGCGGCCAAGGGGCTCTTCGAGGGGGTGGAGAAGATGGAGTTCGGGACCATCGTCACCGATCAGAAGGCCAAGCAGGGCGAATACGAGGTCACCGACGCCGGGCTGAAGGTGGCGGTGAAGAAAGGCGACAAGGTGCTGGCCGATCTGATCATCGGCAAGTCGGAGGGGGGCGGAACCATGGTGCGCGCCGCCGGCAAGGACGATGTCTGGCTGATGAGCGGCGCCGCCCGCTTCGTCTTCGACAAGCCGGCCGCCGACTGGCGCGACAAGAGCCTGACCACCTTCGACGCCAACAACGCCGAGACGCTGGAGATAAAGAGCAAGACCGGCGGCACCATCAAGCTCAAAAAGCCACCCAAGAAGGACGGCGGCGCCCCAGGCGATGACACGTGGGCCATCACTGAGTCGCCGGTCAAGATCGACAAGCCCGACACCACCGTGCCGAGCGGCATCGTCTCGACGATGGCGACCTGGAAGGCGACCGACTTCGCCGACAACGCCAAGCCGGAGGAGACGGGCCTTGCCAACCCCGCGCTGACGGTGACCGTCGGCCTCAAGGACGGGAAGAAGATCACGGCCCTCATCGGCAACAAGAAGGGCGACGAGGACTGGTACGTGAAGAACGCCGACGCGCCCCAGGTCTTCACCGTCAAGAAGTACAACATCGAGCGCGTCAACAAGCGCCCCGTCGACTTCAAGGACAAGACGGTCTGCGACATCGCCGATCCCGACCTGACGGAGATCGCCGTCGGTCACGGCGCAGAGTCGTACACGCTGGTCAAGGACAAGGGGACCTGGAAGGCGACCAAGCCGGCCAAGCTGGATCTCGATCCGGCGAAGGTCACCAACATCGCCGCCGCGTTCAAGGACCTGAAGGCCACCACCTTCGCCGACGATCCGTCACCCAAGGCGCACGGCCTGGCGAAACCGGCCGCCACCATCGTCGCCAAGTCCAAGACGACCACCTGCAGCCTGAAGGTGGGCGACGAGACCAAGGACAAGCAGAGCTACAACGTCCTGTCGATCGCCTCGCCCGACACCTACCTGGTTCCGAAGTGGTCGCTGGACCGCGTGCTGGTGAAGACCGCGGACATCAAGAAGGCGGACGCAACGGCGAAGAAGTAGCCCGCCGCGCGCGCGCGACGATCAGCGCCGACTGGCGGCGCAGCTCCTCGGCGGCATGGCGGCGGCCACCCGACTCCTCGAAATCGGCGTAGGCGCTGAGCGCCCGGCCGAGCTCCATCTCAGCGCCAGCGTTGCTGAGCAGCTCGACGGCGCGATCGAACATCTCGCGCGCCCCGCCCAGATCGGATTCGCCCGGAGCGCCCAGGCGCACGGCGGCGGCGGCCACGCGCAACGCCGCGCCCGCCAGCGGCGGTGCCCCGATACGCTGGGCCAGGTCGAACGCCGCGCGCGCCTCGTCGCCGGCGCGGATGGCGTCGCCCAGCGCCAGCTCCGCCTCGGCCACGCCGCGCGCCGCCTCCGAGAGCAGCAGCTTGGCGCCGAAGCCGCGCGCGATCTCCTTGGCCAGCAAGAACTCGCGCAGCGCCTCGCGCGGCTGGCCGGCGTCGAGGTGACAGTCGCCGATGGCCACCCCCAGGCTGCACTCGTACAGGCGCTCGCCGATGTCGCGCGCCAGCGTCCGCCCCTCCTCCAGCAGCGTCAGCGCGTCCTCCAGGTGCCCGAGGTCGCGCTCCAGGCTGCCGACGTCCAGCAGCGACGCCACCACGCCCTGGCGATCGCCGCTCACCCGGCGCAGCGCCAGGGCCTCGCGCAGGTGGACGCCGGCGGCGGAGAGGTCGCCCGTCTCGTGCTCGACCTCGCCCATGCGCGCCAGCGCCAGCGCGCGCCCGCGCTGATCGCCCAGGCGCTCGCGCACGGCCAGGGCGGCGCGGTGGCACTCCAGCGACTGCTCGGGCGCGCCGCCCAGAAAGTGAATGCGTCCGATGTCGTCCAGCGCCGACGCCACGCCCGGCAGATCGCCGGCCGCCTGGAACAGCGCACGCGCCAGGTCGAGGTGCGCCAGCGCCCGCGGGTGATCGCCCAGCGTCCCGCACAGGCGCCCGATGCGGTCGTGGGCCACGCCGCCCTTGGCCGGCAGATCCAGGCGCCAGGCGACGCGCAGCATGTCCTGAAAGTGCAGCACGGCCTCGCGCGTGCGCCCGAGGCGCGCCGCCACGTCGCCGACCGCGTGCAGGGCATCCATGCGCGCCAGAGCATCGTCGTTGTCCAGAAGCCGGATGCCGCCCAGATACAGCACGCGGGCGCGATCCAGCTGCGCCGCCTTGCGCGCCCGCGCCGCCGCCGTGATGAAACAGTACGCCGCCCGCCGCGGGTCGCCGGCCTGCTCGTAAAGATGCCCGAGCGCCTCCAGCCGCTCCTCGCGCCCCTCTCCACCGCGGCTCTCCAGCCATTGCGCGGCGAAGGCGCGGCGCCGGCGCATCAGGTCGGGATCGACGCTGGATTCGATGAGGCCATGCTCGAGATCGCGGCGGAAGCCCCACTCGGTGTCGCTGGGCAACGTCGACGTCGGCAGGCGAACCAGGTAGTCGCGCGCGGCCAGCCCGTCGAGGATCTGGCGAATCTCTCCGATCGCCGGGTCGGGCCCGAAGACGGCGGCCGGATCCGCCGGCTCCGCGCGCAAGCGGCCAAGGGCCACCACGCCGCCGGTCCAGAACACCGGTCCGAAGGCGGCGCCGCGCCCGAGGACGTCGCGCTCGGCGGGCGTCAGCTGGCCGATGCGCGACTCCGCCGCCTGCTCGGGCGTCAGCAGCGGCAGCGCATCGTGAACGCCGCCGTCGAAGTCGAACCACCACGACTCGCCCGTCGGTGCCGCCAGCACGCCGTGCCGCTGATAGACGTCCAGCAGCTGCCGCAGCAAGAAGGGATTTCCACCCGACTCCTGGGCCGCGCGATCCAGCAGCGCCGGGTCGACGCGCGGGCGGACCTCCGGATCCACCGCCAGGATCGATTGCGTCATCCGCTCGACATCCCCGCGCCCGAGCGGCGCCAGCTCGATGCGCGCGTGGCTGCCCTTCTCGCCCCAGTCGGACCGGCGCACCACGAGGTCGGGACGCGCGGTCGCGATCAGCACGATGCGCGCCTCCCCCAGCTCGCCCGCCAGGCCGTGCAAAAGCTCAAGTGATGCTTCATCTGCGCGCTGGAGATCCTCGCAGATCAGCACCAGCGGCTGGGGGGCGGCGTCCCGCTCCAGGAAACGACAGAGGACGGCGCGGGCCAGGTCGGCCCCCTGCTCCGGTTTGCCGGCCAGCGCGCGCACCAGCGGGCTCTCCGGCATCTCGAAGCCCAGGAACCCGCCCAGCAGCGCCGCCACCTCGGCGACGCGCCGGTCGCCGAACACGCGCTGCAGCTCGCCGCGAAAGCGCGCCATCGCCTCCTCGACCGGCAGCGGCGCGTCCAGCCCGAAGCGCCGCCGCAGCAGCGCCGCGACCAGGCCATAAGGCCGCTGGTCGGGACCCGTCTCCTCGGTCGCCTCGACCGCGACGACACGCAACCCGGCCGTCGCTTTCGTCTCCAGCCACTCGCGCACCAGGCGGGTCTTGCCGATGCCGAGCGGCCCCATCACGGTCACGATCTGCGGCGCCTGGAAGCGCGCCGCCCGCGACAGCGCCGCGTCCAGCAGCTCCAGCTCCCGCCGGCGCCCCACGAACGCCGCCTCCCGCAGCTCTGTCGACGCCAGCGCAGCGCTGTCCACCATCCCCCGATTTAAACATCGCTGGACGACCCGTCCAGAAATGCAACCAGTAGCGGTCCCGCCCTTCCGCGGGCGGAGCCCGCCCCGCGCGTTCAGAGGTCGATGATCACGACGCCGCGCTCGCCTTCCTCGTCGTCGCGGTCGCGCTCTTTCTTGTCCTCTTCGTCGGGGGCGGGCCGCTTCCAGCGCTCGTCGTGCAGGGGGACTTCCAGCTGGGGACGCTCGTTGCGCCGGCGCTCTTCCTCCTCGCGGCGTCGGATCTGTTCAATGATCCAGGGCTCGAGCATCGAAACAAACCTCTAGTTAAATGCGTGCAATATCCTCGACCTATAGTCAAGCTCGGCATTTGCTGGTTCAAACATTAGCCCGCGGTTCCGCAGCGACAGCGGGCGCTTACCCTCGGTTTCCGAACGTCTTGCGGAGGTCCGATCGCGCCGGGCATTAGGCCACTTTGCGGTCGGAACCGGGTCTAATCCGGATCGGCGATGGTCCACGCACCCTCCTCGCGCTGGAAGCGGACCTCGTGGTCGCCATACGGCATGTGCGCTTCGTCACCAAGCTCGACGATGGGCGCGGTCAGGTTGGCGCGCAGCTCGGAGAGCAGCTTCTGGTTCTCCGCCTTGCGCTCGCCTTCCCACATCTGTCGCAGCTTCTCGGCGGTCAGGCCGACCCGATACCGCGCGGGCGCGAAGCGCACCAGAACGTCGTAGCGCCGCTCGGACAGCGCCCGCACGAACGAACGCAGGGCCGCCCGCGGCGTGCGGCGTGGCCAGGGATCCAGCGGCGGTGCATCGATGCGCCAGCCGCCGTCCTCCTGCACCAGCGGCAGCGCGTCGCCGTCCGCCAGCTCCAGCGACACGCGTGGCGCGGCCGGCGCGCGCGGCACCAGCGCCTCGGCCAGCGGCCGGCCCGCGGCGGCGCGGGCGTCGACCTCGGCGCGGAAGGCGGCCAGGGGCACGCGCTTCTGGTAATCCGACGACGTCAGCGCGTAGGCCGCCTTGTAATCGCGGCGGTCGACCGCGGCGGCGAACGCGGCGACGCTGGCCGTCGGTCCCGCGGTCGGGTGGGCGCACCCGGCGACCAGCGCGGCGCCGGCCAGGACGGCCCACAGCGCAGGCGCCCAGAGACGGCTCACGGCCCCACCGCCAGCGCGTAGCGATCGATCGGGTTGGGCGCCGCGGACTTCGCCGACGCGTCGCGGATCTGGATCAGGCAGCAGCCGGCGCCGCCGGTCGCCACCTGAAACGGCGTGGGTGTCGGCCCGGCGACCTTGAACCGGCCGAGCTCGCGCTCGTCGTTCGCCTGCACGCGCACGTCGAGGACCAACCCCGCCACGCCCGTGACGGTGATCGTGGCGCTGCCGGCGGGCGCGGCTGGGACGCGCCAGAAATCGACGTCGCCGCGTGGATAGAGAAGCCCATTGCCGACCACGCCGGGTGGCAGCGGCGTGGCGCTGGCGGCGGTGCCGTTGGGCTCGCGCTCGGCGCCGGGCGGCGCGGGGCGGCTGGCGATGGTCAGGCGGTACGGCTCGTCCGGGTTGCCGTCGCTCTTGCCGGCGGAGAGGCGAATCAGGAACGCGCCGCCGCCCGGCGAGTACAGATTGGGGATGCGCTCGGATTCGTGGCGCCTGCCGGCGTCCGCACGGAAAAGGACCATCTCGCGTGGACGGAGCTCGGGCTTGGCCCGAGCGGAGTCCGTCGCGGGAGGGCCCGGGAACCCTCTCAGGGTTCCCGACTCAATGTCGCGGATCACCTCCAGCTTGGCGTCGACGCGCTCGGGCGGCGCCAGCTCGATGTCCAGCTCGGACGGCCCGGGCGGCGGCGTGTAGCGATAGACGTCGACGTCGCCGCGCCCCAGGAAACCCAGCGTGTCGCCGTCGCCGATCGCCTGCGCGTGGGCCGGATCGTCGTTCGGCTCCAGCTCGCCGCCGGCCTTCGGCACCTCGAAGCGCAGACGCAGGTCGTAGCGCACGGCTGCGTTGCGGCCAGCGTCGGTGCGCACGACCACGAAGAGCTGCGGGTCCCCCGGCGGCGGGCGCAGGTTGCGCACCGCCACCCGCTCCTCGGTGCGGCCGCGCGACTCCAGCAACTTGCGCTCGGCGGCGTCGAAGATCAGCAGCGACGCGGCCACGCCGGGCACCGCCTCCAGATCGACGGCCAGCACGCTGCCGTCAGGCGCGGCGGCGAGCGGAACGCGATACCAGTCCTGGTCGTGACGCCAGCCGTGGTAACCGACAAGCTCGCCGCCGGCGGGCGCCTCCGACGCCAGCGCCGCCTTGCCGTTCGGCTCCTGCTCCTCGCCAGCTTCCAGCGACGAAAGGCGCGCCACCAGGCGATACGCGCCGGAGGTGCCGCTCGCGGCGCGGACGCGAACGAAATAGACGCCCGAACCCACCGACAGATTGGGGAACCCGTCGGCCTCGCCGGCCGCGCCGCCCGCAGCGTCGATCAGCGCCTGGCCCTGATCGTCCAGCGCGTCGACGGTCACGGCCAGCGTCGCGTCGGGCGTCACCTCGACCGAGAGGCGCCGGCGCAGCGCGGTCGCCGCCGCGTCGCCGGCCGCTGGCGCGAAGGCGAGGCGGAACAGATCGACGTCGCGCGCCTTGCCCGCGGTCGCATCCAGCCGACCGTTCACGCCCAGCGCCGGCGACTCGGCCGGCGCCTCCGGGAAAGCCAGCTTCTGCGCCGCCGCGAGCGTGTCGTTGGGCTCGACCTCCGCGACGAAGGCGACGCCCTGATCAGCCGGCGACGGCGCCGCCGCCACCACCACCGCCGCGCCGTCAGCGCGTGGCAGCAGCGACGAACGGCGGCAGGCACCGGCGGCGGCCAGCGCCAGGATCGAACAGAGCAGCCCAGTTCGCGACCACCGGCGCCGCCCGATCGCCGGCATGGCCTACCCGCCCGAAGCGTCGCCGCCGGCGGCCGACGCGCCGCCACCGCCGGTCTTCGGCGGCGCCTGGCGCGGCTGGATGCTGGCCAGGAACTCGGCCTCGGCGACCAGCGCGTCGCCGACCGTGGCCTCGCCGCGCAGCTTCCAGATGGCGCCGCCCTTGCGCAGCGGCGTCACGCGCAGGCGCAGCGAATCGCCGGGGATCACCGGCCGGCGGAACTTGGCCTTCTCGATGGCCATGAAGTAGATGACCTGCTTGTCGGGATCGAACCCCACCAGGCGCGCGGCATAGATGGCCCCGGCCTGGGCCAGCGCCTCGATGATCAGGACGCCCGGCATCACGGGATGCCCGGGGAAGTGACCCTGGAAGTGCGGCTCGTTCCGCGTCACCTGCTTGAGGGCGACGATGTGATCGTCGCTGATCTCCTCCACGCGATCGACCAGCAGGAACGGGTATCGGTGCGGAAGGATCTTCTCGATGTCGCGGATGTCCAGCACGCCCGCTCCGGACCACGCAGCTATTTCTTGGCCGCCGCCGTGGCGCCGGCCGCCGCCGGCTTGACGGCCGCCGCCGCCTTGCCCGCGCCGCCCTTCTCCGCGACCTCGGCCGCGTTGCAACGTCGGATCACCTCGTTGGTGACGTCCAGCTGCGGCTTCGCGTAGTGCACGACCGCTTTGTCCAGAATGATGGTGAAGTTCTGGTCGGTGCCGATGTTCTTGATGACGCGATCCATGCGCTCGGCGATCTTCGACAGCGCCTCCTGCTCTCGATTCTGCAGGTCCTGCTGGTGGCGCATCAGGGTTTGCTGCAGTTTCTCCGCGCGTGCCTGCAGCTCCATGTCCTTCTCCCGCTGCTTGTCGGCCGGCAGCAGCGTCCGCTTCTTCTCCAGGTCGTCCCGATCCTTCTTGAAGGCGGCCTCCTGCTCACTCAGCTCTTTCTGCTTCTGATCGAAGACCTTCTTCAGGCCCTCCACCGCCCGCTTCCCCTCGTCGGTCTCCGAGATCGCGCGTTGCCGATCGACGACGCCCACCTTGATGTCCTCGGCCCAGGCCGCGACGGGCGATGACGCCAGAAGTAGAACACCGAATGTCAACCAACGTGCCATGTGATCTCCTTTTGCGCGGCCTTGCTTAGCAGAGGTCAGAAAAAGTTGCCAATCGTGAACTCGAAGACGATTGGCTGCTCGCCGGGCAGCGTCCGGAAGGGAACACCCCATTCGAACCGCAGCGGCCCGATGGGCGAGAACCAGCGAAACCCGAACCCCCAGCTCTGTCGGTAGGCTCCTAGATTGAGCGGGCTGCTGCAAGGGTCTTTGCTGGCGTCGACGCCGTAGGGGCGGATCTTGCAGTACTGGTCTTCCAGGTTGAACGCGTTGCCCATGTCGGTGAACACCACGCCGCGGATGCCCACCTTGTCGAAGATGGGAAATTCGATCTCCAGGTTGCCCAGGACCTGCATGTTGCCGCCGACCAGGAAGTTCGTCAGCGAGGCGTCCGGGGCCTGGCTGGAGGGGGCGCGGATGGTGGGGCCGAGCGACCGCGGCGCGAAGCCGCGGATGTCGTAGATGCCGCCCACGAAGTAGCGTTCGAAGATGGGGACGCCGCGCGGATCGCGACTGGCGATCAGGCCCGCCTCCAGCTTCATGCGGAGCACGAAGGGGCCCCAGATCGGGTAGAAGAAGCGCCCCACCGCCTCGTAGCGGGTGAAGACGTTCTCCGACAGCAGAAAGTGGTCGGCCACCTCGGCGGAGACGGTGTTGTAAAAACCTTTGGTGGGGAAGAGCCGGTTGTCGCGCGAGTCGTACGACAGCAGCGCCCGCCCCGCCGACGTCACGCCCGAGCGCAGCAGGTTGGCGATGGAGCCGACCGGCGTGGGGTCGCGCTGGCCGCCGGAGAACAGGTTGCGAAAGCCGCCCGTCGACACGCTGACGTCCTCCAGCGTGTAGGTCAAAAGCAGGCGCAGGTCCTCGGCCAGAAGGTAGCCCCAGGTGAGGCTGGCCCCCTTCGACGAGCGGGTGAACGAATAAAGATAGCGATCCTGCTTGAAGAGGTTGAAGCCGAAGGTCCAGTTGGTGTCGAGGAAGTAGAGATCCTGAAACTGGAGGAGGAAGAGCTGGCGCAGGCTGGACAGCTGCGCCTGCAACGTGAGCAGCTGGCCGCGCCCGAGGAGGTTGTTCTGCGAGATCTGCGCCTGGGCGATGAAGTTCTCGACCGACGAGAACCCGGCGCCGATCTGGAAGGTGCCGGTGGGCCGCTCCGAGACCTCGACGTTCACCTCCATGTCGCGGTCGGTCTCGCCGCGCTTGGTGGTGATGTCCACCTTCTCGAAGTAGCCGAGCGCGGTCACGCGGCGCTTCGACGTGTCGATCAGCGTCTGGTTGTAAGGCTCGCCTTCGTAGATGCGCAGCTCGCGGCGGATGACCTTGTCGCGGGTCTTGTTGTTGCCGCGGATGTTGATGCGCGAAAAGTAGACCAGCTCGCCCTTCTGGATCTCGAAGATGACGTCGACGGTGCGCGTCTTCTCGTTGACCGGCGTCGACGGGCTGGCGTTGACGTAGGCGTAGCCGCGATCCTTGTAGTAGTCGGTCAGGCGCTGCAGGTCATCGGACAGCTTCGAGCGGTTGAAGATCTCGCCCGGCTTGACCGACACGCGGGCGAGGAAGGACTCCTTCGACGCCAGCAGATCGCCCTGCACGTCCACGGAGCCGAGCGTGTACTGCGGCCCCTCGTCGACGGTGATGGTGATGTACATCGACTGCTTGTCGGGCGACAGCTCCAGCAGCGGGGAGCCGACCTTGACCTGGACGTAGCCGCGGTCCCAGTAGAACGCCTGCAAGAGCAGGAGGTCGCGCTGGAAGACGTCCTCCCGGTAGGTGCCGGCCTGATTCAGGATCGACAGCACGCTCCCCTCGTGCGTGACGATCACGTCGCGCAGCTCGAGGTCTGTGACCGCGTGGTTCCCGACGAAGTTCACGCGCCGGACCTCGACCTTGGCGTTCTCGCGGACGTGGAACCAGACGTCGACCTCCGACGGAGCGTTGCGCTTGAGCTCGTACGTCACCTCGGCCATGTAGAAGCCCTTCTCGACGTAGAGCTCCTTGATCTTCTCCTGGTTCTTCTTCAGCTTGGCCGGGTCGAGGATCTGTTCTTTCTTGATGTCCAGGACCTCGTTGATCTTCGACAGCGGGATCTCGTCGTTGCCGGCGACGTAGATCTTGTTGATGGATGGCTTCTCCTTGAGGATGAAGACCACCGACAACCCGCCGCCCTTGGCGTCGGTGGCCTCGACCTGCACGTCCTCGAAGTAGCCCATCTTCCAGATGGCGCGCACGTCGTCGCGCAACATCTCCTGCGTCAGGGTGGCGCCGACCTTGGTCTTGAGGTTGATCTTGATGGCGTCGTCCTCGACCTTGCGGTTGCCGCGGAACTGCAGCTTGACCACCTTGCCCGTGTCGGGCGCGGCGCTGTTCTCGGCGGGCGCCGGCGTCTCGGCCGGTTTGGCGGGCGGCGCGGCCTCGGCCGGCTTCTCGGCGGGCGCGGGCTCTGCCGGCGCGTCCGCGGGCGGCGCCGGATCCTTGGTCCCCGCCGACGGCCGCCTGCGGGCGGGCGCCGCCCAGGCCACGCCGGCCGGCAATGGGGAATACGCGGCGAGCGCGGCGGTGGCCAGCACGGCCGCGCGGACAAGCACCAGGCGCGGGTTCATTGCCTTCGCGTCAGGCCTCGTCCGTGATGCGGCCGTCGGCCATGCGCAGCTTGCGCGGCGTCTGCGCCGCCAGCTCGTTGTTGTGCGTGACGATGAGGATGGTCATCCCCAGCTCGCGGTTCAGCTCGAAGAACAGCTGGTGCATCTCGCGGCCGGTCTTGGTGTCCAGGTTGCCGGTCGGCTCGTCGGCCAGCAGCAGGCGCGGCGACAGCAGCAGCGCGCGCGCCAGCGCCACGCGCTGCTGTTCGCCGCCCGACAGCTCGCCCGGGCGGTGCGCCAGGCGGTCGCCCAGGCCCAGGCGGCCCAGCATGGCCTGCGCCCGGTCGACGCACTCGGCGCGCGGCAAGCGCATGATGAGGCCCGGCATCATGGCGTTCTCCAGCGCCGTGAACTCGGGCAGGAGGTGGTGGAACTGGAAGACGAAGCCTATCTCGCGGTTGCGGAAGGCGGCCAGGCGCGCGGGCGACATCTGCGTAACGTCGGTGCCGTCGAAGGCTATCGATCCCGACGTCGGCTCGTCCAGCGTGCCCAGGACCTGCAAGAGCGTCGACTTGCCGACACCCGACGCGCCCACGACCGAGGCGATCTCGCCCGGGCCAAGCTCGAAGGTCAGCCCCTGCAGCACCGGGATGGCGCGGCCGCCCAGCGTGAAATGCTTGCGCAGGTCGCGAACGACGACGTGCGCACCGCCGCGGCGGCTTCGCTCCACATCGCTGTGGCTGGCAGCCGCCGGCGCAGGCACGCGGGGCGAGGCGACCGGGCTCATCGGGGCCGCCAACGTAGTCGCCGCCCCCCAAGGTGTCAACGACGACAGTCTCACGACAAGCTTTGAGACTTTGACCACTTACGTCGGGTTGCCCGTGCGCGCGGCTGGCTACTCGTAGCGCAACCCCGCGACCGGGCGCAGGCGCGAGGCCAGGTACGCCGGGTACAGCGTGGCCAGACAGCAAAGGCCCAGCGCGGCCAGGGCCACCGACGCGATCTCGCCGCCCCGCATGACGACGGGGAGCTTCTGGATGTAATAGACGTCGGGGTCGAGGGGCAGGCCATAGCGCGCGATCAGCAGGCAGGTCCCGATGCCCAGGGCCAGCCCGAGCGCGAGGCCGAGGAGGCCGATGTACAGGCCCTCGGCGATGAAGACGCGCAGGATGGCGCCGTCGCGCGCACCCATCGATTTCAGGATGGCGATCTCGCGCCCCTTCTCGGTCACCAGCATGATCAGGTTCGAGACGATCGAGAACGACGCCACCAGGGCGATGAACGTCAACACGACGAACATGGCGATCTTCTCCAGCTTCAGCGCCATGAAGAGGCTCCGGTTCAGCTCTTCCCACGACCGGACCTCATAGCCCGGTCCCAGGCGGGCGGCGATGGCGGAGGCGATCTCGGGGGCGCGGTCGGGATCGCGCGTGCGGATCTCGATGCCGGTGATCTCGCCGGGCGTCCCCATGAACTTCTGAACGTCGCCGAGCGCGGCGTAAGCCAGCTTGGAATCGAACTCGTACATGCCGGTGTAGAAATGGCCGGCGACGCGGAAGGGGCGCATCTTCGGCACCGGCCCGGTGGGGCCCACGCCGCACATCGGGCAGGCCACGTCGACGTCGCTGCCCATGTAGACCCGCAGCGTGCGGGCGTAGAGCTCGTCGCCGAGGAGGATCCCCGGCAGCACGGGACGGCCGGTGCCGCGCGGCGCCTCCTTGCCCTTGCCGTGGTCTTTGCCGCCGGCGTCCGCGCCGTCCAGGTCGCCCGGGCGGAAGAGATCCGGATCGTCCGCCGGGATCTCCGCGGGGTGCTGCAGGTACTCGACCTTCCCCTCGATCAGCGTGCGGCCGAGGTCCAGGACCTGCGGGGCGCGCCTCGGATCGATCCCGCGCAGGATGATCCCCATGCCCGCCGGGTTGGAGATGTGCTTGACGATCACCTCGCCCTCGAGATAGGCCATCGACGCCACCACGCCGTCGACGGATTTGAGCTTGTCCTCGATCGCCTCCCAGTCGGTGAACGGGTGATCGCCGTCGATGCTGACGACGATGTCGGCCTTGGTGGCGCGGATCTTCGACTTCAGATCGGCCTCGAAGCCCGACATCACGGACAGCGCGATGATGGGCGCGCCGGTACCGAGGAAGACGCCGAAGATCGAGATGGCCGTGAAGACGGTGAAGCTGGCGAACAGCGCGCCCAGGATCGACAGCGCCAGCCCCACGGCGGCGGTGATGATGGCGGCGACCTTCAGGTTCTCGGCCAGCACCGTCGGGCGGCTGGAGAAGAACTCGCCGGCGCTGCCGAGGCGAATGGTGAACAGGCTGGGGACCAGGCGCATCAGCATCAGCACGGCCGCGCCGGCGGCCAGCGCCGCCAGGCCCACCAGCAGCGTGCGCCGCGAGCGCCGCTCCGGATCGCGCAGGTGGCGCCAGGCCACGAACCATTCGAACCCCGGGCCCAGCGCCATCGGCCCGCCCTACCCGTCGCGTTCCGGGCGCATGAGGGGAAACAGGATCACGTCGCGGATCGACGGCTGGTCGGTCAGCAGCATGACCAGGCGGTCGATCCCGATCCCCTCGCCCGCCGTCGGCGGCATGCCGTACTCCAGCGCGCGGCAGTAGTCCTCGTCGTAGTCCATGGTTTCTTCGCGCCCCTTCGCCTTGGCGTCGACCTGGCGCTGGAAGCGCTGGCGCTGGTCGGCCGGGTCGTTCAGCTCGGAGAAAGCGTTGGCGTGCTCTCGCCCGACGATGAACAGCTCGAAGCGATCGACCTTGGTGGGATCGCCGTCGTTCCGGCGCGACAGCGGCGACGTCTCGGCCGGATATTCGGTCACGAAAGCGGGGCGGTCGGGGGGCAGCGCCTTCTCGCCGGCATGATCGAACAGCGCGCCCACGCGCTCGCCGTGGCTGTCGGATTTGCGCAGCACCACCGCCAGCTCGTCGCCGCCCTCGCCGAGGCCGTGCTTGCCCAGCCAGGCGCCCAGCGCCGCGGCGTCGTCGAGGACTGGACGCTCGAGCCCGCGCGGCAGGATCCCGGCCGCCGACGCGCTGACGATGGCGTCCTTCATCGGGATGCGCGGCCAGGGCGCGCGCAGGCTGACCTTCTGGCCGCCGTAGGTGATCTCCTCGCCGCCGGCGACCTCGCGCGCCAGCTCGACGACCAGCTCCTCGGTCAGCTTCATGAGATCGTCGTAGGTCGCGTAGGCCTGATAGAACTCCAGCATCGTGAACTCGGGGTTGTGCTGGCGCGACAGCCCCTCGTTGCGGAAGTTGCGGCCGATTTCATAGACACGCTCGAAGCCGCCGACCACGAGACGTTTCAGGTACAGCTCGGGCGCGATGCGCATGTAAAGGTCGAGATCGAGCGCATTGTGGTGGGTGGCGAACGGCCGCGCCGCCGCGCCACCCAGCACCGAATGCAGGAGCGGCGTCTCGACCTCCAGGAAGCCTCGCCCGTCGAGAAAACGCCGGATCGAACGCACGATCGCCGTCCGCTTGCGGAAGACCGCGCGCACCTCGGGGTTGACGATCAGGTCGACATAGCGCTGGCGATAGCGGATCTCGACGTCGGAGAGCCCGTGCCATTTCTCCGGCAGAGGGCGCGTCGCCTTCGTCAGCAGCGTGACCGTGTCGGCCAGGATGGTCAGCTCGCCCGTCTTGGTGAACATCGCGCCGCCGCTGGCGCCGATGAAGTCGCCGCGCTCGACCTTCTTCCACACCTCGAACGCGGCGTCGCCCACCTGATCCTTCTTGACCCAGACCTGGATCTCGCCCGAGCGGTCCGCGATCTTCACGAAGGCCGCCTTGCCGAAGCCGCGGTAAGCGACGATACGACCGGCGACCGTGAATTTTTCAGCCGACAGCAGCGCCGGCGCGCGGCCCGCTTGCGTCTCGCCGGTCTCCGGTGGCGGCGCCTGCCCCGCGAAGCGCGCCAGCACGTCGCCGATGGCGTGCGAAGGCTCGAAGCCGTTCGCGTAAGGATTGCGTCCAAGCGCGCGGATTTCCGCTGCCTTCTTCTCTCGTTCCGCAATCAGCTCGCGCTCGTCAGCCATGGTTCTCCACGGGATACCAACAGGGACAACCGTCCCAAGTCATGGAAATAGTTCGTAGAATTAAATTCCATCCACAAGTGTATGCGGGGCTCGCATGTTGGAGGGGGGTCACGGTTCCTGGTTATCTAGCTGCGTCACGGGCGCCGCCGAGGGGTCGCCGGCAAGCTGCAAAAGCTGTGCGACCATGAACTGATCCAGATCACCATCCAGGACCGCGTCGACCTGGCTGACCTTCAGCCCGGTGCGATGGTCGGAGACCAGGCGGTACGGTGCGAGGACGTACGACCGGATCTGGTTGCCCCATTCGATCGCTTTCTTCTGGGCGTGAATGCCGCCCATCTTCTCCTCCATCTTCTTCTGCTCGACCTCGAACAGCTTGGACCGCAGGATGCGCATGGCCGTGCCGCGGTTCTTGTGCTGCGAGCGTTCGGACTGGCAGTGAACCGCGATGCCCGTCGGGATGTGCGTGATGCGGACGGCGGACTCGGTCTTGTTGACGTGCTGGCCACCGGCGCCCGAGGATCGCATCACGTCGATGCGCAGGTCCTTGTCGTCGATCTCGACCTTCACCGTCTCGTCGATGTCCGGGTAGATGAAGACGCTGGCGAATGAGGTGTGCCGGCGCGCCTGCGCGTCGTAGGGCGAGATGCGCACCAGGCGGTGCACGCCGAACTCGGCGCGCAGGTAGCCGTAGGCCCATTCCCCCTCGACGCCGATGGTGGCGCTCTTGATGCCGGCCTCGTCGCCGGGCTGCAGATCCAGTTGCTCCACCTTGTACCCTTTGCGTTCCGCCCAGCGCGTGTACATGCGCAGCAGCATCTCGGCCCAGTCCTGCGACTCGGTGCCGCCGGCGCCGGCGTTGATGCTGAGGAGCGCGCCCTGCCGGTCATAGGGCCCCGACAGCATGCGCGCGAACTCCATCTTGGCCACCGCCTCCTCGGCGGTGGTCAGCGTGTCGCCGGCCTCGCTGGCCGTCGCTTCATCCTTGGCCTCGTCGGCCAGGTCGACCAGAACCTGCGCGTCCTCGACGGCGCGCATCTGCCCGTCATATCCGTCGACGGTCGATTTCAGGCGCGCCTGCTCGCGCAGCGTCGCCTGGGCTTTCTCGGCCGCGTTCCAGAAGTCGGGAGCGCCGGCCTCGTGCTCCAGCTCCCCTATGCGCCTGCGTTTGCCGTCGATGTCAAAGATGCCCCCGGAGGGCGGCCAGACGGCTCTGCAGCTTGCTGATACGCTCTCGCAGGGGGCTGATTTCCATGGCGGCAGAGTCTACACGCGTCGCTGCGGGTCGGCCAGATGCCTAGCGGGGCATCGCTTCTTTGATGCCGCCGTCGACGGTCAGCACGCCGCCCGTGGTGAAGCGCGCGCGCGGCGACGCGAGGTAAAGCGCCGCCTCGGCGACCGCGGCCGGCGGGATGGGCCCCACGCCGAGAAGGTTGCGGCGGCGGTACTCGTCGGCCTGCTGGGCGACGGTGATCCCCTTTTGCGCCGCCCGCTGGGCGATGAGCTCCGCCATCAGCGGCGTGTCGACGAAGTCCGCGTTGATGGTGTTGACGCGGATGCCGAACGGTCCCAGCTCGACGGCCAGATTGCGCGCCAGCGCTGCCACCGCCGCCTTCGAGCTGGCATAGGCGGCGTTGTCCGCCGTCGGCGCGAAGGCGCCCTTCGAGGCGTTGAAGACGATCGTCCCCCGCCCCGCCGCCTTCATCACGCCGACGGCCTCGCGCACGGCCAGGAAGTACCCGGTGACGTTGACGTCGAAGTGGCGCGCCCAGTCCTCGGGCGAAACCCGATCGATGGGCCCGGCCTGGATGAAGCCGGCGTTGCAGACCAGGATGTCGAGGCCGCCGAAGCCCAGCACCGCCTCGCTGACGGCGGCGGCGGCGTCGGCGGCGCGCGTGGCGTCGGCTTGCACGGCCAGCACGCGCTGCGGATCCTTGCAGGCCTTGCCGATGGCGGCGGCCGCCGCGCGGACCGCGTCGCCGGCGATGTCTGTCAGCACGACGTGCGCCCCTTCGAGGGCGAAGCGCTCGGCGATGGCGCGGCCGATGCCGCTGGCCGCGCCGGTGACCAGCGCCACCTGGCGCGACAACTCCCTCTCGGGCGCCGACAGCTTGGCCAGCTCCAGCGGCCAGTACTCGAACTCGACCGCGTCGGCCTCGTCGAGGAAACGGAATCCGCCCAGCGACTCGGCCGCCTCCATCACGCGCATGGCGTGGCGGTAGCAGAGGTTCCCGACGGCGGCGTTGGCCTTGTCCTTCATCGCCGTGACCAGGCCAATCCCCGGCAGCAAAACCACGCGCGGCACGGGCTCCAGCATCGGCGCCGCCGTGCGATCCCGCTGCCGTTCGTAGACAGCGCGCGTGTCGGCCGCGAACGCTCCGAGCGCGTCGCCGAGGACGCGCGCCGCATCCGCCGGCGCCAGCGCGCCGACGTCGGCGCCCACGGCCAGCGCCACCCGCCCGCAGCGCAGGATGTGCTCCGGCGTCACCATCCCGCGCGCCGCCAGCGCCGGCGCCTGCGCCGCGCCCGCGAAGGCGACCGCCTCGTCCGAGCCGTCCCAGTGCAGGATCGCCGGCCGCCGCGCCGAGAGGCCCGCGCGCAGGACGGGGAGGATCGCGCGCGCCCGCGCCCGGCGCTCCGCCGCGGGCGGCGCCGGGAAGCGCACGTCGACGAACGCGCGGCTTCCGCGTTTTCCGGCGACGAAGGCCTCGGCGCGGTTGATCAGCGCGTGAAGGTTGTCGTAGCAATCCTTGGCCGTCTCGCCCCAGGCGATGAGACCGTGCCGCCCCAGCACCAGCCCCTGGGCGCCGGCAGGCAGCGGCCCCAGCCCCGACACCGCGCGCGCCAGCGGAAAGCCCGGGCGCACGTAGTCGATGTACGCCGCCGCCGATCCCAGCGCCTCGCGCACCAGCTCCTCCGGGCGGGGCGTGTCGGTCAGGGCCTGGGTGGCGAAGTCGTGCGTGTGGACGACGAAGCGCTGGGGCAGCACGGAGTGCAGCGGCGTCTCCACCGACGGCGCCGGCTCGCTCCCGTCCAGCATGCAGGCGCGCATGAACGCCATCATCTCCTCGTCGGACATCTGCTCGCGCCCCCGCAGGAAGCCGAGATCCTGCAAACGCAGCCCGGTGAACCCCGCCGCGCCGATGGTGCGCAGGTCCGTGCCGCTGCCCTTCACGCGCAGGACGTCGACCGCGCGGCCGGCGAAGTCAGTCTCGCGCCGCTTGACCGAGCTGTTGCCGCCGCCAGGCTGCGTGAGGGTCCCGTCGGCGCCGACGACGTTGGAGAGATAGATCAGCTGCGCCAGATCATCGGTGTGCCGAGCCGCCTCGTCGTCGTTCCAGCGATAGTCCACGCCGGGAAGCTATCACCGGCCGCGTCGATTCGCCGAGACTATGGAATCGCCGCGTAGAGATAGCTGAGGCACATCTCGTCCGTGGTCTTCTCGCCCCAGCGCAGATCCATGGGCGGCTGGCGCACGCCGTTGATGAGCGGCTGATATTCCGGCGAGTTGTTGAACGTGCAGGAGATGCGAACGACGTCCCCGGCGGCGACGGGGATCGGCTGCTGGTAGTAATAGAACTGCTGCCAATTGAAATCCCACTGCGGGATGTCGACGGCGCAGTCCGTGGCGCCGCCGGCGTGCATGACGTCGACCTTGATCTCGGTCCCGTGCAGATGCATGTGCGGCACCACGCCCCACAGCGCGGCCGTCGTCTTCACCGCCAGCTGGCCGGTGACCGTCTGTTGCGCGGTGCCGGCGGGGACGAGGAAGTTCAGGTCGCCGACGGCGGCGATCGTGGCCGGCTTGGCGACCGGCGCGTTGGAGAAGAACAGATCGGCGGTCGTCCGGTCGGTGACGTCCTTCTGCCCGACGAGGTTGTAATGGATCTGCATCACCACCTGGGTCCCCGCCGCCAGGCGAATGCCCGTGGGCGACGGGAACGCGGTGGCGCCCGCGCCCGGCACCCAGCCGCCCACCGTCTGCGCGCCCATCACGCCGACGCCGCCGAAGCAGGTCCAGCCCACGCCGGCCTGCTGGTTGTCCTGCATCTTCGCCGACGCCACGCTGTCGGCCGGGATCGCGTAGAGCAGGACGTGGTGAACGGCGGCGCGCACGCCGGGGTGGATGTCGAAGCCGATCAGATCCCGCTGCGCGGCCAGCGCCGGATCGATGAGAAAGCAGTGATAGTCGTCGGTCATCGTCGCGTTGGCGTGATAGTCGCTACCGGGATCCAGCATGGCGCCGGGCGTTCCCAGGTTCGGCCCCGCCGGTCCGGGCGCGGGCGGCGCCTGCGATGGATCGCCTGCGGGCGCGCCGGCCTTGTCCCAGGCGCCCAGCGTGGCGATCTCCGCGTCGGTCAGGCGGCGGCTGTCGCGGAAGTTGCCGCAGCCGTCAGCGGGCGGCCAGGGCGGCATCTCGCGCACGGCGACGATGCCGGCTATCTCCGATGCGTGCATCATCGTCTGGTCGTACGTCTGCAACGGAAACGGCGCGATGCCGCTGTCGACGTGACAGGCCTGGCAGCGCTTCTGCGTGATGGGAAGGACGTCGCGGTAGTAGGTCACGCTGGCGGTCGTGCCACCACCGTCGCCGTCGGCGCCACCCGCTGCCATCATGCCGCCGGCCGCGCCGCCGGTGCCGGCCGTCGTCATCGAGGCGCCGCCGCAAGCGGCGAGGACCATCAGCGCGCCTGCGGCGAGCGCGCGGGCGGTCGCGGTCAGCGCTGGTCGTTCCGGAGCGCGTCGCATCGATAGTTCTCCTTGAGGCGGGCGTACTTTCGGGCCAGAGCCCGATGGAAGGCCTCGTCGGAATCCTTCAGGGTCTTGACCACGCGCGCGGGGGCGCCCAGCACCAGGCTGCGCGGCGGGATCACCGTCCGCTGCGTGACCAGCGCGCCGGCGCCGACGATCGAGCCCTGGCCGATCACGGCCTCGTCCAGGATCGTGGCCTGCATGCCGATGAGGCAGCCGTCCTCGACCCGGCACGCGTGCAGGACGGCGCGATGGCCGACGACGATCTCGGCGCCCACGACGCAGGGCGAATCGTCGCCCACGTGAATGACGGTCCCGTCCTGGATGTTGCTGCCCCGCCCGATGCTGATGGGGGCCAGATCCCCGCGCAGCACGGCGCCGTACCAGATCGAGACGTCATCAGCCAGCTGGACGGCGCCGACGATTGCCGCGCCCGGCGACAGCAAAACGCGGGCGCCGACGGTGGGCAACTGCCCGAGGTAGCGGTCGATTGTCGCGCGGGGAAACCTTTCCCGCAGCTCCCGCAGGCGGGCGTCCAGCGCTTCGGCGTCCGGCAAGGGCCCGGGAATCACGTCGACGGATGTCGCCACGGTCGCCATCGACCAATTATGGACACGGCTGCCGCCCCAAGTGCAAAAGCGTTTTCGCGAAAACCGGTCCGGCCCGCGTCGCGCGCCGTGCGGTGCGCTAGGCGTTGATGAGGCGCAGCTGGCGCAGCCGCAGTGGCTGCTCGTTGGCGATGGGATAGCGGTTGGTGAAGCAGGCGTCGCAGAAGCCCTCGGCCTCGCGCACGTCGGCCGCCGACTTCATGTCGCCCTCGACCGATCGATAGAGGCCCTCGGCCGAGAGATAACCAAGCGAGTCGGCGCCCACGTAGGTGCGGATGTCCTCCACGCTGTGGCTGGAGGCGATCAGCTCCTCGCGCGTCGGCGTGTCGATGCCATAGCGGCACGGCCCCACCGTGGGCGGCGAGCTGATGCGCATGTGCACCTCGCGCGCGCCCGCGCCGCGGATCATGCCGACGATCTTGCGCGAGGTCGTCCCGCGCACGATCGAATCGTCGACCACCACCACGCGCTTGCCGTTCAGGACCTCGCGCACGGGCGCCAGCTTCAGCTTGACGCCGAAGTGACGGATCTGCTGCGACGGCTCGATGAACGTCCGGCCGACGAAGTGCGACCGCATCAGCCCCTGGTCGTAGGCGATGCCGCTCTCGCGCGCATAGCCGATGGCCGCCGCCATCCCCGAATCGGGCACCGGGATGACCACGTCCGCGTGCGCCGGGTGCTCGATGGCCAGCCGGCGCCCCATGCGCTCGCGCGACCGGTAAACCGAACGCCCATCGATGACCGAGTCGGGACGCGCGAAGTAGACCCATTCGAAGACGCAGCGACGCGGCCGCTGCGGGCCGAAGGCGTTGATGCTCCGGCAGCCGTCCTTGTCGATGACGATCATCTCGCCCGGTTGCACGTCGCGCACGAACTCGGCCTCGATCAGCTCGAAGGCGCAGGTCTCCGACGAGATCACCCACGAATCGCCGAGGCGCCCCAGCGCCATGGGCCGGAACCCCATCGGGTCGCGCACGGCGATGAGCTGTTGCTCGGACAGGAACACCAGCGAGTACGCCCCGCGCACCTGGCGCAGCGCATCCGCCGTCCGCTCGGGCAGCGTCTGCTCGCGCGAGCGGGCGATCAGATGAACGATCACCTCGGTGTCCGACGTGGACTGGAAGATCGACCCCTCGGCCTCCAGCCGCTCGCGCAGCTCGCCGGCGTTGACCAGGTTGCCGTTGTGGCCCACGGCCACCGACCCGCCCGCGTACTCGACCGCGATCGGCTGGGCGTTCTTCAGCGAGGAATCGCCCGCGGTCGAATAGCGCACGTGCCCGATGGCCGACGTGCCCTCCAGGTGGGCCAGCCGATCGGCCGTGAAGATGTCCCCGACGTGGCCCATCTCCCGCACCCAGCGCAGCCGTTCGCCGTCGCTGCTGACGATGCCCGCCGATTCCTGGCCCCGGTGCTGCAAGGCGTACAGGCCCAGATAAGCCAGATTGGCCGCCTCCGGATGCCCGTAGATGCCAACAATCCCGCACATCGCGCGCGGAAAGCTACCACGAACTTCCGAATGCGCGAGGAAGGGAATATCCAGACCGTGTGTCCAATTTATTTCTGACGAATAATTCGGGCATACTGCGCCCGACATGAACGCCATGATTCAAGTCAAAGGCCTGACGAAATATTACGGCGAGCACGCGGCGATCCAGGACCTGAACTTCAGCATAGAAGAAGGCGAGGTCATCGGCTTTCTCGGCCTGAACGGGGCCGGGAAGACCACCACGCTGAAGGTGCTGGGCTGCGTCCTGCTGCCGACCGCGGGCGAGGTCAAGGTGGACGGGATCGACGTGGCGCGCGATCCCCACGCCATCCGCCGCCGCATCGGTTTTTTGCCCGACTCGCCTCCGCTGTACGGAGAAATGACGGTCGGGCGCTATCTGGATTTCGCCGCCCAGCTGCGCGGCGTGCCGGCTGACCAAGCCGCCGCCCACGTCGTCGACGCCGAGGAGAAGACCGGCACGCGCGACGTCCACGACGAGCTGATCAGCAACCTGTCGCACGGGTATCGCCAGCGCGTGGGCGTGGCCCAGGCGCTGGTGCACAGGCCGAAGCTCCTCATTCTGGACGAGCCGACGAGCGGCCTCGACCCGGTGCAGATCGTCGACATGCGGTCGATGATCCGCAAGCTGCGCGGCGCGCACACCGTGCTGCTGTCCAGTCACATCCTGTCGGAGATCAGCCAGACCTGCGATCGCCTGCTGGTCATCCAGGCCGGCGAGATCGTCGCCCAGGGGACCGAGCAGGAGCTGGCGGCGCGCATGGGGGCCGGCGGCACCGTCGAGATCGAGGTTGCGGGCCCGGCCCGGCGCGTGCTGGACGCCGTGGCCACCGTGCCCGGCGTCGGGGCGGCCACCGTGCTGCGCGACCTGGAGGGCGTGGTGGCGGTCCGCCTGCAAGCGGCGCCGGACCAGCGGCCGAAGATCGCGCGCGCCCTGGTCCAGAACGGCCTGGACCTTCTGCGCATCGATCGCGGCGCGGCCCAGCTGGAGTCGATCTTCCTGCAGCTGACGCGCGCCAAGCCCGAAAAAGAGACGACGACGACGACGGAGACGATGCAATGAACCCGACGTTGCTGATCATGCGCCGCGAGCTGGGGGCGTACCTGCGGTCGATGACCGGGTACATCATCGCGGCGGCCGTGCTGCTGGTGGACGGCGTGCTCTTCAACGCGATGGCGCTCGGCGGTCCCGACAAGATGTCGGCCGAGGTGCTCGGCCAGTTCTTCTTCCTGTCGAGCGGCCTGGTGATCGTGGCCAGCGTCTTCATCTCCATGCGCCTGCTGGCCGAGGAGCGCCAGACGGGCACGCTGGTCCTGCTGACGTCGTCGCCGGTTCACGACTGGCAGATCGTGCTCGGCAAGTTCCTCTCCGCCTTCGTGTTCATGGCGCTGATGATCCTGGCGACGGTCTACATGCCGGCCTTGATCCTGGTCAACGGCAAGGTCTCGGTCGGCCACCTGGTGGCGGGGTATCTCGGGTTGTTGCTGCTGGGCTCGGCGACCCTGGCCGTCGGCACCTTCGGTTCGGCGCTGGCGCGGACGCAGGTGCTGGCGGCGATCTTCAATGGCGCGATGGTGACGGCGCTGATCGTCTGCTGGATGCTGGCCCGGGTCACCGAGCGTCCCTTCTCCGACGTCTTCGTCGGCCTGGCACTGTGGGGGCGGCATTTCCCGCCCTTCCAGGCCGGCGCCATTCACGTCCGGGACGTCGCCTACTATCTGATGGTCACGTACGTGGCGCTCTTCGCGGCCACCCGCGTGCTGGAGGCCCGCCGATGGCGATGACGAACGCAGGCTCGACGAAGCGCGCGATGACGGGCACGATCTGGTCCGGGCTCTACGGCCTCGGCATGCTGCTGGTGTTCACCGGCGAGCGGCTGATCGGCGCGGGCACGGCGCGCGGCGTGGCCACGGTCGCCGGGCTGGTCGCGATCCTGGCGGCGCTGGTGGTGCGCATCATGCGCGCGCAGGGCGCGGCGCCCGATCGCCGTCAGGCCGAGGAGACGCTGGTCCGTCTTTACGCCATCGGCCTTCTGGCCGTGGTCATCTACTTCATCCAGTCCGACGTGCCGACCCTGCGCGGCGGCAAGGCGCTCGAGCACTCCTGGCCGCGGCTGGCGACGATCCTCGGGGCGCTGTGGCCGGCGCTGTGGCTGGCGGCGGTGTGGCCCATCGTCCTGGTCGAGATGGCGTATGCCCAGATGGCGCGCGCCCCGCGCATCGAAACCGGGCGCATCCGCGACGCCATGATGTCGGGCGTGGGCCTGGCCTTCGCGCTGGTGTTCGCCTTCTCGGTGACGTACGTGACGTCGGAGCGCGACAAGAAGTTCGACCTGGCGTACTTCCGCACCACCCGCCCCGGCGACTCCACACGCAACATCGTCCGCAGCCTGGATCAGCCCGTCGACGTGGCGGTGTTCTTTCCCAAGGCCAACGAGGTGCGCGAGGAGATCATGAACTACCTCGACGACCTGTCGAAAGAGTCGGGCCAGCTGAAGGTGGCGAGCTACGACTTCGACATCGACCCGGTGAAGGCGAAGGAGCTCGGGGTTTCGGGCAACGGCATCATCGTGGTGGCGCGCGGCGGCCGGAAGGAACAGCTCGGCATCCCGCTGCAGATGGAGTCGGCGCGCGGTCCGCTGCGCATCCTCGACAAGGAGGTGCAGCAGCGCCTGCTGATGGTCGTCAAACCGAACCGCGTCACCTTCATCGTGCAAGGCCACGGCGAGCGCAACTACGAGACGCCGGCCGAGACCGACAAGCGCGCCGGCATCAAGGACCTGCGCGAGATCCTGATCGATCAGGGCCACGACGTGCGCTACCTGGGCGCCGCCGAGGGGCTGGCCGCCGACGTGCCCAAGGACGCGTCGCTGCTGCTGGTGATCGGCCCGCAGAAGGCTTTTTCGGCCGAGGAGACGGCGTCGATCAATCGGTTCATGGACAAGGGCGGCAAGATGCTGATGGCGCTGGACCCGGAGGCGGGCCTGGATTTCAAGGACATCCTGACGCCGTTCGCCCTCAGGTATCACCCGGTGATGCTGGCCAACGACCAGGCCTTCGCCCGTCGCACGCACCAGGACAGCGATCGCGCCAACCTGGTGACGTCGCAGTTCTCGGTGCACGCCTCCGTGACAACGTTGCAGCGGCTGGGCGGGCGCGCCCCGGTCATCATGCCGACGGCCGGCTGGCTGGAGCCGATCAAGGAGCGCCCCAAGGACATGAACGTCGACGCGCCCATCACGGCGCAGTACCAGACGTACGAAGATAAAAACGGCAACTTCCAGCCCGACCCGGGCGAGACCCGGCGTGGCTACGAGCTGGGCGCGGCGGTGACCAAGAAGGACGCGCGGCTGTTCGTGCTCGCGGACTCCGACTGTCTGTCGGACGCGGTGATTCGCTACGGCGGCAACGGCGTTCTGCTGATCGACCTCGCACGCTGGCTGCTGAACGAGGAGGTCTACTCTGGCCTCATCGCCAGCGAGGCGGACGTGCCGATCTCGCACACGCGCAAGCAGGACCAGTTCTGGTTCTACTCGACGATCTTCCTGGCCCCGGCGATGGTGCTGGGCCTGGGCTTCTATGTCAGCAAGCGCAGCCGGCGGCGGCGGAAGGCCCCGGCCACGCCCGTCGTGGCGAACCAGGGAGGTCAGCCATGACCGGCAAGGCGGTCGCGATTCAGGGCGGGCTGGCCGCCGCGGGCCTGCTGGTCGCGGCCCTGACCTGGCAGCGCGAGCCCGAGCGCGCGCCCGGCGAGGTGAACGTGGTCGACGCCACCAAGAACGAGCTGCGCGCCGTCCACTACGAGGACGACAAGGTGGCGTACGACCTGACGCGCACGAAGGAGTCGGGCGAGGACGCGGTCTGGATTCACTTCGTCGACAAGTTCGTGCCCAAGACAGAGCCCAAGCCCGATCCGAAGGCGGCGGCCGCCGCCGACAAGAAGCCGCCCGAGCCGCCCGCCCCGATGACGCCGCCGCGCGACCTGCGCGGCAGCGAAGCCGCCGGCAAGGTGCTGGATCAGTTCGCGCCGCTGCGCTCGCCGCGCGCCTTCGGCGTGCTGGACACGCAAAAGCTCAAAGAGCTGGGGCTGGACGGTTCGGCGAAGAAGCTGGACGTCACCGCCAAGGGCGACACCCGCCACTTCACCATCGGCCAGCCCATGGGCACGCCGGGCGGCGAGGCGTTCCTGCGCGACTCCGCCGACGGGCGCGTGTACGTCTTGCCGCGCGGATTGCTGAGCGATCTGCAGGCGGCGCAGGCGCGACTGGTCGATCGCCGGATGCACACCTTCAACACGCCCGACTTCGACCGCATCAAGCTGACGGTGAACGGCAAGACGAAGGAGTTCGTCCAGCTCGGCCGCGAGCGCGGCCCCAGCGCCCAGCTGGCCCCGGCCGACAAGCCCGACAAGCCCGACCAGACGCTGCGCAACTGGCACGACACCGTGTGGCGCACGTTCCCGATGGAGATCCTGGGCAAGGGCGAGACGCCCAAGAACGGCACGCCCAAGGTGGTGGCGCGCATCGAATACTTCGACGGCAAGAAGAGCCTGGGCTGGATGGAGCTGGGCAAGCTGGAGCCTCCGGCGTCCGGCCAGCCGGACGGCGGCGGCGCGACGACGGAGATCATGGCGCGCTCCGAGCACACGCCCGGCTGGGTCAGCCTGCACACCAACTCGCAGATTCTCAGCGATACGGAGAAGATGGCGGGCGCCAGCGGCAATTGACGCCCGTACGCGCGAAGGCAACAATCTCCCCGTGAAACGCCTGGTCGCGGTCATCGTCGCCGCGGCGGCCCTGGGCGCCGCCGCAGCCGGGGCACGCGCCATCGACGCCAACCGCGTCCGCGCGATCAAGCGAGAGAACGCGCAGGACGCCGAGACCGCGGGCCTGCGCGCGAACGAGGCGCTGGCGAATCACGTCGGGCTGCTCAAGCTCAAGGCCCAGAGCGTCGCCTCGAACCCGCGGCTGGAGGCGGCGCTGCGCGGAAACGTCGACGCCGCCACGCTGAGCGACCTCTTCCGCACCGAGGAGTGGTGGGCCCCCTACCGCAGCGAGTTCAAGGTCTACGCCGTCTCCTTCCGCGGTGAGCACCTGGACGTCGTCGAGGGCATGGCCGGCTCCGCGTTCGCGGCCGACGCGCTGGTGCGCGCCGCCCGGCAGAGAAACGAGGCGGCGGCGGAGATCGTCCTCGGCAAGGGTTGGCCCTACGCCGCCGCCGCCGTGGCTGTCAGCAACCCCGAGCGGCGCGAGCCGGCGGTGCTGGTCCTGGCCAAGCCGATCGACCAGGCAGCGCTGGCCACGCTGGCCGAGCGGACGCGCGGCGCGGTCCTGCTGTCCGACGGAGCGAGCCCCCTGCTCGAGGCCGGCGACGAGAGCGAGCGCGCGCGGCTGCGCCAGGCGGTCGGTCACGAACGGCCGGGGCCCCTGTACGAACCGGCGGAAGGGGACGCGGGCTGGGCGGCGGCGATCAGCCAGCTGGCCCCCAGCTTGTGGCTGTTCTCTTACGCCAGCGCGGGCGCCGCCGCCGCCGAGGTGGCCAGCTCCGCGATGAAGACGAAGGACTTCGTCTGGGGGATCGCCGCGCTGGCGTCGCTGGCCGCGCTCTTCTTCGGTTTTCGTCGGGGCGACGTCGCGCCGCCCCCGTTCACCGCCGCCTCGGTGGCGCCAGGGCTGGCAGCTCCGCCGGTTACGCCGGTGATGCCGCCGGCTGCTCCCGCCGGCGGGACGGTGCTGGCATCGCTCGCATCGGCGGCCACACAAATCCAGAACGCCACACCCGGGCCGCAGATCCCGCCGCCCGCCAACGCGGTCATGTTCGGACGGTATCGCCTGCTCGATCGCCTGGGCGAAGGCGGCATGGCCGAGGTCTATACGGCCGTCACCTTCGGCGCCGAGGGCTTCCGCCGCACCTTCGTGGTCAAGCGCTTGCGCGCCGAGCTGGCCCGCGATCCCGCCGTCGTCGCGCAGTTCATCGACGAGGCGAACATGGGATCGACGCTGGTGCACTCGAACATCGTCCCGGTGTTCGACTT
>DATKEU010000019.1:0-19690 GCA_035544495.1 Polyangia bacterium | reverse complement strand
CGTGCGCCGCCAGCAGCTCGGCGTCCAGGCGCGGCGTGTCCAGGCGCCGCTCTTCAAACCGCGAGGTCATCCAGCGGATCACGTCCAGCACGGTCCAGCGCGCCGGGACAGGCGGGGCGGAAGACGACGGGACAGCCAACGCCGGCGCAGTCTAGCAGGATCGCCGGCGGCCGCGGCCCGGCCCTTGGGTTTTCGGCGCGCCCGGTACGTCAAAACCGACTAGCATCTCCCGTCGATGTCGTCGCCCTTCGATCCCGAAGTCGCCGTCGCGCACCTGCGGACCGCCGATCCGGTTTTGGCCCGCCTGATCGATCGCGTCGGCCCCTTCGCCATCAACCGCGATCACGACGGCACGATCTTCAGCGCGCTCTTGCGCTCGATCGTCTACCAGCAGCTGTCGGGCAAGGCGGCGGCGACGATCCTGGGCCGCGTGCAGGGCCTCTTTCGCGGGGGGGTGACGCCGGAGAAGATCTTGCGCGCCTCCGACGACAAGCTGCGCGGGGCGGGGCTGTCGCGGTCGAAGGTGCTGGCGGTGCGGGATCTGGCGCGGCGGACGAAAGCGGGCGAGCTGCCGACGCTGGAGCAGATCCTGCTGATGGAGGACGAGGCGATCGTCGAGAGCCTGACCACGGTGCGCGGCATCGGGCGGTGGACCGCCGAGATGTTGCTCATCTTCCGCCTGGGACGGCCCGACGTGCTGCCCGTCGACGACTACGGCGTGCGCAAGGGGTTCGCGCTGGCGTTCAGGAAGCGGGCGCTGCCGACGCGCGAGCAGCTGGCGAAGCACGGCGCGCGCTGGAAGCCGTATCGCTCGGTGGCCAGCTGGTACCTGTGGCGGGCGCTGGATCCGGCAGCGGCTAAGCTTTCTCCGCCGGCGGTTAAGCCTTCTCCTCCTGCGGCTAAGCCGCTTCCTCGGGCGGAAGGTCGAAGCTGACCAGGTCGCCCTTGAACCCGCGCGTCTTCCAGGCGCCAAACGCCAGCCCGAGGGCCAGCCAGCAAGCGCCGGCGATCATCGCCAGGCGCGACAGGTTCACCCAAAGCAGAAAACAGATGGCGAACCCGCCCAGCGGCAGGATGAGGTTCAGGATCTTCTTGTCGCGCTCGCGCAGGAAGTAGCGCACGAACGCCGCCAGGTTGACGCCCATGAAGGCGATCAGCGCGCCGAAGTTCAGCAGCTCGGCGCCCAGGCCATACGACAGCACGAACGCCCCGAGAAGGGCGATCACGCCGACGAAGAGCACGTTGTTGCGCGGGACGTGCGTCTTCGGATCGATGGCCGCGAAGAAGCGCGGCGGCAGCGCGTTGCTGCGCCCCATGCCGTAAAGCAGGCGGGCCGCCCCCAGCTGCGCCCCCATGCCCGAGCCGATGTTGGCCACCAGCAGGGTCAGGTTCATCACCACGAAGAACCACGGCCCGGCCGCGCGCCCCGCCACGTGCACGAACGCCGTGTCGACGTCGGGGAACGCCTGCCCGGTCGGCCACACCAGCTGGGCGAAGTAGACCTCGACCGCCGAGAGGATGCCGATGGAGAGGCAGGTCAGCACCGTCGCCAGCAGGATGTTGCGGCGCGGGTCCTCCGCCTCCTCGGACAGCGTCGAGATGCCGTCGAAGCCGATGTACGTCAGCACGGCGATCGACGTCCCGCCCAGCACGGCGCCCACGTTGAACGTGCGCGGGTCGTAGAACGGCCGCGTGAAGAAGCCCGCGTCGTGCGGCACGCCGGCGATGGCGCGCGCGGCGGCGATGAAGAAGATCGCGATCACCACGCCCATGGCCGCCGCCAGCCCGGTGTTGAGGCGCGCCGACGTGCGGATGCCGCGCAGGTTGAACCCCGTGAACAGCGCGAAGAAGAACAGCGCGAACACCCAGTACGGCACGCCGGGCGCGAAGTTCATCGCTGCCTTGCTGCACCAGATGATGCAGATCATCGGGTTCAGCATGTAATCCATGGCCATGCTCCAGCCGGTGGCGTAGCCGAGGCCGGCGTGGATCTCTTGCCCGACGTAGGTGAAGGCGGAACCGGCGCTGGGATAGACGCGCGCCATGCGGCCATAGCTGAGCGCGGTCAGCAGCATCGCCACCATCGCGATCAGGATCGTCGTGACGACGTGCCCGTGGCCCCGTTCGTACAGCACGCCGAAGACGCCCATGGGCGCCACCGGCTGGATGACGATGATGCCGTAGAGGACCAGGTCGCGCAGTGTCAGCGCGCGCTTGAGGCGCTGGGGCGCGGCATCGCCGACGGCCGCGGCGGCGGGTTGCGCGGATGCCATGGCCACCGATATACACCGAATCGTTTGGTCAAATCTGGCGCGAACAGAGGCCATTTGTGCGCGCCCGCCGCGGCCGGCGGTGTCGGTCGCGAACGCTGCTAGACTGCCCGGAGATGGGGACGACCAGACCGACCAGAAGCGAGATCGAAACGGCGGCGGCGCACCTCGACGTTGGCGATCCGCAGGGGGTGGTCGCCTGGGCGCTGGAACGGTTCGGCGGCGCCATCGCGGTGGCGTGCAGTTTCTCCGTCGAGGACTGCGTGGTGATCGACATGGCGATGAAGATCAGCCGGCAGGCGCGCGTGTTCGCGCTGGACACCGGCCGCCTGCCCGAGGAGACGTACCTGACCGCCGAACGCGTCCTGGGGAAATACGGCATCAGCATCGAGTGGTTCTTCCCCGAACGCGCCGCCGTCGAGAAGCTGGAGCGCGCCAAGGGCCTGTACAGCTTTCGCGAGTCGCTGGACAACCGGCACGAGTGCTGCGGGATCCGCAAGGTCGAGCCGCTCGGGCGCGCGCTGGCGGGGCTGGACGCCTGGATGACCGGGCTGCGGCGCGAGCAGTCGGTCACGCGCGCCGAGACGCCGGCGATCGAATTCGACGAGGGCCACGGCGGGCTGGCGAAGGTCAACCCGCTCATCGCCTGGACCATGGCCGACGTGCGTGCGTACGCGGCGGCGAACAAGGTTCCGGTGCACCCGCTGCACGACCAGGGTTATCCGTCGATCGGCTGCGCCCCCTGCACGCGCGCCATCAAGCCCGGCGAGCACCCGCGCGCCGGGCGCTGGTGGTGGGAGGACCCCGAGTACAAGGAGTGCGGACTGCACCCGGTTCGGTGACCCTCGGCGTGAGAATAATAGTACAGTAAAAAGGTCGGGAATTAGCCATCGCGATTCTTGACATGTCCGTTGGCGTGCCGTAGTGTCTGCCCATCGACGTCGGGGACAGCGCCCGACAGGGAGACGAGAAAACTACGGTAAAAAGGTGAACAACATTGGCGGGACGCGGCAAAAACGATTCAGCGACGCTCCTGCCCGTGTTTTTGAAGGTTGCCGGACGCAGGGTGGTGGTGGTGGGCGGCGGGCCGGTGGCGGCCGCCAAGATTGAGGGGTTGGCAGGGGCAGGTGCGGAGATCTTGGTGGTCGCCCCGGAGCTGCGGCCAGAAATCGCGGGGCTCGAGGAGCGAGGCTCGGAGCAGGGCGACGGGGGCGTGTGGCGTGGGTTGACGATCGCCCGGCGCGCGTTTCGTCCCGACGATCTGGACGGCGCGTGGCTGGTGGTGGCGGCGGCCACGTCGCAGGTCAACCGGCAGGTGGCGGCGGCGGCGGAAGCGCGCCGCCTTTTCGTCGTGGCGGTCGACGATCCCCAGGCGGCATCGGCGTACGGCGCCGGCGTGGTGCGCCGGGCTGGCGTCACCCTCGCCGTGTCGACCGACGGCACGGCCCCCGCGCTGGCGGGCCTTCTGCGCGAGGGGCTGGACGCGATCCTGCCCGACGAGGATGAGCTTGGCGCCTGGATGGCCGAGGCGCGGGCCCAGCGGGCGGCGTGGCGGGCCGGCGGGGTGGCGATGGGCGAGCGGCGCCCCCTTCTGCTGTCGGCGATCAATCGTCTTTACGAGAAGAAGGACGTGATCTGAAGATGCACGTCCGTTCGTCGCGCCCCAGCTGATGCCGCCAACATGAGCGTCGCTGTACGCAACCTGACCAAGCGGTTCACGTCGCGCGGCACGCCGGCGGTGGCGGACGTCTCGTTCACGGCGCCGGCGGGGCGCATCACCACGCTGCTCGGCCCCTCCGGCTCGGGCAAGTCGACGGTGCTGCGGGTCGTGGCGGGCCTCGAGCAGCCAGACGCGGGCAGCGTCTTTTTCGGCGAGCACGACCAGACCGCGGTGCCGGCTCAGAAGCGCGGCGTTGGCTTCGTCTTTCAAAGCTACGCGCTGTTCAAGCACATGAACGTGCGGCGCAACATCGCCTTTGGCCTCGCGGTCCGGCGCACGCCGAAGCCGCAGATGCAGCGCAAGGTGGACGAGCTTCTGTCGCTGGTGCAGCTGGACGGCCTGGGCGAAAGGTTTCCGGCGCAGCTGTCGGGCGGGCAGCGCCAGCGGGTGGCGTTCGCGCGCGCGCTGGCCATCCAGCCCAAGGTGCTGCTGCTCGACGAACCGTTCGGCGCCCTCGACGCCCAGGTGCGCGTCGAGCTGCGCGACTGGCTGCGCCGGTTCCACGACCAGCGCCACGTGACGACGCTGCTGGTGACGCACGATCAGGAAGAGGCCATGGAGGTCTCCGATCACGTGGTGGTGATGCACGAGGGCCGCGTGGCGCAGGCCGGCCCGCCGCACGAGGTGTACGACCGCCCGGCGACGCCCTTCGTGGCGTCGTTCGTCGGCGGCTCCAATGTGCTGACCGGGCACATGCAGGACGGGCGGGCTTCCGTGGGCGCGTTCGCGGTGCCGGTGCCGGCCAGCGATCAGGCACCGGACGGCACGGCGGTCCACGCGTTCGTGCGCCCGCACGACGTCGGCCTGACCAAGGCGGGTGACGACGCGCCCGAGGTATCGGTGGCGCGCGTGGAGCGGATCGCGCGCCTGGGCGGCTACGTCAAGCTGTCGCTGCGCCTTGGCGACGGCGCGCCCATGACGGTGGAGATGCCGCGCGGCGAGGTCGAGACGCTGGGGATCCGCGAGGGCGATTTGGTGATGGCCAACCTGCGCGAGGCTAAGGTCTTCGTCGAGGATTACTCGATTTGACGGCGCGCGGGTGAAGACGGGCGGCGGGCGATGCGGCTGACCAGCAGGACGCAGTACGGGGTGCGCGCGCTGTACGATCTGGCGTTTCACAGCCGCGGGCAGGCCACGCAGGCGAAGGAGATCGCGGAGCGGCAGGGCATTCCGCTGCGGTACCTCGAACAGATCATGCAAGACTTGAAGCGGGCCGGGATCCTCGAGGCCAAGCGGGGCCCGCGCGGCGGGTACGCGCTGGCGCGCGCGGCGGGCGACATCCGCCTGGGCGAGATCCTGCGCGCGCTGCGCGGGGGCCTGGAGGATCTGTTCGCGCTGGACGGCGTGGCGCCGCTGCCCCGGCGCACGGCGGCCCGCCGCGCGGCCGCGCTGCCCGGCGACGACGACATCCCGGCGCTGGTCTGGCGCGACGTCGTCGCTCGGCTGGTCGACGTGCTGGAGAGCGTGACCCTGCAGGACTTCGTCGATCGCGCGGAGTCGGCGGGCGTGCGGCGCGCGGTCGCGCTGCCACAGATGTTCTACATCTAGGCGGGGAGCGGCGCTGACAGTGTCGGTGGCCTCGCGCGACGACAGCATTCTGCAGCGGATTGGCGGGACGCCGCTGGTCCGGTTGCGCCGCCTGCCCGGGCCCGACGCGGCGACGGTGCTGTGCAAGTGCGAGCAGCTCAACCCCGGCGGATCGGTCAAGGACCGCACGGCGCTGGCCATGATCGAGGCGGGCGAGCGCGAGGGGCGCCTGGCGCCGGGGCGCTCGGTGATCGTCGAGGCGACGTCGGGGAACACGGGCATCGGCCTGGCGCTGGTGGCGGCGGTGAAGGGCTACCGCCTGATCCTCACCATGCCGGAGAACATGTCGGACGAGCGGCGGGCGCTGCTGCGCGCGTACGGCGCGGAGATTCACCTGACGCCGGCGCGCCTGGTGATGCAGGGGGCGGTGCAGAAGGCCGACGCCATCGCCGCGCGCCATCCAGGGGCGTTCATGCCGCAGCAGTTCCGCAATCCCATGAACCCGGAGGTGCACCGGCGGACGACGGGGCCCGAGATCGTCGCGGCGCTGGCGGAGCGCGTGCCCGACGCCTTCGTGGCCGGCGTGGGAACCGGCGGCACCATCACGGGCGTGGCCGAGGTCTTGCGCGCGACGTACCCCGGCATCTCGATCGTCGCCGTCGAGCCCCAGGCCAGCGCGGTGCTGTCGGGCGGCCTGCCGGGGCCGCACGGCATCCAGGGGATCGGCGCGGGGTTCGTGCCGGAGGTGTTGCGGCGCGATCTGCTCACCGACGTCCGTCAGGTCACCGAAGCCGATGCGAGCGCGATGCGCGCCGAGCTGGCGCGGCACGAGGGGCTGTTGGTGGGGATCTCGTCGGGGGCGGCGGTGGCGGCGGCCATCGTCGTGGCGCGCGAGCTGGGGCCGGGCAAGCTGGTGGTGACGCTGCTGCCCGACGCAGGCGAGCGCTATCTGGAGTCAGGCGGCCAGCCGCCCCGTTAGCAGCAGGGCCAGGATCAGAATCCCCAGCGCCACTCGATAATAGACGAACGGCATCGTGGTTCGCGTGCGCAGGAAACGCAGCAGCCAGGCGATGCTGGCGTAACCGGCGACGAAGGCGGTGCCGAGGCCAATCAAGAGCGGCGCGCCCCCGACGGCGTGCGACTTCAGCACCTTGGGCAGCTCGAAGATGCCGGCGGCCGCCACGGCGGGGACGGAGAGCAGGAACGAAAAGCGCGCGGCGGCGTCACGCCGCAGGCCGAGGGCCATCGCCGCCAGCAGCGTGATGCCCGAGCGCGAGACCCCGGGCACCAGCGCCAGCGCCTGCGCGCAGCCGATGATGACGGCGTCGCGCATCCCGATGCTGTCGTAGGCGCGCTGGTGGCGGGCGGCGCGCTCGACGACGGCCAGGGCCAGGGCGACGACGATCATCGACGTGGCGATCACCCACAGCGAGCGAAAGGATCCCTCGATGGCGTGCTTCAGCAGCACGCCGGCCACGCCGACCGGGATGGTGCCGACGACGAGATAGAGAAGATGGCGCGCGTTCGGATCGGCGCGGCGAGCGGGATCGCGGGCGGCCGCCAGCGCGGCGGCGATCATCGCCAGCAGCTCGCGCAGGAAGAAACCGACCACGGCGGCCAGCGTCCCGAGCTGCAGCACGGCCGTGAAGGCGGCGCCGGGATCGTCCCAGCCGAGCAGGGCGGGGACGATGCGCAGGTGCGCCGTCGAGGAGATGGGGAGGAACTCAGTGATCCCCTGTACCAGGCCCAGGACGGCGGCTTCGAAAGATGTCATGCGCTGGGTTCACCTGATACCACGCGATGGACACGCCCGTCATCGTCTCGAACGAGCAACGCGCCGTCGGCGTCGATGCCCAGCGACGTCCCCTCGACGTCGCGCCCGCCGGCTCGCACGCGGCAGCGCGTCCCCAGCGCGGCGTGCGGGTTCCACAGCGCGACGGCGGCGTGCGGGCCATCGGCGCGGAACTGGTCGTACGCCGCCTCGAACGCCGCGAGAATGGCGGTCAGGACATCGAGGCGATCGATGACGGCGATGTTGGCGTCGGCGCCGGCCGTTGCGGCCTGCGCCAGGCGCAGCGACGTCGCGGTCTGCGCCAGCTCGGGCGGAAACGCCCGCGTGTTGACGTTGACGCCGACGCCGACGATCACGTGGGCGACGTGCCCGCCCTCGGTCGTCATCTCGGTCAAGACGCCGGCCACCTTGCGCGGTTGCCCGCCGACGGGGAGCTGGACGTCGTTCGGCCACTTCAGGCGCGGCGTCACGCCGAACCCCGACAGCGCGCGCGCCAGCGCCGCACCCGCCAGCAACGTCAGCGGCGGGATCTCGGCCGCCGGCCGCGTCGGGCGCAGCAGCATCGAGAAATAGAGGTTCTCGCCCGACGGCGAGTGCCACGTCCGCCCGAGCCGCCCGCGCCCGCCCGATTGCGCGTCGGCGACCACCACCAGCCCCTCGGCCGCGCCGGCGCGCGCCTGCTGCGCGGCGAGA
Source organism: Polyangia bacterium (assembly GCA_035544495.1). Taxonomy (GTDB): domain Bacteria; phylum Myxococcota_A; class Polyangia; order Fen-1088; family Fen-1088; genus DATKEU01. The sequence continues at coordinate 11,688 of DATKEU010000019.1, read as the reverse complement.
TCGTTGGTCGACGGGCACGCTTCGAGGACCATCGCCGCGCGCCCCAGCCAGCGCGTCGACAGGCGCGCGGCGAGATCGGCGGCGGTGAAACGAGCCATGGAATCTGACATCGGCGCGAGCCGACGTTATCGAGCGCCGAAACCGCGTTCAATCACCATCGTCGCCGAGTCGAACGTCAATCGCCCGTCAATCGCACGTCGGACGGATACAGCTCCCTGGCCCGGCCGTTACTCCACCTTCGCCGGCAGGATCACCATCGTGGCGCCCAGCCAGTAGAGTCGCTTCTGGATCGCCGTCGCCGTCTCGTTGTGCAGCAGGCGCTGGAACCACTGCTCGCGCGCGAAGACCACCTTGCCGCCGAAGAAGGTGACGTGCGGGAACTCGGCCATCACCGACTGGCACAGCTTCTCGGCCTCGGCGACCGCCTCGGTGCCGATGGCCATCTTGTATGTCGACGGGACGCCCAGCTCGGTGGCCAGCGAGCCGTACTTCTTCAGCATCGCCTCGGTCTCGGCCTCCAGCGCCTCGATGCAGTCGGCGCCCTTGAAACCGCCCGAATCGACCACCCCCACCGAGATGAAGACCAGGTTGTGAAAGTGGTTGGGAAAGGCGCGAAAGATGTTGAGGACGGTGTGGATGCCGACGCCGCCGTAGCTTGGCACCAGGACGGCGGCGGTGGCGGCGTTACGGTTGGTGATCGCCGTCGCCGGGTGCAGGCCGCGGTCGATGTCGCGCACGTCGCGGTAAAGGTGGGTCAGGCGCATGCGCACGGTGCGGTAGTGGCGCTGGATGACGAAGCACAGCGCCACCACGCCGCCCGTCACCAGGAGCGTGATCCAGCCGCCCTCCAGGAACTTCTCGGCGACGGTGATGGCCAGGATGGTCGCGCACAGCACGAACCCGACCACGAACAGCAACGCCTGCCCCATCCACCCCGGCGCCTGCTTGCGCTCGCCGATGCTCTTGCGGGCCATGCCGAACATCGACAGCGAGAAGGTGAGGAACACGTTGATGCTGTACATGACCACCAGCTTGCCGACGTCGCCGCCGGTGTAGATCAGCGCCACCAGCGACGCCGCGCCCATCAGCACGATGCCGTTCTGGGTGGTCAGGCGATCGGAGAGGGCGGCGAACCGGCGCGGCATCCAGTTGTCGACGGCCATGTTCGCCAGCACGCGCGGCCCGTCGATGAAGCCCGCCTGCGCGGCCACCACCAGCAGCACGCCCTCGGAGAACAGCGTCACCACCGCCAGCGCTTTTCCAAGCGGCAGTGGCGCGGTCATCGTCTCGACCAGCACGGCGTTCAGCGTCTTGCCGGGCACGGGGTGCACGTCCCACAGCAGATAACAGACCAGGAGGCCCGCCGCCGTGAACGCCAGCGACAGCGCCATGTACAGCATCGTCCGGCGGGCGGTGCGCACGCGCGGCTCGCGCATGATCGGCAGGCCGTTGGACACCGCTTCGATGCCGGTGTACGTGCCGCCGCCCAGCGAGTAGGCATGAATGAACAGCAGCGCCATGCCGCCCAGCCCCAGCGTCGTCAGGCCGTCGTGAAAGCCGCTGGCCAGGTGGCGCGCCGTGGCCGGGAACTGCTGGGCGCGCGCCGCCACGCCGCCGACGATCACCGCGACGTGCGTGAAGACGAAGGTCAGGAAGATGGGCGCCAGCGCGATGGCCGACTCGCGCACGCCGCGGATGTTGAGCGCGGTCAGGCCGACGATGAAGAAGACCTCGACCGGCATCTTCAGGCCCGCCAGCGACGGCGGCAGGAAGCTGAAGATGACGTCGCCGGCGGCGGCGATGGACACGGTGACGGTGAGGACGTAATCGACCAGCAGCGCGCTGCCGGAGACGACGCCGGCGGGTCGGCCGAGCAGCTTGGTGGCGACGACGTAACCGCCGCCGCCGAACGGGAAGGCCTGGATGATGCTGCGATAGGCGGCCGAGATGATGAGGACCGTCAGCCCGGTCAGCATCGCCAGCCCGACGGCGAGGTACGAATGCGCGCCGATCGTCTTGTACGCCTCCTCGGGGCCATAGGCCGACGACGACAGACCGTCGGCGCCGAGACCGACCCAGGCGAGAAACGGGATCAGCGAGATGGTGTGGAAGATGCGCTGGTCGTGCAGATCGCGGGCCCGGCCGAAGACCGCGGTCTTGATTCGACCGAAAGTTGTGCGCGGAGCTGGGGTGTTGGGGGTGGGCCCGTGCGCGAGATTGTCGGCCGGCGTCGCGCCGGTGTCCGTCACCTCGCGCGGCGTCTCGCGCTCCTCGATGGCGCTGTCATTCGTCGTCGTCGTTCTGGTCGCCAGATCGGGCATCGGACAGTCTCCTCGGGTCGAAGTGGACCACCGGGAGTTTCCACGTTCGCGTGTGTCGCCGCCGTAAATTCTCGACGGAAACGCACGCGATTTTCAGTCGAACGCGCGCGCGCATTGCGTTTCGCAACGGCGGCGACACCGGTCATTGCAGTGTGCGATCCGATGGCGCGTCAGGTTTGTGGCGCATCGATTGCTTCAGTTTTTGTCAAAGGCGTCTATCGTCAGCGGCCATATCCGCGATGACCGGCAACCCGCTGCGCCCGGAAGACTTCCTCGCGATCCTTCGCCGGTCGAAGCGCGGGCGGCTGAAGCTGTACATCGGCTTCGCGGCCGGCGTCGGCAAGACGTACCGCATGCTGGAGGAGGCGCACGCCCTGCGCCGGCGCGCCGTCGACGTCGTGCTGGGATTCATCGAGACGCACGGGCGCGCCGAGACAGAAGCGCTGCTGCCCGGTCTGGAGAGCGTGCCGCGCCGGCGCATCGAGTACCGCGGCGTGGTGGTCGAGGAGATGGACGTCGACGCCATCCTGCGCCGCCGGCCGGAGATCGCCGTCGTCGACGAGATCGCGCACACCAACGTTCCGGGCAGCGCCAATCGCCGCCGCTATCAGGACGTGCTGCAGCTGCTGGACGCCGGCGTCAGCGTCATCGGCGCCTTCAACATCCAGCACCTCGAGAGCCTGAACGATCTGGTCGAGCGGGTCACGGCGGTCAAGACGCGCGAGACGGTGCCGGACAGCTTTCTCCGCGATGCCGATCAGGTGGTGAACCTGGATCTCGCCGTCGAGGATCTGCTGGAGCGCCTGAAGTCGGGGCGGATCTACGCCCCCGACAAGGTCAGCTCGGCGCTGGAAAATTTCTTCATGGCCGACAAGCTGGCCACGCTGCGCGAGCTGGCCCTGCGCGAGGTGGCGGAGAGCGCGGCCGGCCCGGCGTCGCCGCGCGCGCGCGCCCGCGCCACCGGGGCCGCGAAGGGCGCCGAGATGGGGCGCGTGATGGTCTGCATGTCGTCGTCGCCGCCGCGGGCGGCGGCCCTGCTGCGCCGGGGCTCGCGCCTGGCGGGCAAGCTGAACACCGACTGGTTCGTGGTCTACGTCGAGACGCCGCAGGAGGCGCCCCACCTCATCGAAGCGGAGTCGCAGCGGCATCTGCTGGGCAACATCGAGCGCGCGCGGGAGCTGGGCGCCGAGGTGGTGCGTCTCAAGAGCCCCGATCCGGTGGCGGCGCTGCTGGACTTCGCGCGCTCGCACGGCGTGGGACAGATCGTCGTCGGGCGCTCGCGGCGCGGGCGGTGGGCGGATCGGCTCGGGCGCGGCTTGGTGGCGCGTCTGGTGCGCGAGGGGACCGACTTCGACGTTTACGTCACCGCGCGCGACGAGGAGCACGCGCCGTGACGTTGCGGGCGAAGCTGCTGCTGGCCCAGGCGCCCATCGCCATCGCGGTGGTGATCGTCGGCGTGGCGGCCAGCCTGACCAACGGCCTTCTTGCGCGCAGCTCGGCGCTGATCCTGAAAGACAACTATCGCAGCGTGCTGGCCGGGGAGCGCATGAAGGAAGCGCTGGAGCGTGTCGACAGCGGCATGCTGTTCGTCGTCGCCGGTGAGCGCGCGGCCGGAATGGCCCAGGCCGAGGAGAACATTCCCCGCTTCGAGAGTGAGTTTTCCGCGCAGCAGAACAACATCACCGAGCTTGGCGAGCGCGAGGCGACGGATGAGCTGGGCGCGCGCTGGCGCGCCTACCGTGCCCAGGTGGCGGTCTTCGAGGCCGCTGCCGGCGAAGGCCAGCGCGCCGAATATTTTCGCGCCCTGAAGCCCGCGTTTCTGAAGGTGAAGGACGCCACCGACATCATCCTCGACATCAACCAGGACGCCATGGTTCGCAAGAACGAGGAGGCTCGCCAGACGGCGCGGCGTGTGGACGCCGTGCTGGCGGCGACGGCGACGCTGGCCTGCGCGCTGGGGCTGTTGCTGTCGGTGACGCTGACGACGCGGGTGCTGCGCCCGCTGTCGGTGCTGCGCCAGGCGGCGCGGCGCCTGGGCGAGGGCGACCTGCAGGCGCGGGCGCGCGTGCAGGGGCGCGACGAGCTCGGCGAGGTGGCGGGCGAGTTCAACACCATGGCCGATCGCCTGGCCCAGTACCGGCAAAGCTCGCTGGGCGAGCTGCTGGCGGCGCAGCAGCAGGCGCAGGCGGCCATCGACAGCCTGCCCGACCCGGTGCTGGTGCTGGGCGCCGACGGCAAGCTCGCCGCCGTCAACCGCGCCACCGAGGCCATCCTGCGCGTCACGCCGTCGGACACGGCGCAGGACCCGCTGGCGCCGGCGCCGCCCGAGGTGCGCGCCGTGATCGACAAGGTCAAGGCGCACGTGCTGGGCGGCAAGGGGGCGTACCAGCCGGCGGGCCTGGAGGAGGCGGTGCGCATCGTCGACAGGACGGCGGGCGGGCAGGATCTGTTCCTGCTGCCGCGGGCGAACCCCGTGTCGACCGACGAGGGCACCTTCATCGGCGTGGCCATCCTGCTGCAGGACGTGACGCGCCTGATGCGCTTCGACGAGCTGAAGACCAACCTGGTGGCCACCGTCGCGCACGAGTTCCGCACGCCGCTGACGTCGCTGCGCATGGCCATCCACCTGTGCCTCGAGCAGGCGGTCGGCCCCATCACCGACAAGCAAGCCGATCTGCTGGCCGCCGCCCGCCAGGACACGGAGCGCCTGCAGCAGATCGTCGACGATCTCCTGGACCTGTCGCGCATCCAGGCCGGCCGGGTCGAGCTGCACCAGCGGCGCGTCGATGCCGCGTCGCTGGCGCGCGAGGCGCTGCACGTGTTCAAGAGCGCCGCCGCCGACAAGGGCATCGAGCTGCGCAGCGAGATCTTTCCCGGCCTCGGCGACGTCGACGCCGATCCGGAGCGCATCGAGCTGGCCTTCGCCAACCTGATCGGCAACGCCCTCAAGTACACGCCCGCCGGCGGAACGGTCACCGTGCGCGCGGTTTTCATCGACGGCCCCGGCGCGGGCGGCGGCGCGGGCGCCGTGCGGTACTCCGTCGGCGACACCGGCCCCGGGATCCCGGCCGAGTACGCCCAGGCGGTGTTCGAGAAGTTCTTCCGCATGCCGGGCACCACGGCGCGCGGCGCCGGCCTGGGGCTGTTCATCGCCAAGGAGGTCGTCGAGGCGCACGGCGGCCAGATCGGCGTGGACAGCGTCGCGGGCCAGGGGAGCACCTTCTGGTTCCAGCTGCCGGCCCTGCCGCCCGAGGCGGCGTGATTGCCATTTAAGTCGCCGTAGCCGATTGCGTGGGCGCCCTGGTGGTCGGACACGACACGAAAGCCTTCGAGCGCTCGGCGACGGGTGCCAGAACCATCGAGGGCGTTCCACCCGGTGAGGCGCGGGCGTCACTCGTAGCGCTTGCGCTTGCGCCAGAGCGTCGACGTGTCGATCTTCAGGATCTCGGCCGCCTGCTCCAGGGTCTCGGTGCGGCCGGTGACGCGCAGGATGTGCTCGCGTTCGATCTCCTCGACGGGGAAGTCGCCGCCCACGAACGGGCGCACCGGGAAGGTGCTGGCCAGGCGGTCGGGGAAGGCCTCGGGCCCGATGACCTCGGCGGGCCACAGGATGACCGCGCGCTCGACCGCGTTGCGCAGCTCGCGCACGTTGCCCGGCCAGCGGTAGGCCATCATCATGGCCTCGGCCTCCTTCGAGAGCTCGACGCCCCGGTGGCCGATGCTGGCGGCGAAGAAAGCGACGAAGCGGCGGGCCAGGGGCAGGATGTCCTCCGGGCGCTCGCGCAGCGGCGGGATGCGGATCTCGACGACGTTCAGGCGATAGAAGAGATCCTCGCGGAAGTGTCCGGCCTTGATGTCGGCCTCGATGTCGCGGTTGGTGGCGGCGACGATGCGCACGTCGGCCGTTCGCGTCTCGTTCTCGCCGATCCGCTCGAACTGCTTGTCCTGGATGAAGCGCAGGAGCTTGGCCTGCAGCGCGCTCGGGATCTCGCCGATCTCGTCCAGGAACAGCGTGCCGCCGTGGGCGGCGTCGACGCGCCCGGGCTGATCCTTCACGGCGCCGGTGAAGGCGCCGCGGGCATGGCCGAACAGCTCGCTGGCCAGGAGCTCCTCCGACAGCGTCGGGCAGTTGACGACCGCGAACGGATGATCGCGGCGCGCGCTCTCGGCGTGCAGCACGCGCGCCAGCGCCGTCTTTCCCGTGCCGGTCTCGCCGCGGAACAACACCTGCACGCTCGACTTGGCGGCGCGCCCGATGAGATCGAAGACCTGCCGCATGGCCGGGCTCTGCGAGGTGAGGTCCAGCTCGGGCGCCGCGCTGGCCAGCTGGCTCTCCAGCTCCGACACCCGCTGCGCCAGCGCGCGCCGCTCGCGGGCGCGGCTCACGATCTGGCGGATCTGCTCGGGCGTGTAGGGCTTGGGCAGGTAATCCCAGGCGCCGCGCTTCAGCGTCTCGACCGCGGTCTCGACGGTGGCGTAGGCGGTGAAGACGACGATCAGCAGCTCGGGCGCCAGGGCCAGAAGGCGCGGGATCACGTCCTGGCCGCGCTCGCTGCCGAGGCGCAGATCCAGAAACGCCAGATCCATCGGCTTGCGCGCCAGCGCGGCCAGGGCGGCCTCGCCGCTGGCGGCCACCTCGACGTCGCAGTCGACCTTCTCCAGGAACACGCTCAGCGTCTGGCGGATGTTCTTCTCGTCGTCAACGACGAGGACGCGCAAGCGGTTGCTGTTGGGGGCGGTGCTCATGCGCGGCCGCCGGCAAGCGTAGCACGCGATCGCGCTCTCCCAGCTTCATGCGAATTGCAGGATGGGCCGCCTCCGCACCGTGCAGATTGCAGGGGTTGGTCGCGAACGCGCGCGCCCGATTTACCCATCTGATGGCACGGGGACTGCAGCCCTCGCGCACCCGTGCGACCCGCACCCCGCTCAGCCGTCGTCGTCGTCGTCGCCTTGGCCTTCGCCCTCGCCTTCGCCTTCGCCGCCTTCGCCGATCCGGGCGCGGGCCCGGCGCTGGCGCCGGTAGACCGTCGACGGATCCAGACCCAGAATCTTGGCGGCGCGCGTGCGGTTGCCGTCGACGGAGTCGTAGACCGCGGCGATGTACCGATCTTGCAGCTCGGCCAGCGTCATTCCCAGCGGCACCAGCGCCGCCACGGGATCCGGCCCGCCGTCGCCGGTGGTCCCCTCTCGCGGCCCGGGCGTCGCGGCCGCGGCGATCGAGGCCGCCTCCTCGGGCCCGCGCGCCGACAGCGCCTGCTCCAGCAGTGTGCGCAGCGACGCCATCCTGAACGGCTTCGTCACGTAGTGAAAGGCGCCGCGCTGGATGGCTGCCACGGCGGTCTCGACGCTGCCGAAGGCGGTCATGACGATCACCGGGATCCCGGGCCGGTGCAGGCGCACCGTCTCGATCAGATCCAGGCCGTCCAGGCCGCTCATGCGCAGGTCGGTGACCACGGCGGCGACCGGCGTCCTGGCGATGATGGCCGCCGCCCGATCCGAATCGGTGGCGGTGATCGGCTCGAAGCCGTGCGCCGACAGGTACTGCGCCAGCGTCTCCGCCATCTGCGGGCTGTCGTCGACTATCAGGACCAGGGGGCGCGGCACGACGGGCGGGGCTTCGCGAGAGAGGAGCGAAGCGACTATCTTACGGCATTTTCAGCGGCGGCCGGCAAGGCCACGCAGCCGATCAAGAAGACCGCGGCGGGCCGGCGGGGGCGGGGCGCCGGCCACGGCCAGCACGGCCACCGTCAGGTTGTCGGGCGTGCCCACGGCGTTGGCGGCGTCGATCAGCGTCCGGCAGGCCGCCGCGGCGTCGCCGGCGGCGGCCAGGCGGGCGATCTCCCCCTCGGGCAGCACGCCGTGCAAGCCGTCGCTGCACACCACCAGCCGGTCGCCGTCGCCGACGGTGGTGGTCAGCTGGTCGACGGCGACGATCAGCTCGCGCCCCAGCGATCGCGTCAGCTGGTAGCGGCCGGGGTGCTCGGCCAGGCGCTCCTTGCGCAGAAGCCCGAGGCGCGCGCGCTCGCCCGCCACCGTGTGGTCTTTCGTCAGCTGGGTGGCCGTTCCGCCGCGCACCAGCAGCAGGCGGCAATCGCCGACGTGCGCCGCGCACAGCTCGTGCCCGCGCACGACGGCGGCGGTGACGGTGGTGGCCATGCCGCGCAGCTCGGGGACGGCCAGGCCGAGATCGTGAATGGAGATGTTGGCCTCCTGAACCGCGCGCGCCATGCGCCGGGTCAGCGAGACGCTGGGATCCTGCTCGCGGAACGAGCGCGGGATGATGTCGACCGCCATCTGGCTGGCCACCTCGCCCGCCGGCAAGCTGGACACGCCGTCGGCCACCACCAGCAGCGCCCAGCCGCCGCCGTCGATCACGGCCGCGCACCGATCCTCGTTGTCGGGGCGTTCGGTCCCCTCGTCCGACAGCGCGGCCGCGTCCAGCGCCGCCTGCTGCGCCGATGCTCCGGAGCTCACGTTTGATCCCCACTCGTAGTACCGTGTCGGCGGCGGGGCCCGCCCGCTAACTGACATCCGCCTCTCCGAGCACGATGCGCGAACCAGCCGCCGGCGACAGTATCGACCAGTACCAGCTGACGGAGCTGCTCGCCCGCAGCGGCATGGCGTCGATCTTCAAGGCCCGGGACGCGGCCTCCGGCGACACCGTCGTTCTCAAGATCCCGCACCCCCAGCTGGAGAGCGACGTCGTCTTCTATCAGCGCTTCAAGCGCGAGGAGGACATCGGCCTGCGCATCGACCACCCGGCCATCGTGAAGATGCTGCGCCCGGGGAACAAGACGCGGATGTACCTGCCGATGGAGTTCGTAGACGGGGTCTCGCTGCGCGCGACGCTGCAGCAGAGAAAGACGCTGCCGCGCGAGCAGGCCCTGGACATCGCCATCCAGGTCAGCGAGGCGCTGGACTATCTGCACGGCCAGCGCGTCGTGCACCGGGACATCAAGCCGGAGAACATCCTGCTCTTGCCGTCGGGGCGCATCAAGATCCTCGACTTCGGGATCGCCCTCGACGAATCGGCGCGCCGCCTGACCTGGTTCAAGCTGTCGTCGACGCTGGGGACGCCCGATTACATGGCCCCCGAGCAGATCGCCGGCCGCCGCGGCGACGAGCGCACCGACATCTACGCCGTCGGCACGCTGCTCTACGAGATGCTGACCGGCAACCTGCCGTTCGAGGCGCCGCACCCGCAAGCGCTGATGCGCATGAAGACCACCAGCGATCCGCGGGCGCCGAGCTATTACCTGCCCGCCATCGATCCGCTGCTGGAGACGATCATCATGCGGGCCATCGCCCGCGCGCCGCGCGACCGCTACGCAAGCATCGCCGATCTGCTGGCCGACCTGCGCGATCCGCAGCGGGCCGCCGCCGCCCCGGTCGCCGGCGCCGACGGCGAATCGGCGCGCGTCGTCGGGCGGGGGCGGGGCTGGATGCGCCGCTCGAGATCGCGCAAGATGGCGGCGATGGCGGTCGCTTCCCTGGTCCTGCTGGCGTTCCTGGTGTGGCTCTCCGCCCGGCATTCGCCCGACGGTGGCGCGCCCGCGCCGGCAGCGCCCGCCGGCCAGAACCCGTAAGGCGCGCGCGTGTCCACGCTGGAACAGGCTTCGGCGCTGAACCTGGCCTGGGTGCTGCTGTGCGCGTTCCTGGTCATGCTGATGCAGGCCGGCTTCGCCATGGTCGAGACCGGCTTCGTGCGCGCCAAGAACGCCGTGCACACCATGGCGATGAACCTGGTCGTCTACCCCGTGGGCACCGTCGGCTTCTGGCTCTGCGGCTACGCGCTGATGTTCGGGGGCGTGCCGGGCTGGCGGTCGCTGGGCGGCGGCGCCCCCGGGGTCGCGCACGAAGCGGGGCTGCGCATCGGGGGGCATTTCTTCGGCTTGATCGGCACCGCCAAGTTCGCGCTCATCACCACGCCGCACGATCCGGTCAACCTGGCCATGTTCCTGTTCGCCACCGTCTTCATGGACACGGCGGCGACGATCCCCACCGGCACGCTGGCCGAGCGCTGGAAGTTCTCGGCCTTTCTCCTCTATGCGCTGTTCATGTCGATGGTGCTCTATCCCCTTTACGGCAACTGGGTGTGGGGCGGCGGCTGGCTGTCGGCGCTGGGCGAGAACTTTCACCTCGGCCACGGCCACGTCGACTTCGCTGGCTCGTCGGTGGTCCACATGACGGGCGGCTTGACGGCGCTGGCCGGGACGCTGGTGCTGGGGCCGCGCACGGGCAAGTTCCGCGGCGACGGGACGATCAGCGCCATCCCCGGTCACAACATCCCCCTCACGGTGGTGGGCACGTTCATCCTGGCGTTCGGCTGGTTCGGGTTCAACGCCGGCTCGACGCTGGCGGCGACCGACGCGCGCATCGCGCTGGCGGCGGCCAACACCTTGCTCGCCTCCGCGGCCGGCGCGGTGACGGCGCTGCTGTCGGTCTGGTACATGAGCCGGCGGCCGGACATCGGCATGACGTGCAACGGCCTCCTCGGCGGCTTGGTCTCCATCACCGCGTCGTGCGCCTTCGTCAGCCCGGCGGCGGCGGTGCTGATCGGCGCGGTGGCGGGATTGCTGGTGCTGGTGTCCGTGCTCTTCATCGAACGCCGCCTGCGCCTGGACGACCCGGTGGGGGCCATCTCCGTGCACGGCGTGTGCGGCACCTGGGGCGCGCTGGCGCTGGGCGTGTTCGCCGACGGCAGCGGCGGCGCCGGCTGGAACGGCGTGCCCGGTCCGGTGCGCGGCATCCTGTTCGGCGACGGGAGCCAGCTCTGCGCGCAGCTCATCGGGGTGGTGACCAACGTCGTCGTCGTCTTCGGGCTGGCGCTGCTGTTCTTCAAGCTGGTCGAGCGCTGGTTCGGCAACCGCGTCGACGGCGACGCGGAAATGACAGGCCTCGACGCCACCGAGATGGGCGCCGAGGCCTATCCTTCCGGCTGACCGTGACGGCTAGCCCGAGGTGGACGTCGCCGGCCGCGACTCGTGCAGCATGGCGCGCCCCTTCACCTTGCTGGCGCGCAGGAAGTAGAAGGCGCCGTAGATGCCCCAGGCCGCGCACAGCCCAAGGGCGATGTACGGCTCCTTCCAGCTCATCCCTGAAACGGCGAAGGGACCGACCAGGTAGAACAGCATGCACAGAAGGTTCGCGACCAGGCCGAAGATCGGCACGAACATGTGCTTGAACCCGCTGAACGTGTGGTGCTCGCGGAAGGCCACGATGGCGATGATGTTGGTCAGCATGTAGAGCAGGAACGTGCCGAAGTTGCTGATCAGCGTGATGATCACGAGCGTATTGGGTAGTTTGGCGTAGGTCTCCGGCTTAAACAGACCAAAGCTATACCAAATGTTGTGGTATTTTGCGTCTA
>DATKEU010000018.1:0-12484 GCA_035544495.1 Polyangia bacterium | reverse complement strand
ATCGGGATCGATTTTCGCGTGCCCAGCCTCCGCGGATGGGAAGCGAAGATCGAGGGCGGGTTCTTCGACGCTTTCTTCATCGGCGGAGGCGTCGGCTACACGTTCTGAGGTGGGCTGGACCAGCCCGTCGTGATACTTCATGCCCCCAGGAACAGGGGGCCAGATGGCGATCGCACACCGCTGGAGTTTCTTTCGCGCCGGCGACTTCGACCAGGTCAAGCTGGAGACCGGCGACGACCTGCGCAACATTCCCTACCTGGACCAGAAGCTGTGGGTGGCGCTGGCCTGTCCCACGCTGGGCGTCGAGATGGACGCCCGCACGCTGGCGCTTGTCGACACCGACAAGGACGGCCGGATCCGCGCCCCCGAGCTCAGCGCCGCCGTCCAGTTCGCGGTGGCGAACCTGAAGGATCCCGACCAGCTGTTCCGGCGCTCGCCGACGCTGGCCCTGGCGGCGATCGACGACAAGACGGCGGAGGGTGCCGTGCTGGCGGCGTCGGCGCGCAACGTCCTCGCCAACCTGGGCAAGCCGGAGGCGACGGAGATCGGCGTCATCGATTTCGCCGATCCCGCGCGCATGTTTGCCAACACGCGGTTCAACGGCGACGGCGTGATCACCGAGATCTCGGCCACCGACGAAGCGGCCAAGGCGGCCATCCGCGACATCATCGCCACGTTCGGCAGCGACGTCGATCGCTCCGGGCAGCCCGGGGTCACGCAGGAGAAGGTCGACGCCTTCTTCGACGAGATCCGCCAGTTCGCCGAATGGGCGGGCCAGGCGGCCGGCAACGCCAGCGGCATCTGGCCGCTCGGCCCGACGGCCACGGCGGCGGCGGCGGCGGCGATCAAAACCGTCAAGGCCAAGGTGGACGATTACTTCGGGCGCTGCCGCCTGGCGCGCTTCGACCCGCGCTCCATCCCGCTGGCCAATCACAAGGAAGAGGAGTATCTGCCCGCGCTGGCCGGCGACATCGGCATCAGCGCCGACGCGGTGGCGTCGTTTCCGCTGGCGGCGATCGCGGCCGGAAAGCCGCTACCGCTGGAAGGCGCGGTCAACCCCGCGCACGCGGCGGCGCTGCTGGCCCTGCGTAAGAACGCGGTGGCGCCGCTGATCGGCGATCGCGCGCAGCTGGACGAGGCCGACTGGGCGGCGCTGCAGGCGAAGCTGGGCGCGTATCAGGCCTGGCAGGACGCGCACCCGGCGCTGAAGGCCAACGCGCTCGGCGACGAACGTCTGGGCGCGCTGGCGGCGGCGGGGATGCGCGACGTCCTCACCAACCTGATCGCGCAGGACAAGGCGCTGGAGAAAGAGGCGACGAGCCTCGAGAACGTCGAGCGGCTGGTGCGCTATCACCGCGATCTGGTCCTCCTGTGCACCAACTTCATCAACTTCCGCGACTTCTACGACGGTCGCGAGCCGGCGATCTTTCAGGCCGGCACCCTTTACCTCGATCGCCGATCGTGCGGCCTCTGCCTGCCCGTCGACGACGCCGGCAGGCACGCCGCCATGGCCGGCCTGGCGGGCGCGTACCTGGCGTACCTGGATTGCGCACGCAAGGCGACTGGCGAGAAGCGGCAAATCGTCGCCGCCTTCACCGCCGGCGACAGCGACAACCTGATGGTGGGGCGCAACGGCGTCTTCTATGACCGGCAAGGGCGCGACTGGGACGCCACCATCACCAAGATCATCGACAACCCAATCAGCCTGCGCCAGGCGTTCTGGTCGCCCTACAAGAAGCTCGTCCGCTTCCTGGAGGAGCAGATCACCAAGCGCGCCGCCGCCGCCGATTCGGAAGCCCACGGACGGCTGGGCACCGTCGCCGCCGCGACAGCCAATGCCGACCGCGCAAAGCCGGCGGAGCAGAAGAAGGTAGACGTCGGCACGGTGGCAGCGCTGGGCGTGGCGGTGGGGGCGATAGGCACGTTCGCGACCGCGCTGATCGGCTACGCCTCCGGCATCCTGCAACTCGGCTTGGCGGCGACGATCGGAGCGCTGATCGGCCTCATACTCTTGATCTCGGCGCCGTCGATGGTGCTGGCGTTCATCAAGCTGCGCAAACGAAATCTGGGGCCGATCATGGATGCCAATGGCTGGGCGGTGAACGCGAAGGCGCGCATCAGCGTCCCCTTCGGCCGCACGCTGACCGGCGTGGCGCACCTGCCGCGGGGAGCCCGCCGCGACCGGCGCGATCCCTACGCCGAGAAGGGATTTCCCTGGAAGCGCATCGTGCTCCTGCTGGTGTTGATCTATGGCGCCTATCGCTGGCACGACGGCGCGCTCGACCGCTTTCTGCCGGTGGCGGCGCGCCCGGCGGCCGTGCTGGGCCGATGGGCGCCCGCGCCGCCGCCGCCGCCCGTGGCACCTGCGCCGCCGCCGGCCGTGCCCGCGCCGGCGAAATGAACGCCTGAAGGCGCGGTGCTTCCAAGGACGCGCCGCGCGCCGCCCGGGCTGCTGAATTTCCGCTAGTCGCGCGATCGGCGGCCCGCCATAATCGCCGCGAACATGCAGGTTCGATGGGCGGGGCGCGTGATTGCCTTCGCGCTCGTGACACTCTTCGCGGTGGGCGGCGCTATGGCGGCGCCGCCGGCCCCCAAGGAAAGCGCACGGCGCCTCTACCAGGAGGCGATGTCGGCGTACGGGTTGGGCGACTACGCGCAGGCGGCCGACCTGTACGAGAAGGCGTTCGCGGCGAAAGCGGATCCGGCGCTGCTCTACAACGCCGCCCAGGCCCACCGCATGGCCGGCCACGGCGACCGCGCGCTGGAGCTGTACCGCAACTATCTGCGCCTTTTTCCGGCCGGGGATCAGAGCGCCGATGCCCAGCGACACGTCGATGCGCTGTCCAGCGCGCCGGCGGCCGCCGCGACCGCACCGCCGCCAGCTGCGTTGCCGCCGTCGAGCGGGGCGACGACGCCGGCGGCAGCGCCGCCGATCCCGACTCCGGCGGCAAACGGGGCCGCGGCGCCGCCGCTGCCCCCGCCCACGCCCGGCCCGACGGAGACGGCGCCGGATCGCAGTAACGCCACGCCGGGCGCCGATCTGACCGCTCAGCCGGCGCCGCCGGAACCGCGGGCGGGGCGCTCGCGCGCGTGGCTCTGGATCGCCGCGGGGGCCGTCGTCGCGGGCGGCGCGGTCGCGCTGGCGCTGATCCTGTCGAGCGGCAGCGCCAAGGATCCCAGCCCCACGCTCGGCATCGTGGGACCGCGTTGAGGTTGCCGCCATGAGAACGCTCGAACCAAGGGCGACGCTGCGTTCGATCGCCCTCGCGCTGTTCGCGGCGGCGCTGGCGGCCGGCGCCGGCGGATGCAAGAAGACGAACACTTGCAAGACCGGCACCGCGATGCTGGCTCTGCGCTTCGACAACCCCGCCCAGATGGGCGACTCCGTCGACATCACCGTCGACGTGTCGGTCACGCCACACGAGACGTTGACCGGCACGCTGGATCTGATCCCGGGCACGAGAGGCGGAACTGTCGAGGTTCACTTCCGGAACGCGTATCAGGCCGGCGCCCCGATCGTCATTCTCGCCCGCGCGATGAGCTCCGACGGCCAGCTGATCCAGGAGTTGCAGATGTCGACGACGCTGTCGCCCGGCTGCTCATACATCACGGTGCAGGCATCGACGGTGGTGTCGCCCGACGGTGCCGGCGGCGAAGATGCGCCCGGGGACGTCCCCGTCGCCGGCCCCGATGGGACGTCGGGTGACGGCGGCGGTCTCGACGACGGAGCGCCGCCAGCCGGCGACGGCGGCGATGGCGACGGCGACGCGGCCATGCCGGTGGGCGGCGACGCCGCGCCCGATCGCCCGTTCGTCGAGGTGGGCGGCGGCAGCGACGGACCCTGCCCCGGGATCTGCAAGCCGGGCGACACGCTCGCCTGCGGCAAGTGCGGGACCAAGACCTGCACCATGGACTGCGCCTGGAGCGCGTGCGGCAACGAAGGCAACTGCCTGGCGGGATCGACGCGCGCCTGCGGCAACTGCGGCATCCAGGTCTGCGACCCGACCTGCCAATGGGAAGTCACCTGCCACAACGAAGGCGTCTGCAAGCCCGGCGACTCCATGACCTGCGGCAACTGTGGCCACCAGACCTGCGGCGCCACCTGCGCCTTTGACGCCTGCGCCGGCGACGGTCAGTGCGCGCCCGGCGCCACGCGAGCCTGCGGCCGCTGCGGCGTCGAGAAATGCAATGCCACCACCGCGACCTGCGGCTGGAGCGGCGTCTGCGAAAACCAGGGCGCGTGCACGCCGGGTTCGTCGCGCCCGTGCGGCGTCGGCAACTGCGGCGTCGAGATGTGCGGCAACGACTGCCAGTGGACGGGCTCGTGCTCGAACCCCGGCCAATGCATCCCCGGCGACACCGGTGGGTGCGGCAACTGCGGCACCATGACCTGCGGCACCGATTGCAAGTGGCCGACCGCCGCCGGCACGTGCACGGGCCAGGGCCCATGCGCGCCGAATCAGACAGGGACGTGCGGCAACTGCGGCACCATCACCTGCGCCGCCAATTGCCAGTGGCCGACGGGCGCGGCGGCCTGCACCGGTCAGGGGGTGTGCTCGCCCGGCGATTCCGTCGACTGCGGTCGCTGCGGCGACGGCGTCCAGGCCTGCACCGCCGCCTGCACCTGGAGCACCTGCAAGGGCGGCACGATCAACTGCTGCCCGATAACGGCGTCGGTGACCGGCACCACCGCGCCGCTCATCTGCCCGTGCCCCGTGGCCGCGGCCAAGGTCGCCATCTGCCCCCAGCCGCAGTGATCGCGCCGCCGGTCGCGCTCAGCTGTGGCCGGCGCGGCGGCGCAGCGCCCACTCCGCGGCCAGAAGCGCGATGCCGACGACGAGCAGCAGCGGGCTCGACCACAGCTCGATCGACTCCTGGCGGCCGACGCGGATCTCGCGCGGCTCCCTGATGGCCGGGTGGCCGATCTCCTCGAAGCGATAGTCACCGCCGCCCACCTGCGCGATCTCGCGCAGCACCCGATCGCGAAAGGCGACGTCGTCCAGCTCCTTCCCTTCCGCGCGCACGACGAAGGTCTTCTCCTCGGTGGCGGCGCGCCCGTCCAGCGTGGCGCTGCCCGTCAGTCGGTAGGCGCCGGGCCCCAGCAAGCCCAGGTCGACGTGCGCCTCCCCGTCGCTGTTGGTGGCGCCGCCGGCGCTGCGCAGGGGCTTGGCGGCGGGATCGCTGCCGGCGGCGCGCACGTCCAGCGTCACCTCGACGTTGCGGGCCGGCGAATAGTCGGGGTGCATGGCGCGCACGCGGGCGGCCACCGGCTGGCCGCGCCGGTACTCGACGCGGTCGAGCTCGATGCGCAGCAACGTCAGCGCCGGATCTCGCACCAGCCAGCGGATGGCGTTGTCCCAGAAGCGCTGAAACGCCCGCCCGTCGTCGCCCTCGCCGGCGGCGGCGAAGCCCCAGTTCCACGCGGTGTCGGTCAGCAGCGCCAGCGCCCGTCCCTTGCCAGCGTCGCCCGCCACCAGCACGGGCGCGGGCTTGCCGCCGTCGGCGCGCAGCGTGGGGTGGACCAGCAGCGTGGCGGCGCCTGCCCGCGCGCGCGGCACCCGGTTCACCCCCTCGAGAGGCGGCAGCTTGCTCCAGCGCAGCTCGTTGTCGTGCGGGTCGAGCAGCAGCGACGTGATCGGGTGGGTGCGCCCCTCGGGCGTCAGCTTGGGCCGGAACGCGTCGGTGGTCAGCGCCGCGTCGGTGCTCGTCCCCGCGCCGGGCGGCGTCGGCGGCAGCTCGACGGGCAGGATGTCGGCCAGCGCCGTGGCGCCGTAACCGCCGCTGGCGAACGACAGGTCGCCGCCCACCATGGCCAGCGCCCCGCCCCCCTCGACGTAGTCGCGCACGCCGGCCAGGAACGGCTCGACGCCGTAGGGCGCGTAGTTGAAGTTCTGGAAGATGACCAGGTCGAACGAGCGCAGCTGCTCCTCGAAGATCTCGTAGGTCGGAAACGGGATCAGCGACAGCTCGTTGCGGTTCCAGGGCTGCTCGTCGGTCTCCGTGCGCAGGATGAAGAACGACACCAGGTCGACGTTGGGATCGCGCCGCAGCATCGAGCGCAGAAAGCGCTGATCCCACGACGGCCGGCCGCACAGGTGCAGCACGCGGATGCGGTCGCGGATCACCTTGACGGTGAAGACCTGGGCGTTGTTGCTGGCCAGCGCCTCGCCCGCCAGCACCGGCGTCGAGATCTGGAAGACGAAGTTGCCCGGGTGATCGGGCAGCCAGTCGAACGACACCTTCTCCTCGGAGTGCTCGCCGCGCAGGACCACGCTGCGCGCGGCCATGGGCCGCCCGTCGCGGGTCAGGGTCACGTCGACCTGGCGATCGGGCAGGCCGTTGTGGCGGATCGTCGCCTCGATGGTCACGGGCGTGCGCACGAACGCGAACTCGTCGGCCAGCACCGCCGCCACCGACAGATCGCGCAGCGACTTCTCGCCGATGCCGACGGTGTGCACCGGCGCGCCCATCGCCTCGAGGGCGGAGCGCGTGGCGGCGTCCAGCGGCCCCTCGCCGATGCGTCCGGTGTCGACGCCGTCGGAGAGCATGATCACGGCGCCGAGATCGCGGCCGGCATAGCGCGCGCGCACCTCGCCCAGCGCCTCGCCCAGGCGCGACGCCTCGGCGGTGGGCGCCGCGCGCAGCGCCCCCGCGCTCACCGGCGCCACCACCTCGCCGAAGCTGTAGAGATCGACGTGGTGGCCGGCCTGCTCCCACTCGGCGAACAGCGGCGCCGCCTTCTCGATCAGGCTCGCCGCCCGTTCGAAGCGCGCGGAGCCCGCGCGCGGCGGCTTGACCTCCATCGAGCGTGAGGCGTCGACCAGCACCGCCACCTGGTTGGGGACGTGGATGACCTGGCGCAGCTCCAGGGCCGGCTCCAGCACGGCGCACAGACAAGCCAGTACGCCGCCCGTGCGCAGCGCCAGCAGGCCCCACCAGCGCCCGCGCCGCTCCTCGATCAGCGACAGCGCCGACAGCGCCACCGCCACCGCCGCGAGCGCGATCATCAGCGCCACCCCCGCACGCCCGATGTGCGGCGTGTTGCCCAGCGTGATGCGCCAGTCGTTGAACTCGCCGCCCGTCATCGCACCTGCCGCCGCGTGCGCAAGATGTAATCGATGTGCGCCTGCTCGGTCTTGTAGTCGAGGCAGAGCGCGTACATCACAAGATTGACGCCGAAGCGGAAGGCCTCCTCCCGCTGGGTCTCGCCGCCCGGGATCACCTCGTGCTCCCAGCGGCCATAGCCGTCGCGGGCCAGGGCGCCGCCGAGATCGTTCTGCGTGTAGACCACGGCCAGGCGGCGATCGCGCTCGACGCCCTCGACGTACGGCGCGGCCAGGATGCGCCCGGGGGCGCCGCGCAGGACGTAGAACGATTTCCACAGCACGTGCTCGGGCGGAATGCGCGCCGGCAGCTCGCCCGGCAGCGTCTGCGCCAGCAGGCGCCGCACCGACTCGTCGAAGCGGCCGCCCGCGCGCCCCTCCGCCGAATCGATCAGCAGAAAGCCACCGTAGGTGATGTGACGGCGCAGGCGCGCGATCTCCGCCTCGGGCGGCAGGGCAAACCCGCGATCGCCCGACAGCACCAGGAACGGAAAGCGAAACAGCTGCGGGTCGACGATGCGCGGCTCGGCGGGATCCGACGCCGTCACCAGGCTGGTGCGGCGGACCAGCTCCCACGAGAGGCGGCGCAGCGCCGTCGGGCGCGGATCGGGCAATCCCGGTAGGGCCAGTCGCGCGAAGCGAAACAGCGCGTGGTCGCCGATGGCGGCGGCGCGCCGCCCGCCCCACAGCCACGCCGCCGCCGCGCCGGCACCACCCGCCACCGCGCGCGCCCACGCCCGCCGGCCGATGCGCCGCCCGCTCACGCGCAACTTTTCACCAAGCGCTCGGTTTCCACTAGACTGCTGCGTCGATGCGCACCTCGTTCGCTGGGGCCGCCGTGGCGCTGCTGTCGGTCGCCGCGCCGCTGACCCGGTGGGAGCCGGCCGCGCGCGCCGCCGATGCGCCGCCGCCGACCGCCGCCGTCCCTGCCGCGGACGCCGCGACGCCTTCTCGGGCGGCCGCCGATGCAGCGCCCGTCAAGGTCTTCCCCCGCCTGCGTCCGCCCGACCTCGAGCACCGGATGCAGTTCGGATTCGCCCTCCTGCTCGGCAGCGGGTACCGGACGATCTTTCCCTATCAGGAGATGGTCGGGTGCGGCCAGGTCGACAAGCGCGTGTGCAGCGGCCGCCTGCCCCTGTTTCTCGATGTGCAGCCGTCGTTCGGGATCACCCGCCGCTGGGACATCCTGGTCGATCTGCGCTTCGGCATCGAGCAGGACTTCACGCCGGGGCGGCAGTTCGTCGTGGCGCCCGGCTTTCGTTACTGGAGCGACGCCGACCAGCCGATCAAGCTGTTCGCTACCGTGCAGGTCGCGTTCGACACCACCGCCGACCACGACCCGGCGCTCAAGCACAGCAACGACATCGCCTTCCGTAACTCGAACGGCATCATGTTCGAGGTGGTGCGCAACTTCGGCGTCTACTTCCAGGCCGGCGACACCATCGGGTTTCTGCGCTGGCTGAGCTTCGCGATCGATCTGGGAGTTGGAGTTCAAGCGCGCATCCCCTGACGGCGGCGACGACACCACGACGATGCCCGAACGTCGCTCTACCGTAGCAGAACCACTCATCGGCCGCCGTGAGATCGCGCGGACTGGATTATGATGGCGGTGGCCATGACCTCGGCGGGTCCTTCAGCGGACGTCGTGCTGCGCGCGGACGGTCTCGGCAAGACGTTCCGCCTGGGATTCTTCCGCAAGCGCGTGGAAGCCGTGCGCGACGTCAGCTTCGAGGTCCAGCGCGGCGAGATCTTCGGGTTCCTCGGCCCCAACGGCGCGGGCAAGACCACCACGCTGAAGATGCTGATGGGCCTCATCTTCCCCACGCGCGGCCGCGCCGAGGTGCTGGGCCTGCCCGTGCCGTCGCTGTCGGCCAAGCGCCGCCTCGGCTACCTGCCCGAGACGCCGTATTTTTACGATTACCTGACGCCGGAAGAGTTCCTCGACTTCGCGGGCGCGCTGTGCGGCGTCCCGGCCGCGACCCGGCGGTCGCGCGCCGACGCGCTCATCGCGCGCGTCGGCCTGGATCACGCGCGCGGCCGCCCGCTGCGCAAGTTCTCGAAGGGGATGCTGCAACGGATCGGCATCGCCCAGGCCCTGATGGGCGATCCGGAGTTGGTCGTCCTGGACGAGCCGATGACCGGCCTCGACCCCATCGGCCGCAAGGAGGTGCGCGACCTCATCATGGACCTGCGCAAGGACGGCAAGACCGTCTTCTTCTCGACCCACATCCTGCCCGACGTCGAGATGATCTGTGACCGCGCCGCCATCGTCGTCGCCGGCACGCTGCGCGACGTGGGCCCGCTCGGCCGCCTGCTGTCGGCGCGCGTGCTGTCGACCGAGGTGGTGCTGCGCGCGCCGGCGCCGCCCGCGCTGGCGCCGCCGCCCGGCACGCGCCAGCACGCCAGCAGCGATGGCCTGCGCCTGGACATTCCGGAGGGCGCCGACGTCGACGCCTTCCTGCGCGCCGCGCTCGCCGCCGGGGCGGCCCTGGTCTCGGTGTCGCCGCGCCGCGAGTCGCTCGAGGACCTGTTCGTGCGCGAGGCGACGCAGGCCACCGCCCCGCCCCGAGGCCACTCATGAACCGAGGCGCCGCCATCCTGGCCATCGCCCGCAACACCTTCCGCGAAGCCGCGCGCAACAAGATCCTCTACAGCCTGCTGTTCTTCGCCGTGCTGCTGATCCTGTCGGCCGTCGCGGTCGGCGAGCTGTCGCTGAACGAAGAGGTGCGCATGACCCGCGACATCGGCCTCTTCGGCGTCGACCTGTTCAGCGTGCTCATCGCCGTCTTCGTGGGCGTGAACCTGCTCTACAAGGAGCTGGACCTCAAGACCGTCTACACCATCCTGCCGAAGCCGATCGCGCGCTGGCAGTTCGTCCTTGGCAAATGGCTGGGGATGCTGACCACGCTGGGGATCCAGATCGTGGTCATGGGCGTGGTCCTGGCGCTGACGCTGCTGGCGCAGGGCGGCCGGCCCGACGCCGCCCTGACGAAGTCGCTGTGGCTGCTGTTCGTCAACGTCACCATCGTCACCTCGGTCGCCCTGCTGTTCTCGTCGTTCTCCAGCCCCTTCCTGTCGGGGTTCTTCGCGCTGGGCGTGTTCGTCGTCGGGCGTTCGGTCCCCGACCTGCGCCAGCTGGCGGCGCGCGCCGGCGGCGGGGCCAGCGGCGCCGTGGACGTCGTGGCCGCGGTGCTGCCCAACCTGCACCTCTTCTTTCCATCGGGCGCGGTCATCGGCGCGGACGACGCGGCGCTGCCGGGCCAGCTTCTCGGACCAGGTTACATGGCGTGGACCACGCTGTATGGTTTTGGCTATTCGGTGCTGGTGCTGGGGTTATCGATGATCATCTTCGCGCGCCGGGACTTCGTGTGATGTCCGCGCTGTTGCACGTCCGGGCGCTCGTCGCCGCCGACACCCAGTCGGCGGCCCAGATCCTGTTCGACGCCTTCGGCGGCGTGTATCGCCTGCGCGGCCACACGCCGCCATTTCCCACGCTGGAGAGCGCCGCCTGGCTGTGCCGCGCCTATCTGGATCTGGACCCGGGCGGGTGCGCGCTGGTCGAGCAGCGAGGCGTTCCCGTCGGCGTGGGGTTCGCCCACCCGCGCGGCGCCACCACCAGCATCGGCCCGGTGGCGGCGCGCCCCGGCGCTCCGCGCGGCATCGGGCGCGCTCTGATGAGCCACTTCGCGGAGCTCGCGCAGCGAAGCTCCAGCGTCCGCCTGTTTCAGGACAGCTTCAACCCCGACTCGTTCGGGCTCTACACGCGGATGGGCTACACGGTCGTCGACGTGGCGCCGTACCTGCTGGCCGATCGCCTGGTGCCGCCCGCCACGCCGCCCGTCGCCCTGCGCGCGGTGACGCCGAGCGATCTCGGCGCGCTCGAGCGTTACGACACCGCCCGCACCGGCGCCGAACGGGGCCGCGATCTGGCCCTGCTGGCGTCGACGGGCGCCGCGCTCCTGTGGGAGCCGGAAGGCCAGCTCTCCGGCTATCTCTTCTATCGCCCGCTGCCGGCGCGGGTGATCGTCGGTCCCGCGGTCGCCGACTCGCCCGAGGGCCTGGGCATCCTGCTCGACGCGGCGGCGGCGGTTCTGCCTGGCCGGGCCGCGGTGGTGCGGGCCTCGGCCGCCGCGCCCGCGGTCCTGCAGCGAGCCTTCGCGCGCGGCTTCCGCATCGATCACCTGGGCAACCTGATGGTGAAGGGTCGCTACGCGCCGCCACCCGCCCAGCTCTACGCGCTGTTCCCCGAGAGCCTCTAGCGCGGTCGCGCCGAGGGCGCCAGGGCGGGTCGGGTGGACTGTCCATCCACGTGTGGAGCGTGCCGGTGAATACCGGGACACACGCCCAGCGGCGGGGCGCTGGGCGCGGACGCCGCGCGGTGGGGCGTGCTATGTTTCTGGCCCCAATAGGCCCCATCGATGGACGTTCGTTGCGACCGCTGCCAAACCGAATACGAGCTCGATGATCGCAGCGTGACCGACGCGGGCGCGTCGGTGCAGTGCACCTCGTGCGGTCACACCTTCGTCGTCTCTCGCCAGGGCGTCACGCAATCGGCGACGCCTCCGCCACGCAGCACCGGTGGAACGCCGGGCATGGGGCTGCAGCAGACGGATCCTCCGGCCGCCGACTGGCTGCTGGCCACCGCCGAGGGACAGACGCACCGTTTTCGCGATCTCAGCACGCTGCACAAGTGGATCGTCGAGCGCAAGGTGACCCGCGAGGATCGCATCTCGCAGAAGGGCGGCCCCTGGCGGCAGCTCGGCGATCTGCTGGATCTGGCGCCCTTCTTCGAGGTCGTCTCGCAGGCCGATCGCGCGCGCGCCGCCGAGCCGACCACTCAGTTTCAGCGGCCGGGCACGCCGGCCCCCACGCCGGTGCGCAACCCGCCCTCGCCGTTGCGGCCGGCCGCCCGCGGTCCGACAGCGACGGCGCCCGCGTCCGCCGATGACGACGACGACAGCGATCTCTACACCAGCGGCAACTTTCCCACCGTCGAGATCCCCACCCGCGTCGAGAACGATCCTCTCCTGGACGACGACCTCGATTCCCTGCGTCCCGCCACCCACCGCGGCGCGAAGATCGCGACCGGGCTGCTGGTCGTCGTCGGGCTGGCGGCGATCGCGGCCTACGCCGGTTTCAAGCAGCCCAACTGGCTGCCCTCGTTCATCAAGCGAACCGGCCCCGTTCCCGCGCCCAGCGAGACGGCCAGCGCGACGGCGGCGCCCGCGGCGCAACCGGCGCCAGCGGCGCAACCGGCGGCGCCTGCCGCGCCCGCGCCCACCTCGTCGGGTGCCGCCGCGCCCGCGCACCCACCCGCGCCGCCAGCGACGGCGACCGCGCCGGGAACCGCGCCCGCGCAGGCGCCCGGCGCGACCACCGGC
>DATKEU010000017.1:0-2222 GCA_035544495.1 Polyangia bacterium | reverse complement strand
GACCGGCACCGGATCCAGACTGCGCCACAGATACCAGGTGGCCACGCTGCGGTACGGCACCCACCGGCCCGCCACCTCGACCACCTGCTGGCGTCCCTCCCCCTTTAACAGGGACACCGGCGTTCGCCCCGCCAGGTAATGCCGCCCGACCGCCTTCAGCAGTCCCAGGTCGTCCAGCGGCAGCACATCGGGGCGCTGCAGATTAAAGATCAAAAACATCTCCGCTGTCCAGCGCCCGATCCCCCGGATGTCCGTCAGGCGGGCGATCACCTCGTCGTCGCTCATCCTGGCCAGGCTCGCCGGATCGACCTGGCCGTCGGCAAAATGTGCGGCCAGCTCCCGAAGGTATTCGACCTTGCGCTCGGACAGGCCGCAGCGGCGCAGTGTGGCAGCGCGCCGCAGCTTCACGGAGCGGGGCGAGATCTCG
Source organism: Polyangia bacterium (assembly GCA_035544495.1). Lineage (GTDB taxonomy): Bacteria > Myxococcota_A > Polyangia > Fen-1088 > Fen-1088 > DATKEU01. Next base: position 1,795 of record DATKEU010000017.1, on the reverse strand, counting down.
CCGCAGGCGCCCACCACGCGGTCCCAGACGGCAGATGCCGCCTTGAGCGAGATTTGCTGGCCGACGATCGAGCGCGCAAGCGTCTGGAAGGCATCGCCCCGCGATGCCAGCGCGATCCGGGGGTGATGCCGGATGATCGCGCCCAGTACCGGGTCGGCCGCCGCCAGCCGGCGTTTGGCGCTCTGCCAGAAGGGCGGGCGCAGCGCGGTCGATCCGCTCCTCAGCGGCGCCGCCATGTGGTGCCGCCCGCCCCGTCCTCCAGCACGACGCCGTGCCGCAGCAGGTCCTGGCGGATCCGGTCAGCTTCGGGATAGTCGCGCCGTGCCTTGGCGGCCGCGCGCGCGGCGATCCGCTCGGCGATCTGGGCCTCGTCCAACCCGCCCGCCTCGGCGCCGGCAGGCCGGCCTTTCAGGAATTCGTCCGGGTCGCGCTGCAACAGGCCCAGCAGTGCGCCCAGCGCGCGCATCTGCCCGGCCAGCTCGGCCGTCGGGGCGCGATTGAGCTCGGCGGCCATCTCGAACAGCACCGCGACCGCCCGCGCGCTGTTGAAATCGTCGTCCATCGCCTCGGCGAAGCGCTGGCCGTAGGGACCGTCCCAGTCGACCGGCGCGCTCGCCGCCTTCGCCGAGGCTTCGGCGGCCAAGGCCCTCGGCGCTGCCCGCAGCGCCGTGTACAAGCGCGTCAGCGCCGAGCGCGACTCGTCGATCATCGCCGCGCCGAACGCGATCTGGCTGCGATAGTGCGACCGGACCAGGAAAAACCGCAGCACTTCCCAGTCGTACCGGGTCAGCGCCTCGCGAATCGTCAGGAAATTGCCCAGCGACTTGGACATCTTGTCGTCGCCCACCCGCAGCGCCCCGCAATGCATCCAGAGCCTTGCGAACGGGATCCCGAAGGCGCCCTCGCTCTGGGCGATCTCGTTCTCGTGGTGCGGAAAGACCAGATCGGGCCCGCCGCCGTGGATGTCGAACGGCTGGCCCAGCGTCTGGCGCGCCATCGCCGAACACTCCAGGTGCCAGCCCGGGCGGCCCGGTCCCCAGGGCGAGGGCCATTGCGGCTCGTCCGGCCGGGCGTGCTTCCACAGCACGAAGTCGAGCGGATCGCGCTTGGAATCGATCAGCGCCACGCGCTCGCCCGCGCGCAATTCGTCCACGTTCTTGTGCGACAGGCGCCCGTAGGCGGGGAAGCTGCGCACCGAAAAATTCACGTCGCCGTCTTCGGCCTGGTACGCCAGGCCCTTGCCCCGAAGCTGCTCGATCAGCTCGAGCATCGGCTCCACGTGCTGGGTCGCGCGCGGCTCGATGTCCGGCCGTTGCACGCCCAGCGCGCCGAAATCCTCGTTCATGTAGCCGATGAAGCGCGCCGTCAGCGCCTGGATCGGCTCGCCCAGTTCAGCGGCCCGCCGGATGATCTTGTCGTCGATATCGGTGATGTTGCGCACGTAGGTCACGCGCAGCCCGCGCGCCCGCAGCCAACGTTGCACCAGATCGAACGCCACCATCAGGCGAGCGTGGCCCAGATGGCAGTAGTCGTAGGTGGTCATGCCGCACACGTACATGCGCACGTGGCCCGGCTCGATCGGTTCGAGAGGATCGTTGCGTCCGGTCAGCGTGTTGTGGATTCGCACTGGAGGTGGCGGGACTCGCGTACATCCGGCATTCGCCCCGCGTGCGGGACCGCGCAGGCAGGTGTCGCCCGCGTTGTTAGAATCGAATTGGAGTATATGACATGTCCCGTGTTCGTGGCACCGCTGTGATCGTGCTGTTGGCCGCCGGCCTCGTTGGCCCGGTGGCGG
>DATKEU010000016.1:0-5180 GCA_035544495.1 Polyangia bacterium | reverse complement strand
ATGCAGGACCACGTCGGGGTTCTCGAGGATCGCCTCGACCAGTGTCAGCACGTCCAGGGCGTAGGCGGGCGACGCTGGATCCAGCGCCTGCAGCGCCTCCAGCAGGTACAGGGACAGCGTCTGGTTCATCGAGAAGTCGCGCTGCAGTTCGGCGCTGACCTCGACGACCCGCCCGTTCACCGCCTCGTACGGCACGACGGCGACGATGCCGGCGCGCCGCAACGATCGGAAGCAGACGGCGGCGTGGCGGCGCTGCTCGCGCTTGGCGCGATCGCTGCCGTGCGACGCCCCGATCAGCGCCACCAGGCGCCGGTAACCGCCGCCGCGCGCGCCGGTCTTGCTCTGCAGGCAGTTGAGCAGCATCCCGTGCGTGACGGCGAAGCGCGACTCCAGCGCCTCCGGCGTGCCGCCCACCAGGCGATCGAACGTGCTCTTGTCCCAGTGCACGAACCCCTTGGTGGGCGGCTTGTGCATGACGACCTTCTTGCCGGTGGTCTTCTGCTTGCCGGCCAGGCGCTTGTTCTCGATGACGTGCGCCGGCGCCTGCGCCGCCACCGTGCCGCGATCGTCGAACCCCTTGCGGCCGGCGCGCCCGGCGATCTGCTGAAAGTCGCGCACGCTGAGCAGCGCCGTCCTCTCACCGTCGTACTTGCAAAGCTGCGTGAACAGCACCGTCCGCAGCGGGATGTTCACGCCCACGCCCAGCGTGTCGGTGCCGCTGACGACCTTGAGGAGGCCCGCCTGCGCCAGCTTCTCGACCAGCAGGCGATACTTGGGCAGAAGGCCCGCGTGGTGCAGGCCGATGCCGTGGCGGATGAAGCGCTGAAAGTCCTTGCCGTAGGGCGTGTCGAACGAGACGTCGGCCAGCGCGTGGCGAATGGCCTCTTTCTCCTCCTTGGTGCAGATGTCGACGGAGAGGAGATTCTGGGCCTCCTCGGCGCAGGCCCGCTGCGTGAAGTTGACCAGGTAGATGGGCGAGCGGCGCGCCGCCACCAGGTCGGCGATGCTCTCGTGCAGCGGCGTCTCGAGATAGCTGAAGTCCAGCGGCACCGGCCGCTCGCGGCTGCGCACGACGGCGACCTCGCGTCCGGTCGTCGCCTGCAGGCTCTGCTCGATGGCGCGCGTGTCACCCAGCGTGGCCGACATCAGGAGGAACGTCGTGCCGCGCAGGGCGAGGAGCGGGATCTGCCAGGCCACGCCGCGCTCGCGATCGGAGTAATAGTGGAACTCGTCCATGATGACGTAGTCGGCGCGCGCGTCCGGGTCGCGCAGCGCGATGTTGGACAGGATCTCGGCCGTGCAGCAGACGACCGGCGCGCCGCGGTTGATGCTGGCGTCGCCGGTCAACATTCCGACATTCTCGGGGCCGAACAGCGCGCACAGGGCGAAGAACTTCTCGCTGACCAGCGCCTTGATCGGGCACGTGTAGTACGAGATCTTGCCCTCGGCCATGGCTTGAAAATGCATGGCCGTCGCCACCAGCGACTTGCCGGAGCCGGTGGGCGTGGCCAGGATGAGGTGCCGGCCCGACGCGATCTCCAGCAGCGCCTCTTCCTGCGCCGGGTACAGCACCAGGCCTGTGCCGGTGGCGAAGCCGACGAAGCGGTTCAGGATGTCGTCGGGGCCGAGTGGCGCGCCGCGCCCCTCGCCGAGCAGCGCCGCCAGCGGCGCCGGCGCTTTTTCGGCCGGCGCGGGCGGCGAACCGGCGGCGAGCGGGGCCGAGGTCATCGGGCGAACCGACGCCGCGCCTTACCGGCGCAGCTTCTTCTCCAGCAGCTTGTATGAATCGGTCAGCTTCTGCGTCAGCTCGTTGGCGGTCCTCTGGTTGTCGGGGCGGCCGGTGTGCAGATCGGGGTGGTACTTGCGCATCAGCGTCCGGTACGCCTTGCGCACCGTCTCGAAGTCGGATCCGGGCGGTACCTCCAGCGCGGCGTAGGCCTTGCGAACGGCGGCGTCGTCGCTGGCGCTGCGCCGCGGGGGTGGGCCGTAGCGCCGCGACGAGGAGGTCGACGAGGAAGCGCCCGGCTGCGTCCCGTGCGCCGCCTGCTCGGCCTCCTCGCGCGCCCGCTTGCGCCGCTCCAGCTCCGCCTCCAGCTCCTCGTCGGAGAGCGTATCGGTCGAGCCGTAGCCGTAGCGATCGTCCTCGTCGGCGCGCGCCGCCCGCTCCAGCAGCGAGTTCAGCTCCGCGCGCGCCAGATCAATCAGCCGCCGCCCGATGCTCACCCGGATTTCCCCTCGAACAGGCTCTCGCCGTCCATCTCCGCCGGCTGCGGCAGCTTCATGTATTCGAGGATCGTCGGCGCCACGTCGGCCAGGCGCCCGCCGGCGCGCAGCCGGCGCCCGCCGGCGCCGATGGTCAGGAACGGCACCGGGTTGGTGGTGTGCGCCGTGTGCGGCTGCCCGGTCTCGGGATCGATCATCGTCTCGCAGTTGCCGTGATCGGCGGTGATGAACACCGCCGCGCCCGCCTTCGCCGCGGCGTCGGCGATGCGCCCGATGCAAGCGTCGATGGTCTCGATGGCCGAGACCGCCGGCTTCAGCATGCCGGTGTGGCCGACCATGTCCGGGTTGGCGAAGTTGACCAGGATGAACGGCGGCGCGTCCGGGCGCTGCAGCGCCTGCACGACCACGTCGGTGACCGGGGCGGCCGACATCTCGGGGGCCAGGTCGTACGTCGCCACGCTGCGGTTCGACGGCACCAGCGTGCGCTCCTCGCCGGGGAAGGGCGTCTCGTTGCCGCCGTTGAAGAAGTACGTCACGTGCGCGTACTTCTCCGTCTCGGCGGTGCGCAGCTGGGCGATCCCGTGGTCGGCCAGCACCTCGCCCAGGATCATCTTCAGGCTCTGGGGCGGGAACGCCGCCGGCACGTCGATCTTGGCGTCGTACTGGGTCATGGTGGCGAACGACGCCAGCTTGGGGACCGGCCCGCGATCGAAGTGGGGAAATTCGGCGGCGGCGAAGGCCAGCGTCAGCTGGCGCGCGCGGTCGGCGCGGAAGTTCCAGAAGAAGGCGCCGTCGCCGTCGCGCACCACCGCCGCCGCGCGCCCGTCGGGGCCGCGCGCCACCAGCGGCTTGATGAACTCGTCGGTGATCTCCTTGCCGGCGTCCTTGCCGGCCGACTCGCCCTTGCCGGCGTAATTCTCCTCGACCGCCGCCGCCAGGTCGTCGCACAGGCGACCCTCGCCGCGGGTGAGCATTCGCCACGCCACCTCCAGGCGATCCCAGCGCTTGTCGCGATCCAAGGCGTAGTAACGCCCGACGGCGCTGGCCAGCTGGCCGACGCCGATCTTGCGCAGCTGGACCGCGACGTCGCGCAGGTAACCGGCGGCCGAGCGCGGCGGCGTGTCGCGCCCGTCGAGGAAGGCGTGCCAGGCCACGCGCCGCAGCTCCTTGCGCCTGGCCAGCTCGCAGATGGCGTAGGCGTGCTCCAGCGCGGCGTGGACGTTGCCGGGGCTCGTGAGCCCGAACAGGTGCAGCGTGCCGCCGCTGGACTTGACCGCCTCGATGGTCTTCAGCAGCGTCGGGTTGGCGAAGAACGTCCCGTCCTTGATGCCAAGGTCGATGCGCACGATGTCCTGATAGACGATGCGCCCCGCGCCCAGGTTCAGGTGGCCGACCTCGCTGTTGCCCATCTGTCCGTCGGGCAAGCCGACGTCGTGGCCGGAGGCCCCGATCAGCGTCCAGGGATTGTCCGCGCACAGGCGCGCGAAGTGCGGTGTGCGGGCCAGGCGAATGGCGTTGCCTTCCCGTTGGGGTCGCTCGCCGAAGCCGTCGAGGACGACCAGCACGGCGCGGGGCGGTGGGCTCATGCTCGGCAATTTACCATGAGGATCATTCTTCCTTTTCCCCGTCCCGCAACGGCTCGTCACGCTATCGGCTGTACGGCTCGTCGCGGAGGATGGACAGCGCGCGGTAGATCTGCTCGCACAGGACGACGCGCGCCAGGCGGTGTGGCAGCGTCAGCGCGCTCAGGGACACCCGGCGCGCGGCGCTGGCCGCCAGCGCGCGCGGCAGGCCGTCGGCGCCGCCGATCAGGAATGCCACCGCGCGCGCGCCGTGCAGCATGCGCTGGCCCAGGAAGTCGGTGAACACCGCCGTGGTCCAGGCCTCGCCGTCCGGTTCCAGGGCCACCAGCTCGGCGCCGGCCGGGATGCGCTTCTTCAGCGCGCCGCCGTCCTCGACCTCGATCACCTCGACCGGCAGGTGGCGGCGCGCGCGGCCGAGGTACTCGTCGCAGATCGCCGCCATGGGCTTGTCGCGCATCTTGCCCACCGCCAGCACGACGATCTTCACGGCGCCTGCCGCCGCCGCCCGGCGATTACAGCGCGCCGTACAGCGCGTCTGGCTGCGTGAGCATCGCCTCGGGCGGCACGTCCAGCTTCACGCGGGGGGCGTCGATCCACAGGCTCTCCAGGTCGTAGAACTCGCGCACCGGGTGATAAAAGACGTGAATCACGATCGACCCGAAGTCGAGCAGCGTCCAGCGCCCGCCGCCGCCGCCCTCCTGGCCGATGACGCGGCGGCCGCGTGCCTTCATCAGCGCGGAGATATGGTCGGCGATGGCGTCGACCTGGCGATCGCTGCGCCCGCTGACGATGCCGATGAAGTCGGTGTAGCTGGCCATCGCCGACACGTCGATCAGCACCGGCATCAGCGCCTTCTTGTCCAGCGCGCCGTTCATCAGCTCAAGCGCCACGGCGCGCAGCTCCTCGACGTCGCGCCCGTTGCTGGCAGCGGCGGGCGCGGGTGCGGCGACCAGCGGCAGCGGTCGCAGCTTCTCGACCGGAGCGCGGCGGGTGGGCTTGCGCGCGTTCTTGAGGTCGCCACGAACGGGGAGTCGGCCAGGCCTGGATCCGAACTTCTTGCCGGGTTTCGTGCCGGACTCTTTTCCGGACCTTTTTTCTAACCTGCTGCCCGAGCTCGGTTTTGGCCGCTTGGGCCTGCCCGCCGGGGGTTTGGAACCTGTGCCTCTGCCACCCGATCGCGTTGTTGTCGTCACCTGCCTAGAAGAGTAGCAAAGCCAAATCTACGTGGCTACCGAGAGGGGCCCGCTGCTCGCGGTGTCATCGACTTGTCACGAACTGTCGGGAGTTTCGGGGGCCGCCGCCCCGCCCTCGGAGGCTTCTTGCTGCGCCCGGGCATCGCGCCAGCGCCGTTCGAAGACCGTGATTAGCCGGTCG
>DATKEU010000015.1:0-3609 GCA_035544495.1 Polyangia bacterium | reverse complement strand
CCCTGCGGATTTTGCGCCAGTCGGATGCCCTGGCGTCGCGGGTGGTCTATGGCCTCGCCGTCGGGCCGGACGGATTGATCAGGGACGCGGAGCTGGAATCGCGCGACCTGCCCCCGCCGCCGCGTCTGGCCGCGGTCGCGGGGCGATTGGCGGCGTTGACCGGCGAGTGGAACGAGGCCACCTACACCGAGGTGCTGGCGCCGGTCTTCAATCGGACGGCGATGCAGGTGTTCTTCCGCGGCGTCGCCGAGAAGCACGGCGGCTGCCGGCTGGGGCCGGCGATGGGCGGCGACGGCGAGACCAGCGCCGCCTTCGCGCTGGCCTGCGCGCGCGGCGGCGACCTGAAGCTGGATCTCACCACGAGCCCGGGCGGCGCGCGCGTGGTCCGCTTCACGCTGGGGGCCGAACGCCCGGGCGCGCCGCCAGAGAGATGCCGCGCGCGCTGATCCCTCCGCCGGGGTTCTACTTGCGGATGACCGCGCTGGCGAAGATGGCCGCCACCGTGGCGTGGGCGCCCAGCCAGAAGCGGTCGAGGAAGTCGGGCACGTAGCGGACGTCCACGATGCCGGCCAGGGCGGCGAACAGCAGCGTGCCGGCGATGCCGAAGCCAAACCCGGCCAGGATGGGGCGCAGGCGGCCCACGCCATAGAACAGCACGGTCAGCACCAGGGGCGCGATCGCGCTCCACAGCAGCGGGTTGCCGTACGCGTTCGGCCCCAGCACGTTGGAGATGTTCATGGTGAAGCCGGACGACAGGATGTTCACCACCGGCGGCGGCGGGCCGTCGAAGAAGAACGGAAGCAGGAACAGGCCGGACGAGCCGGCGACGAGGGCCAGCAAGAAGCCCAGCCCCAGGCGGTCGGTCGGCCGCCCGCGCCGCCGCAGCAAGCAGACGCCCAGCAGGGCCAGGCCGCAGCCGATCCCCATCTCGCCAGCCCCGCGGCCGGCGCGCACCTTGCGCAGGGCGGCCGCCGCGTCGACGACGCCGGCGCCGTAGTGATCATCGACGCGCGCGTCGGTCGCGCCGGCAGCCTCCTTGGTCTTCGGCTTGCGGGCGGTGTCCAGCAGGACCTGCTCGACGGCGTCGGGCTTGCGGATGCCGGCGCCGACGATCAGCGCCGCCACGCCGGCGACGTGCGGCGACGCCATCGACGTTCCCATGAACCACAGATAGTCGGTGCGCTTGATGTCGCCGGGGACGATCGTGTGCTGAAGGACGCCGTCCGGCTGGCCGTCGCCGTTCTGGTCGACGCGCACGTTGCCGCCGGGCGCGGCGATATCGATCTCGCGCCCCCAGTTCGAGTAGAAGGTCGTCGTCTCGTCGAACTGGGTGGCGGCCACGGCGACGACGCCCGGGTACCGCGCCGGATAGCTGACCCGGCCTGCGCCGTCGTTGCCGGCGGCGGCGACGACCGTGACGCCCTTGGCCCGCGCGTACTTCACGGCGCTGCCGATCGTGGCGACCGGGAAGCGGCCGCCCAGGCTCATGTTGATGACCTGGGCGCCGTGGTCGGCTGCCCAGCGGATGCCCTGGGCAATGCCCGCCATCGAGCCCGAGCCGCTGGCCGACAGAACCTTGATCGGCATGATGGTGGCGCCGAAGGCGACGCCGGCCACGCCGCGTCCGTTGTTGGTGGACTGGGCGATGGTGCCGGCGACGTGCGTGCCGTGGCCATGGTCGTCGTCGGCGTTGGGCGTGTTGCTGAAGAAGTTGAACCCGGGCGCGAAGGTGGTGTCGGCCAGATCGGCCACGCGGCTGACGCCGGTGTCGATCACGGCGACGACGACCCCGGTCCCCTGACCCAGCTTCCACGCCTCGGGCATGCCGACCTGGCGCAGGTGCCACTGATAGCGGTAGCAGGGATCGTTGGGATAGGCGGTTGGGTTCGATCCGTCCGCCGGCGTGGCGGCGCCGGCGGCCTTGTCGCCGCCCTGGTTGCATTCCTGCTCCAGCGAGGTCTTCCCGACGGCGATCGCCTCGTTCGGCGGGATGAACGCGTCGGAGTCGTAGTCGACGCTTTCCACGTGGGTGTCGCGCGCCAGGGCGCGCAGGGCGCTGGTCGCCTCATCGGCGGTCCGGAATTCGGCGCGGTAGACGCGATCGACCGCCGAGTAGTCGCTGACCGGCTGCTCCTGATAGGGGGTCTGGGCCAGATACTGGGTCGAGATGTCGTCGCGGTAATCGATGATCAACCGGGTCGGATGCAGGCCGGCTGCCTCCGCTCTCTCTTCGGGTGTGGGCTCTGGCCGCGCCGCGGGCGCCGGGGGCCGCAGCCCGTGCCAGAGCGCGCTGGTCCCTGCCAGGACCGCGGCAAACAATCCCCAGGGAACGATCCTCGGCATCGCCATGACGGTCATTATACGGCTTCAAAGGCCGATGTGCCCTTCCGCGCCGCGCCGGGAAAAGCCCTCGTCCCGCGAGAGTTTTGCAAGCCCCGTTGCGGGTTTCCGGAGAAAGATCCTTTGGCGCACTATCGCAAATTTCGTCCCCGGGCGAAGGTTTGATTTCCTTTGCTCGCTCGCCTACAGTGCGAGCGTTTCCCCTTGCCCGTGCTCGCCGCGTTCAAAACAAAAATCGGGCGGTCTGCAGGAGAGCTCTGACACATGCGAAACGATCGAGCGGCCCGTGTGATTCGGTTGGTCGCTTCCCTGTCGGTGCTCGGTTGCTTGGTGGCCCTGGCGGGCCCGGCCCGCGCCGATGATGCGGAGGTGATCGCCCGCGTCACCAAGATGAACAAGAAGGCGATCGAAGAGTACGAGAACCTGAACTTCGAAGAGGCGCGCAAGCAGCTGAAAGAGGCGCTGGACGTCTGCACCGCCAACGGCCTGGACAAGCACCCGATCAAGGCGCGCACGCACATCCACCTCGGGATCGTCATCTTCGCCGGCTTCAAGCAGAAGGAGCTGGCGCTCAAGCAGTTCCGCAAGGCGCTGGACATCCAGCCCGACATTCGCCTGACCAAGAGCCTGGCCAACCCGGAGATCCAGGCAGCCTTCGACGAGGCGCTGGCCGGCGCCGGCTCGGAGAAACCCGAGGTGGCGGTCGCCGACAAGGACAAAGACAAAGACAAAGATCGGGACAAGGACAAAGACCGGAAGATCGTCACGACACCGCCGCCCCCCGTCAGTGAGCCAAAGACGGTGGTTCACGACCCCGTGGTGCAGGGGACGCAGGGCAACGCCATCACGATCACGGCGACCGTCGATCCGGCGCTCGGCGCCGAGAAGGTGGTGCTCGCCTACCGGCCCGACGGCGCGTCGGAGTTCCTCGGGCGCGAGATGAAGGCCTCCGGGGGCGGCAACTACACGGCCGACATCCCGACCTCCGCGACCTCCGGCAACCTGGTCGCCTATTACATCGAGGCCCAGGGCAAGGACGGTCAGCCCATCGCCAGCAAGGGTTCGGTGGCGGATCCGATCATCGTCACCTTGACCGGTGCCGGCGCGCCCGAGCGGCCACGTATCGCCGATGAGGAGGACCACGGCGGCCCCTCGCGGTTCTACGTTGGCCTGCAAGTCGGGACCGGGTTCGGATGGATGACCGGCAACGGCGAGGTGAACGTCGACGACAAGGTCGAGCCGGCCGGGTTCGCCATGGCCCAGCTCGGG
>DATKEU010000014.1:0-5474 GCA_035544495.1 Polyangia bacterium | reverse complement strand
CCGCTGGCAGCAGCGCCAGCGCCTGCCGCTCCGGCAGGTCGATGGCCAGCGACGCCGTCCGGTCGCGCGCCACGTGATAGACCTTGCCCTGCGATCCCGTGGCCACGTAGACGCCGCCCGCGGTGTCCGGCAGCAGCGCCGTGAAATATCCGTCGCCGGTGGCGAAGATCTGCTCGATGCGGCCGTCGGCATCCAGTCGGTACAGCCCGGCCTTGGCCTTGCGCTGTCCCGGGCGCGGCAGCGCTCCCGCCGAGGCCGGCGTGCCCGCCCCCGACACCGCGACGCGCGTCCCCTTGGCCGCCGTCGGCCCGGGCGGCGTCGGGGTCGCCGCCTTCTCGAAGTCGTTCACCGCGACGAAGAGCGCGTCGCCGTCGCGCGCGATGGCCCGCACCTCCTCGGCCTCGAAGTCGTGCAGCGCCTCCGCCTTGCCGTCCAGCGACACGCGAAACAGGATCCCCTCCTCGCTGGTCCCGGCCAGGAGGCGGCCATCGGGGGCACGCAGCAGCGAGACGACGTGCTTGTCGCCGGCGTCCCAGAGCATCCGCGGCTTGCCCTTTCCGTCGCTGGTGATGGCGAAGATCTTCCCCGGCGAGCCCGTGCCGACGTACGTGGTTCCCGACGCGCTGTCGTGGGCCAGGCTCCAGACATGCTCGGCCGGCAGCTTCGCCAGCTCGCGCGCGCTGCCGCTGCGCGGGTCGACAAGGAAGACGCGCCCGCCCGGCGTCGCGCCCGCCAGCAGCATGCCGTCGGCGCGCACCGCCAGCGAGGTGACCCACGCCGCCTCCAACTCGACGACCTTGCGCGCGCCCTTGCCGTTCCTGCCGCCGTCCCGGACGTCCAGCGCGAAGATGCGGCCGTTGTCGCCTGTCCCGAAGTACGCCGTCGCCCCGTCGCGGCTCAGCGCCGCGCACCAGACGAACGTCGCGTCCACCGCCACGCGCGCCGACGTCATCCCCACCGCCACCTCGCCCGTCGGCAAGATCAAGCTGCCCGTCGCCTCGCCCTCCTCGAAATCCTTGGCGGTGGTGTGGCGAAAAACTTTCGTCCCGCCGGCCATGGCGATGGCGGGCACCGCCAGCACCACCCCCACCAGCAGCAGCGTCCTCTGCGTCTGTCTCGACATCGGCCGCCGTATTGTACGCGACGCGGCCGCGAGGACTACTGCGCGCTCAGAAATAACCGGTGAGAGCCAGCCGTCCGGTGAAATAGAGATAGAACACGTCGTCCGGGCGAGGGCCGACATTGGCTTGCCCGAACTGGACCTGCTGCCAGTTCGAAAAATACTCAACGTCCTGGGTGCGGCTCCGGCGAAGCTCGCCCGTGACGAGCGCCGAATAGGTCAGGGCCAGGCTCTTCGTTATCCAAAAGCGCAAGCCCGGGCCGAACGCTGCCACGAAGCCATACCCATCGCTCTTCGAGAAGGTCTGGCCGTCCGAGATGAATGCCTTGAAGAACGACCCGTTCAGATCGAATGTCAGATCCACGCGATCGTCCACGCCGCTGGCGAGAGCCCAGCGAAAACTCGGCCCAATCGCGAACGCCGTGCCCTTCTGGCCGCCACCGAAATTCGTCTGAGCGAAAGAGAACAGGCCGCCGGCGGTGAACCGACGCCCGCCTCCGCCAAGGAAGACTCCATCCCGCAGCCCACCCAGAAATCCGTCGGTGTGAAGCTCGAGCGCGAAGGATGTCTTCGCGGCCCCGGCTGGGGGCGCGGCCGGCACTTCCGCGCTGATCGCCTGCGGTACGCGCGGAATCGGCGCAGGCGGTGGCGTCGGGAGCGCCGGCGCGGGCGGCGGTGCCGGATTCGCCGCGGGCGGCGGCGGTCCATCACTCGCTGGTTCGGCCGGCTTGAACAGCTGCGCTGCCGGCGCGTCTTGCGCGCGGCCGTTCACCGGAAAGGCGAGGCCAATCGAGACGCTGGTCAAGACAGCGAAGAGACGGTGGTCCCAGGACATGCGCGGGACCGTAACAAATACCGAGTGGGCGGTACGCAATAGTTTCGTAAAAAACCCTGGCCTCGGCCGCAGCGAGCGGGGGCGCGTGACCGGGCGATTCCCGAGCGTCAGCGAGCGGAGACGTGGCGGCCGAGGACGTCCTCGCGGACGAAGACCGACAGATCCTGCTTGCCGCTGACCAGGCGCTTGGACGCGAACACCGTGCGGTTGGCGACGTGATACGAGTCGGCGCGGCGGGTCTGATTGCCGGGTTGCAAGGTGTCGAGAGCGGACGCCGGCAGGTCGGGGAGGAGGCGCCCGTGCAGCGTGGCGCCGTCGTCGGGCGTCTGCAGGCTGACGACGATCGACGACGCCGTGTAATACCGGCGCAGATTGTCGACGAAGATGGACAGCGATTCGACCGCCGGCTGCTCCGGCTTGACCCCGGCGCCGCTCGACACCTCGATCTTGACGGTGCTGCCGCCCAGGCTGCGCGGGATGACGACCGGGATCGTCTCGACGTATTCGCTGCCGGCGTACGGCCGGAACGTCACGCGCAGGGGCACGGTGCCGCCGGCCTCGACGCGATCCCCGGGCAGCGACACGCCCACGATCTCGGCCACGTCGCGCCGGTAGTCGACGCGCACGTCGACCTCCACGCGATCCAGCACCACCGGCTCGAACGGGTTCGAGAGCAGATCGCTGAGGGCGTGGATCCCGCGCGTGCCGGTCAGCGCCCGCCCCGAGATGCCGTCGGCGGAGAACAGATGGTCCTTGAGCTCGAGGGGCGCCATGCCCCGCACCGTCACCTTCGACGAGACGGTGACCATCATGTCGGTCACGTCGGGCTCGGCGTCGTTGATGGCGTTGCCCAGCACCAGCGCCGCCAGCGAGGGCGTCAGGCGCCGGTTGCGGGCCACCTCGGCGTGGAACACGCGCGGCTCGGCGCCCGGACCCGCCACGCGCACGTCGATCGGCACCATCGTCGTGCGCGCGTTCAGATCGCCCAGGATGCACGACGGGCGATCCTGGATCAGCGTCCCCACCTCGTGCAGCGGCGACGAGATCTTGAACGACTGTGAGAACGACGGCAAAAATCCGTGAATCTCGGCGTCGACCATCGGCAGGTAGACCTCGCCCACACCGAACAGCGGGTGGCCGAAGGCGAACACGCGCGGTCCGTCGACGTAGGTGACGGTGCCGGTGGCGACCATGCTCATGTCCCCGCGCACCAGCTCGACGCCGATCGCCGAGCCCGGCTCGACGTGACCGGGGCGCATGGCGACGTCCAGGCGCCGTCCCCCGCCCGCCTGCATCGGGACCACGCCCGCGGGCCGCAGCTCCTGCTCCAGCTCCGCGAAGGCGCGCGGGCCGAACCCCGACACCGACAGCGGCACCGCCGAGCGCATCAGGCGCGGCTGGTTGTCGCCGCCGGGCGCCGCCGCCACCGGCCCCAGGCCCAGCGCGTCGGCGAGCGATCCGCCCGCGGCGGCCGCGTCGTTTGCTGCCAGCATCGTGTTCTCGGGCTTGATCCGGCGCGGACGCCCGCCCTCGGCCAGCATCGATTCAATCGGCGTCACGCCGCCCAGCGGCTCCTTGGCGAAGCTCCAGGCGTAGGCGACGGCGCCCATCAGCTTGCCGTCGACGTAGACGGGGCTGCCGCTCATGCCGGCGACGATGCCCGAGAACTCGACGCGCGGGTCCTCGGCGCGGATCAGGATGACGTCTTCCTTGGGCAGAAACGCGCGCATCACGGCGACCACCCGCACCTTGAAGGGCTCGGGCTTCGTCCCGGAGAAGACCGTCAGCGCGTAGCCTTCCATGCCGGGCCGCACGTCCGAAAGGGGCAGGATGGGCGCCGGCGGCCCCGACGGAACGATGGCCTTGACCCAGGTGGCGCCCGCGACGCCCGACGAAGCACCCGTCGAAGTCGGACTGGCGGCCGGCGCGCCGGTCGCTGCCTGGGCCACCGCGGGTGCTGCCGACGGAGAACCGAACCCTGAACCCGGCCACAGCACCGTCAGCGCAAGCGCCGGCAGGGGAAAACACAAAACGCGACGCACGTCCATCGAGGTTACGGGTCACCCCCGGCCGTGTCAAACGTAAGTTGGGACCGTTTTTCGCGGGCGCAACCCCCTCTGACACCTTGAGACGAGATCGTCGTCGGGAGCCCGCGGGCATTCGATTATTTCGGCTTCGGGCGCCGCCGCCCGCGCCGCGGCCCACAGGGGAAACCCGCAAGAGACGGCGCGCGGAGCGTGTTTCTCGGATATTTCTGCGCGATTTCCTCAACGAAACTTTCTACACGGCATCCTGTTTCCGCTTGGCGAGCCGCGCTCCCCGCTTTACGGTGGCGACGCCTTTCCGGTCCCCCCGTTTTTTCAACCAGGAGCGCACGATGACCCAACCGAAGCTCGCACTGGTCTTGTCCTCAATCGCGGCGCTGGCGGTGGTCGGCACCGTCGCCTGGGCGCAGACCCCGCCGCCCGCGCCCGCTGCCCCGGCGGCGGCAGCGGCGCCCGCGCCCGCCGGCCCCGACCTGGCGGCGCGCGTGGCCGATCTGGAAGCGTACGTCACCAACGGCGCGCCCAAGTTCCTGAACACCACCTCCGGCCCCGGCCACAACGCCTGGATGATGACGTCGTCGGCGCTGGTGCTGTTCATGACCTTGCCCGGCCTGGCGCTGTTCTACGGCGGGCTGGTCCGGCGCAAGAACGTGCTGTCGGTGCTGGCGCAGTGTCTCGGCTGCGCCGGCATGGTCACGGTCCTGTGGTGGGCCTGTGGTTACAGCCTGACCTTCGCCCCCGGGTCGTCGGTGCTGGGGGGCCTCAAGTTCGCGGGTCTCAGCGGCGTCACCGCTGCCCCGAACGCCGACTACGCGGCCTGGGTGTCGCAGAACGTCTTCGCGATGTACCAGCTGATGTTCGCCATCATCACGCCGGGCCTGATCATCGGCGCCATCGCCGAGCGCATGAAATATTCCGCGATCATGGGCTTCCTGCTGCTGTGGATGTTCGTGGTCTATTTCCCGCTGGCCCACATGGTGTGGGGCATCGACGGCATGATGAACGGCGTCTGGAACGCCAAGGCGTCGATCAAGGCGATCGACTTCGCGGGCGGCACCGTCGTGCACATGTCGTCGGGCTGGTCGGCGCTGGTGCTGTGCCTGATCCTGGGCAAGCGCAAGGGCTGGGGCGAGCGGCCGTTCCTTCCCCACAGCATGGTGCTGACGATGGTCGGCACCGGCATGCTGTGGGTCGGCTGGTACGGGTTCAACGCGGGCAGCGCCGTCGCCGCCGACGGCATCGCCGCCAACGCCTTCACCGCCACCACGCTGGCCACCGCCGTCGCCGGTTCGGTGTGGCCGCTTCTGGAGTGGATCACGCGTGGCAAGCCGACCGTTCTCGGCTTCTGCTCGGGCATCGTCGCCGGGCTGGTGGTGATCACGCCGGCGGCCGGCTTCGTCAGCCCGACGGGCGCCGTCTGCATCGGGGTGCTGGCCGGTGTGGTGCCGTACCTGGCCTGCACCAAGCTGAAGGC
>DATKEU010000013.1:0-5533 GCA_035544495.1 Polyangia bacterium | reverse complement strand
GCGCTCCTGACTGAAACGGCGACGCCCAAGTACGGAAAGTGTACGAAGCCAGGACTGGCTACAGCGCGTCGGGGAAACTCGAGCGGCGAACCCCAGATTCTCCCTCGCCCCGCGAGCGAAGCGAGTGGGGAGAGGGTCGGGGAGAGGGGCCGCGGGCTGACGCCGCGATCGTTTGTTGCCTGGTGATGTCTTCCATCGGCGTCTCCTGATCATCGCCATGTCAAAGCTGCATCGAGGTTGGACGGCGCTTCCGTTGGTTTTGATCGCGTGCACGAGCTCGCCGCCCGGCGCGGGGGGCTCCAGCGCGACGCCGGACGCCGGAGCGCCCGAGACAACGATGCCCCCGGTTGGACCGGGCCCGACCACCGACGCCGGCCAGGGTACGCCGAACGGCACGGGCGGCGTGATGGTCACGGGGTCGGGCGGGGCGATGGCGGACGCGTCGGGGACGGGGCCGGAGGTCGGCGCGCCCGACGCGGTCGTCACCAGCAACCGGGTGCTGATCTACGCCGTGACGACGGCGTACCGGCACGATTCGATCCCGACCGCCGCCGCCGCGCTGACTCAGGCGATGGCAAAGTACGGGCTGACCGCCGAGGTCGTCGGCGCCAGCAACGAGACCAACAAGGTCGATCCCACCAAGTTCACGCACGATTCGCTGGCCCAGTACGGCGCCGTCATCTTTCTGGCCACCGACGGCGAGCCATTCGGCTATCCGGCGACGCAGGAGATCCAGAACCTCACCGATTACGTGCAGGGCGGCGGCGCGCTGGTGTCATTGGAGTGCGCGACCGACTGTTACGGCGGCGGGTTCAGCGGGCCGATGGACGGACACCCGAAGTCGGTGCCATATCACACGCTGCTCGGGTCCACGTTCACCAGCCACTCGGCCTTCGGTCCGGCGCTCTGCATGAAGGTCGGCGACCACGTATCGGTGGCGCAGCTCGCGCCGTCGTTCCGGACCAGCGACGAGATCTACGCCTACACCGACTTCCGCATGGACAACCAGGTCGTCCTGACCTGCGTGTCGGGCTCGATCCCCAACCAGGTGCGTCCGGTCTCCTATTATCGCGAAGAGGGCGCCGGCCGCGTCTTCAACAGCGCGCTCGGACACCCCTCTTCGGCCTGGACGGGGCCGATGGATCCCGCCGCCGAATCGCGGCTGCTCGAGGACCACGTCCTTCCGGGGTTGCTCTGGTCGATGAGGCGCACGCCCTGAGACGATCGCGCGCGCAGCCTGCTACCGCGAAGTCTCTGATCGGGAGGGTGCCGGCGCGAGCCCCCGATCGCCGGCGCGCATCGTGATTCCAGCCCGCACGCGCGCCAGCGGCGCGTGGTCGTCGAACGTCACGCCGCCGCCCTCGCGCGCCGCCACGCCCAGCCGGCGCCACAGCGCGGGGAGATCGACCGGCATCGCGCGCCGGCCCATTTTCTCGTAGAGCGGGCGCAGGACCGGCCGGGCCAGCGCGCGATCGCCCGCGTCCAGGAATCTCTCGACGGGCCAGGAGACGCGCGTGTCGCCGCCGGCGGCGATCACGGCGCGCAATGCTGTCTCCAGCGACTGCGCGTTGCTGCTGGCGGCGCGGATCTCGACGTCGGCCAGCAGCCAGAACAGCGCGCCGCCCCAGTAAAGCCGTCCCCAGTCGCGCGTGCCGTCCATGCCCCGGTCACGTTCGTTGACCAGCCCGCGAGGCATCCCGCGCAGCATGTCGGACCAGACCACGGCGGCGTCCAGCTGGCCGGCGCGCGTGCGGGCGATCGGCTCGACGTACGTCGCCAGGCCTTCGGTCATCCACAGCTGGGAGCGCGACAGATCGGGCGTGGCGACGTGCACCATCTCGTGCGTGGCCACCCAGTCCTCGCGGCCGTGGGCCGGATCGTCGCCCGGCGCCAGGAGGATCGATGCGCCGCCGCCGCCCAGCTCCTTGCCCTGCATGCCGGCGGATGCCGGCAAGACGATGATCTGCAGGCGCGGCACGGGCCAGCGCCCGTAGAAGGCGACGATCGCCGCCGCCGCGTCGCCAAGCCACGCCAACACCGGGCCGGCCGCCACGTCGCGAGCCAGCGCCACGTCCAGGACGCCGCCCGCGACGTCGATGCGCTTGCGCTCCAGCGCGCCGAAGGCGGCGTACGGCGCCAGCGGATCCGCCGACAGCAAGCCCTCGTAGGTCGCGTCCGGGCCGTCCCCCGCGCGCGGCAACCCGGACACGAACGCCCAGCCCGGCGGCAGCGTGACGCCCAGGCGAAACCGCGCTCCGGCGGGCACCGCGAAGGGACGCAGCAGCCAGGTGGTCGTGGGCGCCAGCATGACCCCGGCGCGCAGGGCTGCTTCGTCGACGTCATCGAGCGCCCGCGCGGCGTCACCCAGCCGGAACCGGTAACGGAGCCGGCACCCGCGCGCCTGGCAACCGCCGGCGCGCCAGAAGCGCCCGCGCGCGGGCACCGGCCGCCAGCCGCCCCCGTCGTCCACCATCACGTCGGCGACGAACGCCAGCGCCGCGCGATCCAGCGTCAGGTCATCCGACGCGCCGGCGGCCAGCGTCGCCTCGACGCGCAGCTCGGCGGCCCCGGGTCCAGCGGCGACCTCGTAGCGGACGGCCGGCACGGGCGCCTCTGCTCCGGCCGGCGCGCCTGCTGTCACCAGCAACGCCGCCAGCGCGCCTGTTGCTCTCATGCGGATCTCGATCGAAGCCTGACGCGGCCGCTTCGATGCTGCCAGTTCGGCGATGCGCGCGGGCGCGCTGGCGAGCCGCCTTACGCTGGCGCCGTCACCGGCCTGCGTTCGCTGGCGCGCTCTTCTTCGCGTCGCTGCAGGGGAGGGTGCGGGTCCAGGCACCCCAGTCGGCGCCACTCGCCGCCGACGTGCGGAGAGCGGCGTCGAGATAGCGTGCGCCGGCGATCTCCTGATAGTGCAGCCACGTCTTGAGGCCGGCGTTGTCCGGCGCCGACGCGAGCACGCCGCAACGGACGGCGGGCGCGCCGGGTTTCTTGGCCAGCGCTTCGGTCAGCACGCGGCCGGTCAGCTTGCCTCCCTTGGCCGGAAACGGCAGGCCCAGGATCTTCGCCACCGTCACCGGCACGTCGGCGTTGCCCGCCGGGGCGCGATCGACGAAGCCGGCTTTGAAGTCGGGGCCGATGGCCGCCATGTTGTTCCACATGTCGCCGCGGCCGAAGCTGCCGTGCATGCCCTGGCCCTGCTGCTGGGTGGCGTCGGCGATCTCGACCGCGGTGTTCTCGGGATCGGCGGCGTCGGTCGCGAAGGTCCTGAACGCCACGACCAGCGACGGCGCCGGCGTTTGCGCCGAGCCCGCGAGGCCGACGGCGGACAGCGGCAGCGCGCCCGGGATCTTGCCCGCGGCGTCGCTGGTGAACAGCGCGCCCACGTAATCCTGCTGCAACAGGAACGCGGCCAGCTCGCGCACCAGCGCCGGATCGTTCTGCGCGACGTAGATCAGATCCGAGCCGCCGTTCGCTCCCACCACCACGCGCGCGTCGCCGGGCGCCTGGATCGCCCCCGTGCCGCCGATGAGGCCGTTGCCCAGCTTGGGCCGCATCGGGCGCGTCGCCGTCGCTTTCTCGGCGGTCCAGTCGACGGGGGCGTAGACCTTCACGCCGCCTTCGCCGGCGACCTGCGTATCGGGATCGAAGAGCGGCAGCTTCAGGTGAATCGCCAGGTCGATGGCGACGAAGCCGGGCGGCACGAAGCCGGGCTGGACGTCGGCCTTGCCGTCGGGGTCCTTGTACGTGAACTTGGCCGAGGCGCTGGTCGTCGCCTTGCCGTCGCGATCAACGTCGTGGCGGCTGATGGTCGAAAAGCCGTGATCGGCGGTGACGAACACGTCGGTGTCGGCCGCCAGTCCGGGATCGGCCTCCACGAAATCGAGAATCTGCTTCAAGTTCCCGTCGACGTTGCGCACGGCCAGCTTGGTGGTGGGGCCGTTGATCCCCGGCGTCAGGGCGTTCAAGCTGTCGCCCTGGTTGTGCTGGGTTCCGTCGGGATCGCGCGACCAGAAGACCACCAGGAATGGTTTCTTGGCGGCCGCGAAGCGCGGCAGCACCGCCTTGGTCAGGGCGTCGGCGAAGTACTGCTGCTGGCTGATGTTCGCCGCGGTCGTACCCGGGATCAGGCAGCTGCCAGGGAACCCGTTGTCGCCGGGCGACTTGGGCGCGGCGCCGGTGTTGCAGCGGTTCGGTGCCTTCGCCGGCAATCCGGCGGCGGCCAGCGCTTCCGCGATGCCCGGCGCCAGCGGCAGGCCCGCCGGATCGCCGGTGCGATCGTCCAGCACCACCGTGGCCGGCGCGACCGACGCGCCGCCCTTCGGCGTCGCCTCGGAGATGTCCTGCAGAACCGTCGGGCCCAGCTTGCCGATGGCGGCGGTCTGGATCCCCTTGCCGCGGGCGACGTCCAGCAGCGACGGGTAACCGAGAAAGTTGGCGCCGGAAAAATGCGTGTTCAGGTCGCCCAGCACCTGGTCGTCCTCGACGAACGGCACCGCCGACCGCGGCGCGACGCCGGTGAAGCTCCCCTTGTCGAACGAAGGAAAGCCGGGCGCCAGCCAGTTGCCGAACACGCCGGTGTCACCGGGCCAGTGACCGGTCGCCAGCGCCGATCCGTTCGGCATGGTCAGCGACGGATAGACCGCGTGGCTGTTGGCGAAGAAGACGCCCTTGCCGCGCACCCGCAGCAGCGTCGGCGCGTCGGTGGCGTTGACGGCGCCGGGGCGCAGGCCGTCGGCGACGAAGATGATCACGTTGCGGGCCTGCGCGCCCGCGGGCGCGAATGACAGCGCGCCCAGCGTCAGCGCGGATACGAACGTTCGAAGGGGAGTGGTCGGCAACATGGCGCGCACGCTAACCCATCGAGCGCGCGGCGAGCCGGTCACGGGCCAGTTGTTACCCGCCTGTCACCGGCGCGACACAGCACGCGCGCGGCCCCGGATCAGCGGCGGGGAAGGCGCTGGCGCGTGTTGGGGTGCGAGGGGCGGGCGTCGCCGTCCTGGCGGCGCGGATCGCGGCGATCGCGGTCGGGACGGAAGCTGGGACGGTCACTGCTGTCGGGCGCGGGAACCGAGTCGCGATCGGCGCTGCCCTGACCGGGACGGCGGCCGTCGTCCTTATCGCCAGCGCTCCGGCCGGTGGCGTCGTCCTTGGTGGTGCGGTCCTTCGCGCTGTCGCCGCGGCGGTTCTTCTGGTCGCGCACGCGGCTGATGATCTCGTCGATGCCGCGGGCGGGATCGATCACCTCGACGGTGGCGCTGGCGCGAATCGGCGGGCGCGGCCGCCGGTCGTCGTCCATGCGCCCCTGCGCCCGCGCGCTGCTGGCGGCCGCCAGCAGGATCGCGCCGGCGATGAGAGCCAGCCATGAATTTCTGACCGTCATGCCCCCTCGACCTCCAGCACCACCTCGTGTTCGATGCGCGCCCCGGCGACCTCGGCGGCGGCGCGCACGCGATAGCGCCCCGGTCGATCGCCGCGCACGGCGATCGGGATCGGATTGTCGCCCGCCGAGAGCTGCCCCTGCCAGCGGAACGAA
>DATKEU010000012.1:0-6799 GCA_035544495.1 Polyangia bacterium | reverse complement strand
CGGATCTCCGCACCCCAAAACATCAGACCCCGATTCGGTCCTGATCATCGACAGCGAGGAGGGGCTCCGCCGGACACTGGAGAGCGCGCTCAGCCGCCAGGGGTACCGGGTGACGGGCAGCGCCGATCCCGACGAGGCGCTGCGCATCGCGGGCGCCGGGCCGCTGCACGCCATCATCCTCGGCGACAAGCAGGCGCAGCTGGACGCGCCGGTGGTGTTGCGCCGCTGGTCCCAGAGCCGTGTGGTCGCGCCGGTGGTGGTGACCGGCGTGGCGCAAACCACGACCGAGCGGGTGATCGAGAACCTGCGCGCCGGCGCCATCGAGTTCGTGCGCAAGCCGCTGCAACCGGCGGTGGTGATGGACGCGATCCAGCGCGCGGTCATCATCGCCCGGCGGCGCCAGGCGGAACCCCCGGTGCCGCCGCGCCTGTTTCCGGACTCGGTGGTTCCCCGCGGGCCGGCGCCGATGCCGCCCGAGATGGCGGCGATCCTGGACCTCGCGCGCGAGGCGCCGGTGGAGATCCCCGCCTCGCCCATCATCGTCAACGAGGTCCTGCACACCATCAGCCAGGCGCGCACATCACTGGACGACGTCGCTCGCCTGCTGCAGTACGACCCCAGCATGTCGCGCGAGGCCCTGGTGCTGGCCAACGGCTCGAAGGGCGGGCGCGGCCTGCGCACCAGCGACATCAAGACCGCAGTGGCGCGCCTCGGCCTCAAACAGCTGGCCGCCGTCGTCGACGGCATCGGCCAGCGTGCCTGCTTCGTGCCGCGGGCGGAGCCGCTGCGTGATTTTCTGAACGCCCTGTGGCGCTATTCGGCGGCGGCGGGGGTGGCCATGCGCGTGCTGGCCGAGCTTCTGGGCCCGGCGGCGCGTCTGGATTCCGCGGTGGCGTACGGAGCGGGGCTGTTCCGCGACATCGGGGCGGCGTTCCTGATCCGATTGATCAGCGAGCAGGCGGCGACGGCCGATCCGGCCGTCTACCTGCTGTTCGTGCGCCAGCGCCACGAGTCGGTGTCGCAGCATGTGCTGTCCGGCGTGGGCCTGGACCCGGCCATCGGGCAGGTCGCCGGCAGCCACCACGCGCAGAGCGCGCCCACCGGTTCCAGCCTCTACTGGCCGCTGTCGGCGGTCGCCGCCGAGGTGGCCGACACGGTGGTGGCGGGCGGCGACGTCACGCGCCTTCTGCGGCGCGGAGCCGCGTTCACCGCCACCAGCGCGGACACGCTGCACATCAGCGAAGGGCTGCTGCGCAAGGCGACCGATCAGGTGGCGGCCGAGATCTCGTCGGTCAGCGCGCTGTTCGCGTAGCGGTCAGCGGTCGTGCAGGCGCCTACGACGCCTGCGCCGGCGCGCCGTCGAGCGTCTCGCGCACGATGCGCTCGAGCTGCACGGGCGTGAAGGGCTTGGCGATGAAGGGGATGCCGCTGACGGCGGGGCGATCGCTGTAACCCGACATGATGAGCAGGCGCAGCACCGGCCGCAGCACCATCACCCGGCGCAGCAGCTCGGGCCCGCTCATGACCGGCATGACCGCGTCGGTGAGCAAGAGATCCAGCGCCAGTTCCGGGCGCTGGCACAGCTCCAGCGCCTCGGCGCCGTTGCGGGCCACCAGCACCTGATAGCCCGCCTGTTCCAGGATGCGCTTGACCAGGTTGCGGACGGCGTCCTCGTCCTCGACCAGCAGGATCGTGACGGCGTCGCCGCGCGCGCTCATGATCGGCGGCGGCAGCTTGTCCGAGGCCAGGGGGCGATCCACGCGCGGCAAGAACACCTCGAAGCGCGTCCCCTCGCCCAGCGCCGAGGTGAAGCGGATGAACCCTCCGCTCTGCGTGACGATGCCGTACACGGTCGGAAGCCCGAGGCCAGTCCCCTTGCCGGTCTTCTTCGTCGTGAAGAACGGCTCGAAGGCGTGGGCGCGCACCTCGTCGCTCATGCCGGTGCCGCTGTCCTGCACCACCAGGCGCACGTAGGCGCCGGGGCGCGCCTCGCTGCCGGCGGGGATGCGCCCCTCGTCGATCTCGACGGCCGCGGTCTCGATGCGCAGGAGGCCTCCGTCGGGCATCGCCTCGCGCGCGTTCATCACCAGGTTGACGAGCAGCTGTTCGATCTGGCCGGGG
Organism: Polyangia bacterium; assembly: GCA_035544495.1. Taxonomy (GTDB): domain Bacteria; phylum Myxococcota_A; class Polyangia; order Fen-1088; family Fen-1088; genus DATKEU01. The sequence continues at coordinate 4,678 of DATKEU010000012.1, read as the reverse complement.
TCGGCCTTGATCTGCCCGACGTCGCTGCCCAGGCCCAGCGACAGCTCGATCGGCTCGCCGATGAGGCCGCGCAGGAGGTCTTCCATGCTGGCGAGCACGTCGTTCGGATTCAAGATGCGCGGCGACAGCACCTGGCGCCGGCTGAAGGCCAGAAGCTGCCGCACGAGACCGACGGCGCGCTCGGAGGCCTTCTTGATCTCACGCAGGTTGTCGGCCAGCTCGTCCGACGGCAGCACCGCGGCCAGCGACAGCTCGGTGAACCCCAGCACGACGCTGAGCAGGTTGTTGAAGTCGTGGGCGATGCCGCCCGCCAGCCGCCCGACGGCGTCCATCTTCTGGGCGTGGCGCAGCTGCTCTTCCAGGCGCCGGCGCTCGGCGTCGACGCGCTTGATGTCGGTCAGATCGCGGACGAACGCCACATAGCGCGCGGGACCGGCGCCGAGCCGCACCACCGTCAGCTCGATGGGAAAGCGCGTGCCATCGGCCCGCACCGCCATCAGCTCTTGCCGGGGCAAGAGGACGCCGGTCTGCCCCGTGGCCTCCCAGCGCGAGAAATTGGCCAGCTGGCGGTCGCGGCTCTCGGGCGAGACGACGACGTCGAGGAGCGGCTTGCCGATCACCTCGGGCACGCCGTAGCCGTACATCCGCGCCGCCGCCGGGTTGAAGTCGACGATGCGGGTCTCGGCGTCGACGGTGACGATGCCGTCCAGCGACGAGGCGATGATCGCGCTCAGGTAGGCGCGGCTGGCGCGCAGCGCCTCCTCGGGTGGCTGGCCGACACCGAAGTCGTCGGGCGGCACCGGCGGCCCGGCGTGCGCGCCGGCGTCGGGGTCCGGCAAGGCGGGCGAGCGGTCGGCCTCGGAGACCATGGGACCGCCAGCATAACGCTATTGAAAGTGGATTTGCACCGCCAAGCCGATACCCCAGCGCCGCGCCGCCGCGTCGGCGCCGATGTCCGGGAACAGAAGCCACGTCCGCAGGTCGACCGCGCTCGACGCGGCATAGCCGAGGCCGAAGCCGAACGGGTAGTGGTCGAAGCCGCCCCCGCTCTCGCCGGTGCGCAGGCCCATCGTGGGGCCGAACCAGATCCGCCCAGCGCCGATCCAGACGTCGATGGGGATGCTGAAGATGCTGCGCTCGGGACCGAACAGGAACGGGACGTAAAGGCCGGTGTCGACCCGCACGACGCCGATGCGGAACATCACCGGCAACGCCAGCATGAAGCCGACGCGCGTGCCGCTCTCGATGGGCAGGTAGGCGCGAAACTCCAGGCCCAGCTGCGCGCCGGGGCCGTGCGCCGCCAGCCAGCGCAGGTGCAGCTCCGGATTGGCCACGGAACCGGTGCCGGTGCCGTAGGTCTCGGTGTCCCACGTCCGGCCGTACTGGTCGGCGCGCATGGACCGTCCCTCGCCCTCGAAGCGAATGCCGGTGCGGACGCCGACCTCCCATCCGTAGCCGAGACCTCCCGCAAGGCCCAGGTTCAGGCCCAGGCCGGTGACGGAGCGGTCGCTGTCAGGCGACGCGGGCGCGCGACCGATGCCGAGGCCCATGTCGGCGGCGGCGTCGCCATAGGGCAGGACGATGCTGCGATAGATGAAGGCCGCGGCGCGCGCCGGGCGCGGCGCCGCGGCGAGCACGAGCGCGACGAGCAGGCCAGCCGTCGATGACAGCTTGGCGGCGGCGACGTCGATCGCGACCGATCGACCCCGAATCGATTCCTTTGGGCGATTCATGGCGGCATGATCGCCACGGATCCCCGCTCTGGCAACCGGCGAAACCGGGCGTCGATCGCTGGCCAGGCGGCTTTCGCGCTATAAATGCCGCCTTCATGAACGATCTGGTGCAGCTGCGTCGGCCCGCGGCGGCGCGCCCGGCCGCGGCCGCGGGGGCGCGCCGACTGGCCTATGTCGAGACGTACGGCTGCCAGATGAACGTCGCCGACACGGAGATGGTGCTGGGGATGCTGCACGCCGCCGGGTACGGGCGCACCGACGACGCGGGCGCCGCCGACGTCATCCTGCTGAACACCTGCGCCGTGCGCGAGAAAGCCGAGGAGCGCGTGTTCGCCCGCGCCAGCATGCTGGCGGCGCACAAGCGGCGTCCGGGCGTGGTGCTGGGCGTGACCGGCTGCATGGCCGAGCACCTCAAGGACGGCATCGTCGAACGGGCGCCGTACGTCGATCTGGTCGTCGGCCCCGACGGGTACCGGCGCCTGGTCGAGCACGTCGAGACGGCGCGCGCCGGCGCGCGCGTGCAGGACACGGCGCTGGATCGCTTCGAGACGTACGAGGGCCTGGACCCGTCGCGCCAGATGACGGGCGGGGTCACCGGGCACATCACGATTCAGCGGGGCTGCGACAAGTTTTGCACCTTCTGCGTGGTCCCCTACACGCGCGGGCGCGAGCGCGGCACGCCCCCGCGCGAGGTGCTGCGCCAGGCCCGGGCCATGGCGGCCGCCGGCTACAGGGAGATCCAGCTCCTCGGCCAGACCGTGAATTCATATCGGCACGAGGACGTCGGCTTCGCCGAGCTGCTGCGCGCGGTGGCGGGCGTCGACGGCATCGAGCGCATCCGCTTCACGTCGCCTTACCCGCTGGACTTCTCGCCGGCGGTGATCGCCGCCATGGCGGAGACACCGAAGGTGGCGCGCCACGTCCACCTGCCGATGCAAACGGCGTCGGACAGCGTGCTGGGGCGCATGCGCCGCGGCTATCGCTACGACGACTTTCGGGCGCTGGTCGGGGCGCTGCGGGCGGCCATGCCCGACGTCGCCATCAGCACCGACATCCTGGTCGGCTTCTGCAACGAGACCGAGGAAGAGTTCGCAGCCATCCTGGCCGCCATGGACGAGCTGCGCTTCGATTCGGCGTTCATGTTCGCGTACTCCGAGCGCGCTGGCACGGTGGCGGCGCGCAAGATGCCCGACACCGTCGGCGAGGAGGTCAAGCAGCAGCGCCTGGCCCGGGTGATCGCGCGGCAACACCGCATCAGCGGGGAGATCATGGCCGCGCAGGTCGGCAAGCGCGAGCGCGTGCTGGTCGAGCAGGTGTCGAAGCGCTCGCCGGACGAGTTCCTGGCCCGCACCAGCGGATTCCGATCGGTGATCGTCGCGGCGGGACCCGGCGTCGAACGAGGGGCCTTCCTCGACGTCCGCATCGAGCGGGCCACCTCGGCCACGCTGTTCGGCCGGGTGGTGTGAGGCCGGAAGACGGACCCGCCGCCGGGGCCGCCCGCGCCGGCCGGCCCGGGCCTTGGCACGCCCGCGGCCGGCTGCTATATATGCGCTCATCAGGATAGACGAATATGTCGAGCCTCGCCGCCGCCAGCGATCTCCTGCAGCTCTTCGCCGAACCGTCGCGCGTGCGGCTGGCGGCGCTGCTGGCCGATCACGAGCTCACGGTCAATGACCTCACCACCATCACCGAGCTCGGGCAGTCGCGCGTCTCCACCCACCTCGGCAAGCTGCGCGAGGCGGGCGTGGTGGCCGATCGGCGCGCCGGCGGATCGACGTTCTACCGCCTGAACAACGGCGAGATGCCGGCCGCCGCGCGCAAGGTCTGGACGCTGATCGCCGGCGACCTGCGCGACGATCGCCTGGAGGCCGACCGCCAGCGCTGCGCGGCGCTGCTGGCCGCGCGCCAGACGAAGACCGACCGCTGGCCCGACGCGCTGGCCGGCGAGATGGAGCGGCACTATTCGCCGGGGCGGACCTGGGAGTCGCTGGCGCGCGGCCTGCTGGGCCTGCTGCGCCTCGGGGACACGCTGGACGCCGGGGCGGGCGACGGCGCCACGGCGCAGCTCTTGGCCCCGCAGGCGAAGTCCATCACCTGCCTCGACCAGAGCGAGACGCTGATCCAGGCGGCGCGCACGCGCTTGCGCGGGTTCGGCAACGTCCGCTTCCAGATCGGCGATCTGCACGACATGCCTTTCCCCGATCGCCGCTTCGACGACGTCCTGCTGCTGAACGTGCTCACCGCCGTGAAGACGCCGCAGCGGGTGCTGGACGAATGCGCGCGCGTCTTGCGCCCCGGCGGCCGCCTGGCCCTGGTGACGCTGGGCGAGCACGAGCATCTCGACGTCACCGGCGCCTACGCGCACCGGCACGCCGGCTTCGCGCCGATCGGCCTGCGAAAGATGCTGCGAAAAGCCGGCCTGACGGTGGAGCAGTGCGAGATCACCGTCCGCGAGCGGCGGGCGCCGTATTTCCCCGTGGTCACCGCGCTGGCCCGCCGGGCGAAGAAACCACCCAACGAATGAAGGGATCATCCACGACCGCCATGTCTGCCGCCGACACCGAACGTTATCTGCGGGCCCAGCTCGGCCGTCGCATCTTGCTGCTCGACGGGGCGATGGGGACGATGATCCAGCGCCACAAGCTGTCCGAGGCCGACTATCGCGGGGCGCGCTTCGCCGATCACGATCGCGATCTGAAAGGCGACAACGATCTCCTGGTGCTGACCCGCCCCGACGTCATCGCCGGCATTCACGAGGGATACCTCGCCGTCGGCAGCGATCTCATCGAGACCAACACCTTCAGCGCCAACGCCGTCGCGCAGGCCGACTATGGCCTCTCGCACCTGGCGTACGAGATGAATGTCGCCGCCGCCCGCCAGGCCAAGGCGGCCGCCGCCAAGTGGAGCGCCGCCACGCCCGACAGGCCGCGCTTCGTCGCCGGCGC
>DATKEU010000011.1:0-2258 GCA_035544495.1 Polyangia bacterium | reverse complement strand
AGGCACTGGTTCTGCGGCTGCCCCGTGGGCCCCGTCCCCGACAGGAACGCTCCGTCGCGGCGCCACATCGTATAGCGCAGCAGCACGCAGTCGTTGTCCTTCGGGTGTTGCCGGCCGGCGCCGCGCGCGAGCACGCGCATGGCCAGGCCCGACGGCAGCCGGGTCGCCGCGCGCGGCGCCACCGCCACGTCGGGCGGCGGCGCGTTCGCCGGCGGCACCGCCTCGGCAGCCAGCGCCAGAGCGAGAAATGCCAGCGATCCGTGCGCAGCGGCCACGTCGTGCCTCGAGCAGAACCGAGGCTAGCAGACGTCCCGCGACATTCGCCAGCTGCCCATCGACAACAAAAACGAGACCGGAGCATGATGCGTTCGATGACGGCGCACGATGTCCCCGCGGTCCGCCGCTTCCTGCCGGCGCCCGGAAGTCTCCGATATCACCTGCTCCTGGCCGCGGTCGCGCTCTTCATCCTGGGCCCGCTGGGCGGCGTCACCGCCGCGTACATGACGTTCAGCCTCGGCTTCTTCGTGGGCGGCCAGGTGCTGGCCGGGATCCTGGGCAGCAGCGTGACCTACGGATACGGCGCCGACGGAAAGCACGGCGCCAATTACATGCAGACCATGGCGGCCAGCGTCGCCTCGATGTCGGGCATGGGCGTCCTCATCCAGGCGATGGTGTGGCTGGGGATCCCGCTGCCGCCGTCCTGGGTGCTGGCGCTTTACTTCGCCTGCATCGGCATGTTCGGCATCGGCGTCGGCATGCTGTACACGCCGATCCTGGTCGATCGGCTGCAGCTCGAATACCCGTCCGGGCACGCGGTGGCGAACATCCTGCGCGCGCTGACCGACAAGCGCCTTCTGCGCCGGTCGATCGGCAAGCTGGGCGGCGGCACCGGCGCCGGCATCGTCGTCGCGGCGCTGGTCGAGAAGATCGAGGCGCTGGGCAACACGGGGCTGTCGGCGTCGACGCTGGGCGCGGGCCTCATCGTCAGCTCGCGCATAGCGGTGCCGGCGCTGGTGATGGGCGGCGTGCTGACGCTGCTGACGCCCTCCCTGCGCGCGATCGGCTGGCTGGGGCCGCACGATCCGTTCCGCAAGATCGGCTTTCTCATCGCGCTCGGCATGATCATGGGCGCGGCGGTGCTGGACCTGGGCATGCTGGCGGTCGAGGCGGCGCGGCGATTCCGCGCGCTGCCCGCCAGTCGGGCGGCGGCGCCCGCGGCGGAGGACACGGGCGGCGCCTCCGGCGGTCTCGGCGTCAGGCGGCTGGCAGTGTGGTGCCTGTTCTGGGCGGCGGCCCTGGTGGTGGTGGCGACGCAGCTCCTGCACCAGCCGCCCGGGTTCATCATCTTCGCCATCGCGCTGACGTTCGTCTTCGTCTTCGTCAACGGCATCGCCTCCGGCATCTCCGATTCGAACCCGATCTCCAGCGCGTTCGTGGTCTCGGTGCTGCTGATGTCGCTGCTGGGATTGCGCGATCCGGCGGTGGGGATGATGGCGGCCAACATCCTGCTGGTGTCGTGCACCGTCGGTGTCGACATGCAGCAGGATCGATCGACGGGCTGGCGGTTGCACTCGAACCGCACCATGCAGTTTCGTTATCAGGCCGTGGGGATCGTCATGGGAGCCGTGCTGGCGGTGGCGCTGGCGCAATTCTTCCTGAACCAGTACCCGGTGCTGAAGATCGACATCTTCACCCACCCGGAGGCCAAGGTCGGGGCGTGGCAGTCGGCGATGACGTTCAAGTTCGTGGGCGCCATCCGCGATCTCGGACATCTGCCGCCGTACAAGCTGCTGGCGCTGGGCATCGGCCTTGGCATCGGGTTTTTCACGCAGGTGGCGCGCCGGCTGCTGGCGCGCCACCCGCGCTGGCGCGCGGCGACGGCGCCGGGCGGACGCTGGTTCGCGGCCGGCTGGCTGGTGGACAGCGTCCTTCTGTCCAGCCCCTACGCGTCGTCGTTCGGCGGCTTCGTCGAGCTCGCGACCTCGGTCTGGTTCGCCGTCGGGGGCGTCCTGTCGTCGGCGGAGGCGATGCTGGAACACCGCCGGCGGGCCCGCCTGCTGGCGGCGCGCGCGCCCGGCAGCGACGCCGAGGTGCTGCCCGACGACATGAGCACCACCTCGCTGGTGGGCGGCGGCCTCATCGCCGGCGAATCGCTGTGCACGCTGGCGATCGGCATCATCAGCCTGCTGTCGCTGCGGCGCTGAGGCACGCGTGCGCCGCCCGTCGCTTCTTCTCGCTGCGCTGGCGCTGGCGCTGCT
>DATKEU010000010.1:0-6914 GCA_035544495.1 Polyangia bacterium | reverse complement strand
CCGCTGGGCGGGCAGGCCGCCCCCGAACCGGCCGTGCGAGCGCGCGGCGACGAGGCGCCGCTGGAGATCGTCGTCGAGGACGGAGCGGCGCGCTTCGCCGTCGACGTGACCGCCCCCCTTGGCGTGGGGCTGTTTCCGGACATGCGGCTCGGCTGGGCGGCGGTGGCGGCGCGCGCGGCCGACCGCCGGCTGCTCAATCTGTTCTCGTACACCGGCGCGTTCTCGGTTCACGCCGCCAAGGCCGGCGCGCGCGAGGTGACCGCCGTCGACGTGGCCGCCAAGGCCCACGCGCGCACCCGCCGCAACTACGAGCTTTCGGGCCTGGATCCGGCGAAGCTGGAGGCTATCACCGGCGACGCAGGCAAGACGCTGGTCCGTCTGGCGGAGCGCAAGCGCCGCTTCGACATCGTCGTGTGCGATCCGCCGACGTTCTCGCACGGGCCTGCCGGCCAGTTCTCGGTGGCCAAGGACCTGGCCGAGCTGGCGACGGCCTGCCTGGGCGTGCTGGACGAGGGCGGCCTGCTGGTGTTCGCCACCAATTCGACCAAGGTCTCCGCGCCTGAACTGGACCGTGCGCTGGCCGAAGGAGCCGCCGACGCCCGCACCGACCTGCGGATCATCGGGCGCGTCGGCCTGCCGCCCGACTATCCGGTCGCGCCGGGCTTTCCCGAGGGCAACTACCTCAAGGTCGTCGTCGCCGCGCGCGGCTGACGGCCGCTCCCGAACGTTACTTGGCGGCCGGTCTCTCGGGCCGCAACCCGCGGTTCTTGATCTCGGCCAGGTACTGGTTGACGGTGGTCTCGACCGATTCATTGAACTTGACCCGGGACTTGGCGATCTCGCGCAGCGACGTCACCGCCGGCTTGTTCTGACACCTGACCAGCGGTTTGCCACCGTTGGCCAGCTGGCGCGCGCGCTCCGCCGCCAGGATGACCAGGGCGAACCGGTTGTTGACGTTTTGCAAACAATCTTCAACGGTAACGCGCGCCACGAGGACCTCCGATGGGACCGCAGGACCACCCTGCCAAGGGCAGTTTATTCACGTGATGGCTGATGTCAAAGCAGATCCGGCCCGCGCACTGTCACAGCCTCGCCTGTTGCGTCTGCCCTGTTCCGCTTTTACACTTTCACTTGGTGCCTTAGATTGCCGGGTCAACTCTCGGGAGGAGGGGGCTCGGAGAAAGTTTCAAAAAAATGCCGCCAATCACAGTGAATTGGAGCGATCTCGAGATCGCCTTCGAGAGAAATTCGCCCGACCAGGAAAGCTTCCTCGACCTGGAGAACGGCGACCTGCTGGCTATCATCGAGGGCGAGCCGGACGCCGCCGCCCGCCGGGCGCGGGTGGCCGCCAACCCGAACCGGTTCCTGCGCGTCGACCCGGCGTCGTCGCGCGAGCAGTACCGCTGGATGGAGCGATTCGTCGCCTCCGTCTCCGAGCCCGCCCTGCGGGAGCGGCTGCTGATCGCCATCGACGGCAAGGGCGCCTTCCGCCGCTTCAAGGACGTCCTGCTCGCCTTTCCGGCCGAGCGCGAGCGCTGGTTCTCGTACCGATCGGAGCTGCTGCACTTTCACATCCAGACCTGGCTGGATCACATGAAGATCGAGGTGGCCAACCAGCCACCGTGGGGCCACGTCGCTCAGCCGTCCGAGCCGGCCGAGCTGCCGCGCGCGATCCCCACCGGCGAGGCGCCCGGCGAGATCCTCCGCCGCCAGGCGCGCGATCTGCTGGACGAGATCCCGGCCGCCGAGCTGCCGTCCGCGCTGGCGTTTCTGGAGTTCCTGCGCGACCGCGGGGCCAGCAACCTGCTGGGCTCCACCGCGGAGCGCCGCCGCACCAGCATCGACGAAGATCGCGAAGATAACCAAGACAGCCAAGACCACCGAGACCGCGAAGACCACGACGATCCCACCGACGTGTCCGCGGCCACCGGCCGGTAACCCGACGGAACCGGCGCGCGCCGTCAGCTCCGGCTGATCGACTGGCGATCAGCCAGACAGCCTCAGCCTTCCGCGGCCGTGCGTTCGCGCAGATCGGATTCTTCGACGGGCGGAATCCAGATCCAGCCGTCGGGGCGATCGAGGCCCTCGGGGGCGGTCCAGGAATCGCGCGCCCACAGATAGCCGGTGAAGGCGCAGATCACCGCCTCGAACAGGTGATCGCTCTGGATGCAGACCTCGCGCCAGACGCCGGGGCCAAACTGCAGCTCGTCCGAGAGCGCCTCCAGGATCGCGGCCCTGGTCTCGCGTTCGTGCAGGTGCTTCTTGTACGGGCGCTGGAAGCCGAGGGCGTGCAGCGTCCCCTTCGGATAGACCTCGAGCAGATTGCGGTTCAGCGTGAACCGATCGGCCAGGGCGCGCGTGATGAAGGCGGCGCGCGCCGCCAGCGGGCCGGTGCCCTGACCCAGCGCCTCGCGCGGGACGATGCCCAGGCGCGCGGCCCAGAAGACCTCGGTCGGGCGCTGCGTGTACGGCGTGACCGGCGGCTTGCCACGCCGCAGATCGCGATCGGACGGCGGGTCCGCCGCGGCCGCCGCGCCGGCGGCCAGTCGGCGCATCTCGATCACGGCGGGATCCACGCAGGCGGTCTGGCCCGGGCAGACCGGCACCGCGCAGCGCAAGCAAGGCGGAAGCGTCAGCGGCGCGTCGATGCACAGCAACGTTCCGTCCGCGGCCCCGCGGATGGATTCGACGAGCGGGCCGTCGTACAGCGGCAGGCCGCCGGAGCGTGGCGCGATCTCCACGACGGTCGCCCGCCCGCCCTCGGCGTCGACGTTCAGCATCGCGAAGGCCGTTTTCTTGCCTTTGCCGCCTCCCAGGTCGACGCCCAGCACGCGCTTGAAATCTCGCCCGTTCACGGTGTTTCAGCGTGCTGGATCGCCGTCGGGGCGTCAACCTTTGACTTGCCGTCCAGCAGCTTCTATCCTTTCGTATTGACCACGCCTGGACCGGTTTTTTCCGGCCGGGACGGAGGAAAAAATGCGCCGGACACTCTTCAAGTCGAAGATCCACCGCGCCACCGTCACGCAAGCCGACCTCGCATATGAAGGATCGGTCACCATCGACGGGGCTCTGATGCGCGCGGCGGACATTCTGCCCCACGAACGCGTCGCGATCTGGAACGTCACCAACGGGAGCCGCCTGGAGACGTATGCCCTTGAGGGTCCCGCCGGTTCGGGCGTCATCTGCGTCAACGGCGCCGCCGCCCACCACGCGCGCCCGGGCGACCTGGTCATCATCGCCACCTTCGCCGAGGCGGAGAACGAGGCGGAGGCCCGGTCCTGGAAGCCGCGCATCGTCTGGGTCGACGCCCAGAACCGCCAGGTCGTCGGGCCGGCCGACGAGCTGCCGGGGCCGCAGCGGCGCCTGCACCCGGTGTGAGGCGAACGCGTGTCTCGCGTCGACGCCCTGCTGAAGTTCATCGCGCAAGCGCCGCAGGATCCATTTCCGCGCTACGCCTTGGCGATGGAGCACAAGAACGCCGGGCGCATGCCGGAGGCCCGCGCCGCCTTCGAATCGCTGATCGCGGCCTGCCCCGATTACACCGCGAGCTACCTGCACGCGGGGAACACGCTGGTCGCGCTGGGCGACACGGCGGCGGCCGCCGCCGTCTACCGGCGGGGAATCGACGTCTGCGCCCGGCGCGGCGACGGCCACGCGCGCGGCGAGATCGAGGGCGCGCTGGCCGCGCTCGGTGACGAGACGACGGCGCGCTGACGCCGGCACGGAGCTAGAATCCCGAGCCGGTTCATGACCGATCGCCCGACGGAAACGTCCGACCCCGCCGCGCCCACCATGCGCGCCATGGAGGCCGCGACCGACGACCCGGAGATCCTGCACCTCATCGTGATGGGGCCGAACGTCTTCGCCGTGCATCCCCTGCCCGAGCAGGGATCGGTGACCATCGGCCGCGACGAGACCGACGACGTGCGCGTCGACGAGGCGAGCGCCTCGCGCCACCACGCGCGGCTGCACGTCGGTCCCACGCTGCAGGTGGAGGATCTGGGCAGCACCAACGGCACGCTGCTGCGCGGGTCGCGCCTCTCCCCCGGGCAGCGGGCGGCGGTGCTGCCGGGCGAGGCGATCTCCGTCGGGTGGGCGACGCTGATGGTGCAACGCCGGCGGCCGAACCCGCGCGCGCGCCGCCTGCCCACGCACGCGTACTTCGAGGTTCGGCTGGATGAAGAGTGCGCGCGCAGCGAGCGGACGGGCCGAGCCTTCGCGATGATTCGCTTGCACGTCGATCCGGGCACGCCGCCCGAGCCGGTGTCCGAGGCGGTGGCCGGCATCATCGGCGGCGACGACGTGCTGGCGCTGTACGGGCCGAACGAATACGAGATCCTGCTGTTCGAACCGCGGCGCGCGCGCGCCGAGGAGGTGGCCGAGCGCCTGGTGGCGGCGCTGGAGGAGCGCGGGATCGCGGCCCGCAGCGGCCTGGCGTTCTATCCCACCGACGCCCTGTCCGCGGAGGCGCTCATCGCCGAGGCCTGCGCGCGCGTCAGCGGGCGCGAGACGCCGGCCGCCCCCCCGTCGGGCGCGGGCAGGTACGGGCCCGAGATGCGGCGCCTGCACACGCTGGCCATGCGCGCCGCCGCCGGCAACATCAACGTCCTCATCCTGGGCGAGACCGGCGTCGGCAAGGAGGTGATGGCGGAGACCATCCACCAGCTGTCGCCGCGCGCGAGCAAGCCCCTTCTCCGGCTCAACTGCGCCGCCTTCTCGGCGACGCTCTTGGAGAGCGAATTGTTCGGGCACGAGCGCGGCGCCTTCACCGGCGCGGGCGAGACCAAGCCCGGCCTGCTGGAGACGGCCGAGGGCGGAACGATCCTGCTGGACGAGGTGGGCGAGCTGCCCCTGCCGGTGCAGGCGAAGCTGCTGCGGGTGATCGAGACGCGGCGGGTGCTGCGCGTCGGGGCGCTGAAGCCGCGCGAGATCGACGTGCGCTTTCTGGCCGCCACCAACCGCGTGCTGGAGGACGAGGTCGATCGCAAGAACTTCCGCCAGGATCTCTACTACCGCCTGAACGGCATCTCGCTGGTGGTTCCCCCTCTGCGCGAGCGCCGCCAGGAGATCGAGTCGCTGGCGCAATCGTTCCTCGAGCAGTCGGCGAAGCTGCTCGCGCGGGCGGTGCCGGTTCTGACGGCGCCGGCGCTGGCGCTGCTGCACGCGTATTCCTGGCCGGGCAACATCCGTGAGCTGCGCAACGTGATGGAGCGCGCGCTGCTGCTGTGCGAGGGCGACCAGCTGACCCTCGAGTATCTGCCCGTCGAGAAGATGCGCGACTCGGCGCTGGCGGCGACGGTGTCGGCGCCGCGCGCGGCGGGCGTGATGCCGGTCGCGACCGAGTCGCTGGACGAGGGCGATCGCCAGGAGCGCGATCGCATCGTCGACGCGCTGGCGCGCTGCCAGGGCAACCAGACGCGCGCCGCGAGGATGCTCGGCATGCCCCGGCGGACGTTCTGCGCGCGCCTCAAGTCGTACAACATTCCGCGGCCGCGCGGCGGGTAGACGCCTCACAGACTGTGCAACGGCGGCACAGTCGGCGGAGTTGCGCAGACTGAGCAGAGACCCGTCTCGCCCGCGCCGAGGCGCGGTCCGTCGGACGAGTTGTTCAACGACCGCGCGCGCCGCCGGACAACTTGTACAACCGGCGCCCTCGGCGGACCGAGATCTCGTTCAATCTGGCCGACGCCGCGCCGCCCGCGCCGCTGGCATCGCCTTTGCGATTGCTGCGCCTCGCCAGGGGGATGACACCGATGAAACCGCTTGGGGGGAACACGACCATGACAACCAATGGGGCCTTGCAGGTAGTCGTGACGGCAGGACCGTCGTCCGCCGTCCGCGGTGGCGGCGAGACGGGGGATGAATCGTTCGCCGCCCTGCTGCTTGGCCAGCGCCGGTCACTGCTGGCGTACGCCAGCATGCTGAGCGGGGATCGCTCGATGGCCGATGATCTGGTCCAGGACACCTTCGAACGCGCCCTGCGCGCCGGGGCGCGGTTCCAGGCCGGTTCGAACCTGTCGGCCTGGCTGCGGCGAATCCTGAAGAATCTTTTCACGGATCGCTGCCGGGAACGGCGCCGCTATGTCGACATCGACAACGACGAGGTAGCCGGCCTTGCCACGCCGCCCGCGCCCGACGACGCCGCCGGCGGGGTGACGGCCGTGCTGCTCGGGCGGGTGACCCTGGACGATGTCCACTCGGCGCTGGCCGACCTCGCACCGGCCCTGCGCGAGGTCTTCGTCCTGGCGCACCTGGAGCGCCGCAACTATCAGAACATCGCCGCCACGCTGCGCATCCCCATCTCGACGGTGGGCACGCGCCTGTGGCGGGCGCGCGCGCGCCTGCGTGATGTGCTGTCCGCGCGCTGCGCACCGCCGCCGCCGGCTGCGCGCGGCCGCGTACCGCGCTGGCCGGCCGCGAACACCGTCACTATTTCGTGACCACGGCGCCGATCTTTCCTTCCCGGCGCAGCACGGTGATCCCCACGTCGTGGGGGTGGCGTTCCAGCAGCAGATCGATGCTGGCTTGCCCGACGATCAGGTTGCGGATGCGCAGCTCGCTGATCGATTCGGGCAGCACCGGGTTGTCGAAGCGGACCTCGCAAGCGCGGGCACTCACGCGCAGGCCCAGCAACGCCTGCAACAGCATGAAGGGCGAACCGGCCGCCCAGGCCTGCGGCAGGCAGGCGACCGGGTACAGCGTCGGGCCCTCGCCGGGGCGGCGGTCGAACCCGCAGTAGAGCTCGGGCAGGCGCTGCAGATCCAGAAACGCGCTCGCCGCCAGCAGGGCCGAGAACGGCTGCTGCGCCTCCGCCGTCAGCCCATACCGGGACAGCCCCGCCGCGATGAGCGCGTTATCGTGCGGCCAGATCGATCCGTTGTGATACGACATCGGGTTGAAGCGAACCTCCGACG
>DATKEU010000009.1:0-3116 GCA_035544495.1 Polyangia bacterium | reverse complement strand
TGACGATGGACTACGACACGTCGGCGACGGCGAGCAACCTGCAGAAGTTCGTCGACGCCTACAACGACATCGTCACCACCATCGCGAAAGACCAGACGGTGGGCTCCGACGGCAATCGCGACTCGACGCTGGCCGGCGATTCGACGATGCGCTCGCTCTTGACCAGCCTGCAGTCCGTGCTGACGACGCAGGTCAGCGGCCTCAGCAGCGTGCGGACCATGGCCGACCTGGGCCTGAAGACGAACTACCAGGACGGGACGCTCTCCATCGACAGCACCCGACTGTCGAACGCCATCCAGACCGACGCCTCCGCGGTGAACACGATCTTCAGCAACACGGTCAGCGGCGTCAGCGCGCAGGCCTTCGACCTGCAGCAGAAGTTCACCGACGTCATCGACGGCATCTTCACCACCCGCACCAACGGCCTCAACAGCACCATCAAGCAGATGGACACTGATGCCGAGAACATGCAAACGCGGCTCGACGCCTACAAGAACAACCTCATCACCCAGTTCACGGCGATGGAGCAACTGGTGGGCGATCTCAAGTCGGCGGGAAATTTCCTCACCCAGCAAAGCGCGCAATCGGGCAAGTAGCGGATCGGAGAAGACATGCTCGCAGTGAAACGGTATGCCAACACCCGCAATGAGACGGCGTCGAAGGAACGCCTGATGGTGCTGCTGTTCGAAACCGCCCTCAAGCACATCCGCCTGGGTGCCGCCGCGCTTGAAACCGGGCGGGCCATCGAGGCGGCCGAGCCACTGTCCAAGGCGGGCGAGATCGTGGCCGAGCTGACGGCAACACTGGATCACGCGCGCGCGCCGCAGCTGTGCGCGCAGCTGACCGACCTGTACCTCTTCGTCGCCGATCGTCTGGTCGTGGGCGCCGGCACCCGCAACGCCAAGCCCATCCGCGAGGCCGAGCGCGTCTTCGCTCCCATCGCCGACGCTTTCGCCACCGCGGTGGGCATCGTGCAAGGCGGTCAACACGCGCCGGCCGCGAAATGACGGGCTCCGCCGCCACTGTCCAGACCGAAGACGAGATCGAAGCGTCGCTGGCCCAGGTCGCCGAGCTGCTGAACGCCGGCGAGATCGAGGGCGCCGCGGCGGCGGCGCAGCGCCTGGCCGGGTTCTGTCGGGCCGCCGCTGGCCGGCGCCTGGATCCGGATCAGGTATCACGGATGCGCGAGCTGCTACAGCGTTGCACCGAGTTGGCGGATACCGCTTCGGCGAAGTTGAACACCTCGCTGCGCAGGTTTAGTGTTTCTGGCAGAGCACGCAGAGCCTACGGAGATCGCTAGCCGAAAGACGGGACGCCATGCTTAAGACCGTCTCGCTGTGCATGATTGTCAAGAACGAGGCGGAGCTGCTGCCGCGGTTCTTGAGTTGCGCCGCCGGCCTCTGGGACGAGCTGGTGGTGGTCGACACCGGGTCGACCGATGCCACGGTGGCCATCGCGGAGGCGGCGGGGGCGCGCATCGTCAGGCACGCCTGGGCGGACGATTTCTCGGCGGCGCGAAACGCGGGGCTGGACGTGGCCACCGGCGACTTCGTGCTGGCGCTGGACGCCGACGAGATGGCCACGCCGGGTGTGCGGGCCGAGCTGCGCGCGCTGATCGCGGACGACACGGTGGGCGCCGCGACGCTGTTGATGCGCAACCTCCTGCCGCACGGTCACCGGCGCGAATCGCCGCTGCTGCGTTTGTTTCGCAACCACCCCAGCATACGGTTTAGCCACCCGATTCACGAGGACGTCACGGGCGCGGTGGTGCGCTATCTCGAGGAGACCGGCAAGCGCCTGGGGCGGATTGGCGCCGCCGTCGATCACCTGGGGTACGTGCGCGAGCGCGCCGCCAATCGAAAGAAGAAGGAACGCGACACGGCGCTGCTCCGCGCTTGCGTCGAGCGCGATCCGGCGGACTTCTACAGCTGGTTCAAGCTGCTGGAGCTGGCCCGTTTCTGGCGCGACAGGTCCCTGTCGGCGGAGGCGGCGAAGAAAGCGGAGGCGGCGCTCGACAAGGCGGGGCCGCTGGCGCTGGATGGCCAGCACTTCGGCGGCGAGCTCATCGCCCTCATTGCCGACGGTCTTCACCCCGGGGATACCCACCGGGCGCTCGGCTTCATCGCCGCCTGGATCGATCTCGTGCCTTCGTCGGCGGCGCTGTTCTTGCGGCGGGGCGAGCTGCGCGAGCTCGGCGACGAGACGGTGGGCGCGGCGGCGGACTTCGGGCGCTGCCGGGCGCTGGCCGGCGTCACCGCCGACGTGCAGATGGCGACGGTGCGCCCGCTCATGGGTCTGGCCCGGCTGGCGATCGCCGCCGCCGATCTGCCCGAGGCCTGGCGCCGCGTCGACGAGGCGCTGGCGTACAACCCGCGCGACCAGGAGGCGCTGCTGCTCAGCATGCTGATCATCCGCGCGCGGCGTGGGGAGGCCGGCGCGCGCGACTTCGCCGCCGGGCTGCGCGCGCGCTACGGCGACTCGCCCGAGCTGCACGAGGCGCTGGGCGAGGCGGCGCTGCTGGCCTGCGACGCCGGCGCCGCGGTCGGCGAGCTGCGCCTGGCCGCCGGCGAGCCGCCGCACGGCCGCACGGCTCTGCGTCTGGCCCAGGCGCTCCTCGCCGCCGGTGAAGCCGAGGCCTCCGCTTCGCTGTGCCGGGCCCTCGTGCCGACCTTCCCGGAAGCCGGGATCGGGATTCTCGTCACCGATCTCTGTCGCGGGCGCGACAGTGATCTCGCCATCGACATCGACGGGCAACTGGCCGATCAGACGCTGCGCGCCTGGATCGACACCTTGCGCCTGGGGCAGCGGGACGTCCTGGCGCGGTTCGCGGGCAACGCGCCCGCCATCGCTTCTCAGTTTCCATGGCTGCCTGGCTATCTGGCGGACGTCGGTCCGTGGCCCGATCGGGCGCGGGCTGCGGTCCGGTCGACGGCGGTGTAGCGCTGGGTGTTTAGGAGGCCGCACCGGGGCGGTTGTCGAGAAGACGAGACGGCGGCGGGTGTGAGGGCGGGCCCCATTCGCTTCGTCGGGGCGGCGAGAGGGGTGGGTTCCCCTCGCCGGCTCAGACATCGGGTCCGGCGCGCGCGCCTTGAGGGGGGCTTGGAGCGGCGGTAACC
>DATKEU010000008.1:0-3530 GCA_035544495.1 Polyangia bacterium | reverse complement strand
AAAGGAAGCGCGATTCCAACCCATTTGATTCCCGCGCAGTTATGACCAAGCCCGTTCTCGTGTTGGCCACTGGCGGTCGCGGCGTCCTCGCGGGCCGGCCATCGTCTGCGCCGGAGGGTCCGGTGTTGAAATCGCCGAACGGCCAGTCGTCCGAAGACCTGCAGAGGCCGACGCTGGACGAGATCTACCGGTTGCACGCGCCGAAGGTCGCGCGATGGGTCGGGTGGCTGACGGGGCGAGACGTCGAGACCGAGGACGTCGTTCACGAGGTCTTCCTGGTCGTCCACAAGCGGCTGCACACGTTGCGCCCCGATGCCAGCCTTGCGGCCTGGCTGTACACGATCACGATCCGTGTCGTCTCCGATCGCCGGCGCGCGCGCCGCTGGCGCCGCTGGTTCGGCTGGGTGGGCGGCGGTGATGCCGGCGGTGCGGAGGCGATCAAGAACGCCCAGGCGACGTCGGCGTCGCCCCTGGAGGCGATCGAGCAGAAGGAGGCCAAGGGGCTCACGTACCAGATCCTCGAGGAGTTGTCGGAAGCGCATCGCACGGTGCTGATCCTCTTCGAATTGCAGGGATTGAGCGGAGAGGAGATCGCCAGGATCACCGGCACCAGCGTCTCCAATGTTTGGTTGCGACTGCACCGGGCGCGAAAGCAGTTCCTGCGACGCTTGCTGGCGCGGGAAGCGAAACAGGCAGGAGGTCGCGCGCGATGAGCGACGGCGACTCGATGTCCGGTGGGGCCGATGAGAGCAGCGCGCCGGTGCGTCTGGTTGAAATACCTGGCCCCCCGGGCGAGACGGATTTGCTGGAGCGACGGGCGGGCGCGCTTCTGCGACGGGTAAAGCCGCCAGCGCCGCTGTCGGCGGCGGGACTGGCGCGCGTGCGCATGCGACTCGACGGGTCGATCCGCCCCACCTCGGCGGGGCGGCGCTGGGCGCCCGCCGTCGTCTGGATGTTCGTCGGCGCGCTGATCTTGCTCGGCGGAGGCGTGGTCGGTGCGGCGCGCGGATGGGCGCCGAGCTGGCGGCCGCTGTTGTCGGGTCTGCTGCCGCCACCCACCGCGCCTGCCTCGTCGGGCGGGCGGCCAGGACACCGGGCAGCCAATCGAATCGATCCGACGCTCGCGGCGGCGCCAGCGACGCCACCAGCGCGGGAGGAGCAGCCCCCGCCTGCGCCCACCACCTCGCCGCCCCCGATCTCGATCAACGCCTCGCCTCGCCGCCGCCCGGCCGCCGCTGGTGAAAGCGCCCTGCTCGAGCGAGCGGTGATGGCGCTGCGGAAAAGACGGGATCCAGACCGAGCCCTTTCTCTTCTCGACGACTATGACGCGCGCTTCTCGACCGGGGTGCTGGCGCCGGAGGCAGCCCGCCTGCGGATCGATGCGCTTCTCCTAGGGGGACAGCGGCGCCGCGCATTGGACAGACTGAACGGGCTGGCCCTGTCCGAAGGAGCGCGGGATCTGGAGCTCCGCCTGATTCGCGGCGAGCTGCGCGCCGCCGCCGGCGACTGCGCGCGCGCCATCGGCGATTTCGAGCGGGTGTTGCCGCTCACCGGTGATGGTCCCATGAACCGGCGCGCCCAGATCGGACGCGCGTCGTGCCTCCGAATCGGCGCGCCAGCCAACCACTGACATCGGGTGGCGTCGGACGCAGGCGGGCTTCGCCCGCCGGAGGGTCCCCGTCCCCTATCAGAAGCCCGCGACGATCTCCGCGTACGACGTACCGTCCGGGGCCAGGGTCAGGACCTCGCCCTTCGCCGTCGGCAGCACGAGCTCGGCGCCCGTCGACGTGCCTGCGTCGATGCCATTTCGATACAGGCGCACGACCTTTGCCGGCCACGGATTGACGAGAGTCGCCGCCTGCCCTTGCTCGCTGGTGATGCGAACGTACTGGACGGTCCCGCCCCGCAGGCGGCTGGCGACCAGGAATCCGCCCCACGCGCGCAGGTTGCCGAAGCGCGCATCCGCCGACATCGGCCAATCGGCGAACAGCCGCAGCTTGCCCTGGAACGATTGCAGCAACATCTCCGTGATCGTCGAGGGGACCGTGTTGAGGTTCTCGATCCCGCCACCTCCCGTGTGAATGTGCAGGTTGGGATAGGCGTTGCCCTGCACCCAGGCCGCCAGGTGCGCCAGGATGTCGGCGGGATCGTGGCCCACGCGCGCCGCGGCCGGATAGAACGTGTTGGTGCCGTTCTGATCGTCCCAGCGGGCCATCTCGTCGACCATGTTCCGGGCGATCGACAGCGACGTCGGATCACTGTCGAGCCCGATCTGCCCGGCCGGGTAAATGTGGTGGATCCCGACGGCGTTCTGCGGATACCAGTCGAGCCCGACCTCCGTGTACCGGAAGACAGTCTTGCCGTTTCTGGTGAACGTCGGAAAGGCCGAAAGCTTCGCCAGTCTCTCCTGCCAGACCGCGCGCTGGTCGGCGTCCACGCCCAGCGCGATGCTGACATCGATTGTCCCTTGCAGAAGAAACCGGACGAAACCGAGCGACATCACCCCGTTCACTTGCGGGTCGGTGCCGCCTTCGTGTTGCGGATCGCTGTACACGACGTACCGGGTGCCGTCGGTCTTGAGATAGTCCTGCCAGAACGTCGCCATCTCCTTCAGCGTTTCGTAAACTCGAGCCGCGTACGCCGGATCGCGGGTCGCGTAGTAGCGGGTGATCATCACGCTGGCGGCAAAGGCGTTGTTGAACTTCTGGTTCCACTCGTTGGTGTCGGCGCTGCCGTTCGGCAATGGGCCGATGTGCACGCGGTAGTACGCGCCGGTCCAGCCGTGGTTCATCGCCTCGACGCGCGCGTTCGGAAGCCAGTCGATGATGGGCTGGTCATAGTTGTCCGCCAGCTCGATGTGGTTGGTGGGCATGGCGGCGTAATACGGCGCCTCGTAGTTGTAGTCGAGGCCATAGTCGCCATTCCAGGCCGGGTCCCGCATCACCCAGTTCGCCCACAGGCCAGGCGCCTGCTCCCCGGCGCGGGACGCGCTGCCGAACAGGTACAGCGCCGCGTAGAAGTGTTTCTCCAGCGCCTTGTCGGGGATCTCGACGAAAGACTGGCGATAAAAACGGTCCCACCAGGCTCGATGCGCGGCCTCCAGCGCCGTCACGTCGCCGGCGCCAAGCGCCGACACGCTGTCCACGACGCGCGTCTCGAAGCCGGGATAGTCGAGGTTGCTCATCACGCCCGTGATCAACCAGACGGGCGCATCAGACGTCAGGGTGAAGCCGAGCGCGTCGTTGGCGACGGTCCCCGTCGCGCCCACGACGCGCGTCGCGACCCGCACCCGGCGCGCCGGCTGGTTGCCGACGGTGTCGCCGGCGTCCGCACGCGCGTCACGATAGAGCACATCCGCCGCTGATCCGGTGGCGCCGGTCGCGCTCGGGTACGTGTTGCCGTGTCCGAGCGCCAGCGTCACGCTGGCTGCCAGCGCGCCGCCACCGGTCAACGTCAGCTCAGTGATCAGCCGGTTCTGGACGGTGTCGTCGGCCTGCACCCAGCTCTTCGTGGCGATCGTCCGCCCTCCG
>DATKEU010000007.1:0-7654 GCA_035544495.1 Polyangia bacterium | reverse complement strand
GCCGGCAGCCGTCACGGCGGCCGCTGGCAACGCCGCCACGCCCGTCAAGCCCAAGACCTACGAGCGCCTGGTCGCCGAGGCCGACCGCCTGCTGGAAAACGGCCAGCCGGGCAAGGCGCAGAAGCTTTACGACGAGGCGCTGGCCATGCAGCCGAACGGCGTCGCCGCGCTGACCGGACAGGCGTTCGTGCTGCTGGATCGCGAGAAGGTGATGTCAGCCATCGCCACGTTCCGGCGCGCGCTGGCCGCGTCGCCGGACTACCCGGCCGCCGTCTTCGGTCTGGCGGAAGCATTCCGCGCCCAGGGAGAAACCGCGCAGGCGATCGAAACGTACAAGCGCTATCTGGCGGTCGCACCGAGTGGTTCCGACGCGCCGGCCGCGCGCGGCCAGATCAAGGCGCTGGAAGCAGCCCCGCCCCGCCACGGCGAACCGTCGCCGACCGCCACGATCCCCGCCGACCCGTCCGCGCCGTCGGCGCGCTGATCAGGACGCCTCGATCAGGTCGGCGAGCCGATCGAGATCGGCCACCACCGCCGCCACGGACTCCTCGGCGTGCCAGCGTCCGGCCAGCGGCGCGTCGACGAAGCCGTCTCCGCCCGCGTCGCCGAGCGCCCGGTACCGTGCAGCGGCGCCCGCCCACAAGCTCAGCACGCCGGCGCCCTGCGCGGCAAAGCGGCGGCGCAGGCTCTCGTCGCCGAGCGGCGCGCGGCCATGGACGCTGAACTTCTGATCGAACGTCGGGTCGCCCGTGCGGACGCGCGGCAGCGGCAGGCGCTGCTCCGGGCTGCGCGCCAGCCAGCTGCGATGGCGTTCGATGGTGGCGTCGGGCGGCGCGCGCCCCGGGTCGCCCACCACCGCTTCATATTCGACGACGCGCCCGCGCCGTCGCAGGAATCGAACCCACATCGGCCGGCCGCGCCGGTAGCCTCGAATGCGGCTGACTTCGAGATCGTCTTCCTCGACCACCACCGCTTCGGGCGGCGAGCCATCCGGACCTGATGGATCGCTGGCCGCTCCGGCCACGCGTCCGACGTAGGCCCTCCAGTCGGCGATCGGCTGAACGCGCGCGGCCGCGCCCGTCGAGCCGACCGTCCGCAACACGCCCACCGCCACCGACAGCAGCCCGACCAGCGACACCGTCAACTCGACCGCTGACCCGGGCTGTGGCCCCGCGACCGCCATCAGCCCCAGCCCATAACCGACCAGACGCGCGGGGCCGCGCTGCCCCAGCAATTGAACCACCGCCACGGTCCAGGCCAGCAGCGCGACACAGGAGGCGATGCCGAACAGCGAAGCCGGGCCGCCGAGCTCGATGCGCAGGCCATAGAGCGCCGCCGCCTGCAAGATGTCGAAGCGCGCCACCAGCAGCCAGGCAAACACCGCCATCACCAGCGTCCCTATCGCCAGCGGCGCCGTCCAGCGCCGGCGCCGCCACGGCTGCGCGAGCCAGAACAGGGGCGCGCCAAGCCCACAGAGCAGCAAGGCGACGTCCGCCGCCCGCGGCAGGACCAGGGCCGCCGCGCCCCCGTCGCGCAGCCACCCGGAGCGATCCGCGATCAGCGCGAAGATGTGAAGGACCGGCGCGACGACCAGCAGCCCCACGCCCGCCTTCACCCGGGGCGGCAGCGACGCGCCCAGCGTCGAGGCGAACACCAGCAGGGCCAGGAAGCCATAGCCGGTCTCGATGGGCAGGAAGAAGCGCGGCGGCACCTGACCGAAAGACAGCGCCAGCAACGCCAGCAACCAGAAGACGGCGCCAATCAGCGCGACCGTGAAGCGCACCGCGCGCGGGAACAGCTCGCCGCGCCGGAGCAGGCCGATCATCGCCCCCAGCAACACCAGCAGCGCCAGGATGCCGGTCAGGTAGTAGAGAAAAGGTCCCGAATCGCTGACCAGGCGCCCCGACGAAAAGGCGGGCGCCGCGCCCGACACCGTCGAGCGGGGCAAGAACAGGCGGTTCGCCAGCCGATTGCCGACCAGCTCTAGGAGCGAAACCACCAGCAATGCGGCCGTCAAGTTTCCCGCTCGGACCCGGCTCGGCATTGGTCGGCCAAACAGTATAACGCCGCATAACGCCGCGAAAGCGCGAACGGCAGCGACCAGTGTTATCGTCGAACCGTGACCGTCGCCGGCACACGAGCATCGCCGCCCCGAGCGCGCGCCCGCTCGGTCGCCGCCGCGCTGGTGCTGCTGGCCGCTGGCCGTGAGACCGTCGCATCCGCGCGCCCCTTCGTCGTCGCCGTCGATCCCGGACATGGCGGCTCGAACCTGGGCGCAGCGGGCGTGGCCGGCACGGCTGGCTCGAAGGGCCCCATCTTCGAGAAGAGGGTGACGCTGGAGCTGGCGCGGCGCCTGCGTGCCCGCCTGTCGTCGGACGAGCGCGTGCAAGTCGTCCTTTGCCGCGACGAGGACGTGCTGATCCCGATCCGCGCGCGCGCGCGCTGCGTGCAGGCGGCACGCGCCGACCTGTTCATCAGCTTGCACGCCAACGCCTCGCCACCCGGCGTGGTGCCCGGCACGCGCCGCGGGTTCGAGATCTACATCCTGTCACCGCAGGAGATCGAGGACGACGCCGCGCTGGCGGCTGCTCGCCAGCCCGACGACGCCGACGGCGCCTGGGAGGCCCATCGCGTCCGGGGCGACGCCGTGCGCGCGGCGGGCGCCGCCCGCCTGATGGAGCGCCACCTCCGCGACACGCTGGGGCCAGGGTCCAGCCGGGGCATCCGACAGCGGGGCGCCGCGCTTGATGTGCTGCGCGAGGCCGGCGCCCCTGGTATTTTGATCGAGGTGGGATTCCTGGATCACCCTGATGAGAGCGCCGCCCTGGCCTCGCCAAATGGCCAGGAACGCATCGCTGCCGCCCTCGCCAAGGCGGTCCTGGAGTTCAGGTCGGAGTTCGTTCCTGAACATCGGTGAGGTGCCTGACACCTTTGCACAATTCGTGGCATCAGACCTGGTGCTGACGTCAGCTTGGGGCTTCGCCCCACCGATCTCGCGTGTTAAATTCCTGGGTAACCCCCGGCGGGGAAAAATGGGCGGTGCTGTGATAGCCTGTGAGAGGACTCGCCAGCTTGGTCAACGTAACCGCTAGAAAGATTCGGGACCATGGCCGCGACCGTGCGTCGCTGGGCGTGGGGCGTGTCTATGCCGGGTACCTGATCAGCTATCCGATCGTGGGGCGAGGGATGGTGATTTTTCGGGATCCCAACGGTCACCGCATGGTCACGACGCCGGTGAAGCGGGTCATGGGCGAACCGACAGGTGATCGCTTGTACGTCGAGACCGAGAACTCGGTCTACCAGCTGACCTTCCGCACCGAAGTCGACGCTGTCATGCCTCACGCGGTCGCCACCGCAAAATAGCGTCGCCCGCCCGCGAATGATCACGCGTGCGCTGATTCTGGCGGCCGGCAAGGGCGCCAAGGTGGGCCATCACGACGGGCCGAATTGCCTGACGGTGGTCGGGCGCATGACGCTGATCGAACGAACCCTGCTGCTGCTCGGGCGGGTGGGCATCCAGAAGGTCGGGATCGTCGTCGGATGGCAGGGTGAAGCGATCCGCCAGCAGGTCGAGCGATCGACGCAGCTGGGGACGGAGCAGAAGCGGGGTGTCAGCTTCTTCGAGAATCCGGCCTGGATGAAACCGAATGGCCTGTCGGTGCAGGCGGCGCGACCGTTCATCCCCGCCCACGAACGAACGCTGCTGGTGATGGCGGATCAGATCCAGGCCCCCGCGTTGGTCCGCCAGCTGTGCGCGCTGCCGGCGGGCGCGCCCGAAGGGGGCCAGACGGTGATCTGCGTCGACCGCGATCTCGCGCGCGTGTTCGACATCGACGACGCTACGAAGGTTCACCTGGACGATGACGCGGTGCTGGAGATCGGCAAGGAGCTGCGCGCCTACCAGGCGGTCAGCGCCGGCCTGTTCGTGATGGCGCCGTCGCTGCTGGACGCGCTGGATCGGCTGCCCGAACCCTCGCTGACGGAGGGCGTGCAGGCGGCGGCGGCGCGCGGCCGCGTGACGGCGCACGACGTGGCCGGCAAGCTGTGGCAGGACGTCGACAGCGCCGACATGCGCCTGCACGCCGACTGGCTGCTGCGGGTTTACGGCGACGAGCTGGAACGCCCGGTGGTTCCGGCCCAGCCGCGGGCGCGCGCCGACGACACGATGGCGCTGATCGAACGGCTGATGGCGGAGAAGGACCAGCCGGGCCACGTGCTGTTCAGCCCGGGCCCGGTCATGACGTCGGCGCGCGTGAAGGCCGCGCTGGTCCACCGAGACGTCTGCCATCGCGACAACGACTACGCGGCGGTCGTCGGTCGGTTGCAGCACAAGCTGCGCCCGGTGTTCGGGGCGGGCGACGCGCACGAGACGCTGCTCATCACCGGATCGGGAACGGCAGCGATGGAGATGGCGATCTCATCGTCGGTGCCGCCCGGCAAGACGATCCTGGTGGTCACGAACGGCGCCTTCGGCGACCGCCTGGAAGAGATCGCGCGCTTGCACGAGCTGCCCTTCCAGACGCTGCGCTATCCGTGGGGCGCGCTGCCGGATCCGGCCGACGTGGCGCGCGCGCTGGACGCCGACCGATCGATCGCCGTCGTGGCGATGATCCACCACGAGACGTCGGTCGGCCTCCTCAATCCCGTCACCGCCATCGGGCAGCTCTGCCGCCCGCGCGGCGTCACGCTGATCGTCGACGCGGTGTCGGCGCTGGGCGGCGAGGACCTGGACGTCCGGCGCGACTGCATCGACATCTGTTACTCGTCGGCGAACAAGTGCCTGCATTCGGTCTCGGGGGTCTCGTTCTTGTGCGTGGCGCCCGAGGTCTGGCCGCGCATCGAGGCGATCCCACCGCGGGTCTATTACCTGGACATGAAGCGCCACCGGCGCTACCTGGCCGAGCTGCGCCAGACGCCGTTCACGCCCGCGGTGTCGTCGTTCTTCGCCCTCGAGACGGCGCTGGACGAGCTGGCGGAGCAGGGCGGCGTTCCGGCGCGGCGCGATCTCTACCGCAAGCGGGCGCTGCGCATCCGGCGCGTGTTCGCCGATCTCGGCTTCGAATCGCTGACCAACACCGGGCGCGAATCGCACACCATCTCGACGCTGCGCCTGCCGGATTTTCTGGCGGTGGACGCGCTGTACTGGGGCCTGAAAGCGCGCGGCTTCGTCATCTATCACTGCAAGGGAGCGCTGGGCGAACGCCACGTGCAGGTGGCCAACATGGGCGAGATCTCAGACGCGACGCTGGACGGGTTCTTGGCCGCGGTGGCCGACGTCGTGACGACGGCGAAGGCGGCGGCCGACCAGGGCGCCGCTGGCCGCCGGCGCGCGGGCGCGACGTAGACCAGATCGACGGGTGAAGATTTACCGGAGGCGGGTTCTTCTCGGAAGAGGGCCGCTGGCCCGGTACGATGTCGTCGATCATGCGCGCCGCCCTGTTCCGCCAGCACGGCGGCCCCGAGGTCCTGGAGATCGGCGACGTGCCGGCGCCGGTGCCGGGCCCGGGCGAGGTGCAGGTGCGCGTGTCGGCAGTGGCGCTGAACCACATCGACCTGTGGCTGCGGCGCGGGTTGCCGGCGATGAAGATCGCGCTGCCGCACATCTCCGGTGGCGACGTGTGCGGCCAGGTCGCGGCGCTGGGGGCGGGCGTGCGCGGCGTCGCCGAGGGGCAGCGGGTGGTGCTGAACCCCGGTATCTCCTGCGGGCGCTGCCGGGCGTGCCTGGACGGGCGCGACAACTTCTGCCCCGACTACCAGCTTCTGGGCGAGCACAACTGGGGCGGGCAGGCGGAGCTCGTGGTCGTGCCGGCGGCCAATCTGGTGCCGGTGCCGGCCAGCGCGGCCGGCATCTCCGACGCGGCGCTGGCGTCGATCCCGATCGCTTTCATCACTGCGTGGCAGATGCTGGTGGACCGTGCGCAAATCCGCCAGGGAGAGACGGTGCTGGTGCTGGCGGGCGGCTCGGGCGTGGGGACGGCGGCGATCCAGATCGCCAAGCTGTACGGCGCGCGCGTGATCGCCACCGCGTCGACGCCGGCGAAGCGCGCCGCCGCGAAGGCGCTGGGGGCCGACGAAGCGATCGACGGCGGCGAGTCGTTCATCCCCGAGATCAAGCGCCTGACCGATCGGCGCGGCGCCGACATCGTCGTCGAGCACGTCGGCGCGGCGACGTTCCCGCAATCCGTGGTGGCCTGCGCGCGCGGCGGGCGCATCGTCACCTGCGGCGCCACCGCCGGCTTCGAACCGATCCTGAACCTGCGCCATGTCTTCTGGCGGCAGCTGTCGATCCTGGGATCGACGCTGGCGTCGAAGGCGCGCCTGTTCGACGTGATCGATCTGGTGGCGGCGGGGCGTCTGCGCCCGGTCGTCGATCGCGTGCTGCCGCTAGCGGACGTGGCGATCGGACACCGGCTCCTCGAGAGTCGGGCGGCCTTCGGAAAGATTGTCCTCACGCTGTAGCGACGACGGCGCCGCCGGACCCACGCGCGCGACCGGATCGAAGCGCAGCTCGACCACGGTCGGCGGGTGGATCATCGACGGCACGTAGACCAGCGCCGCGCCGGCGTCGAGGTCCTGGTCGGTCACGCGATAGACGACCGCCTCGTTCCAGCTGCGCTCGACCAGGATGCCATCCTTCAGCGCGGTGGCGTCGCCCTCCATGATCACCGGGCTGACCACGGCTAGGTGCGACGGGTGCGCCAGCCAGACGCGGGCGACGCTGGTGCCGACCTGGATGGTGACCGCGGGATAGGCGGCCGGACCGCGATCGGCGGTTGGATAGCCGTCTATGGTGGCGATGGAGATGTCGTAGACCGGCCCGCCACGGCCGACCGCGGGTGCAGTCGCACATCCCGCGGCGGTGAACGCCATCCAGGCAACCAGGCCGGCAACGAACAACTTCACGACGGCCCTCGCCAGCAACCCTTCGAAACCCAAATATGTTCCGTCGGGCCGGGCCTGTAAATCGTCTTGACAGCGGAAGGCGCGGTAAACATATTACCCTTACGTGTACGTAAGAGTTAGGGTTGGGCGAGACTGAGACATCGGGGCTGAGACATCGGGTTGATCGGAGCAGCGACGTGGAAATATCGGCGGAAAATCTGACCCTCTTAAAGGTCGGCGAACTGGCGAAGAAGACGGGGAAAACCGTGCGCGCGCTGCATCTTTACGAGGAGCTGGGCCTGCTGGCGCCGGCGGTGCGATCGAAGGGTGGCTTCCGGCTTTACTCCGGGCGGGCCGTGACGCGGATCGAGTGGATCCAGCGGCTTCAGGACATGGGCTTCAGCCTCACCGAGATCAAGGCATTTCTGCGCGGCTGGGAGGAGTGCGACACGGCCCCCAAGGCGATGGACCGCATCCGCGAGATCTTCGCCGACAAGCTGCGCGAGACGCAGGAGACGATCGGGCGGCTGACCAAGCTGGTGACCGAGCTCGGCGAGACGCTGGCGTACATGGACAGCTGCCGGTCGTGCGAACCGTCGCACTCGCAGGGCGAGTGCGGGACGTGCGGCATTCACGGTCACGAAGGCAAGGCGCCGCTGCTGGTCGAAGGGATCTCGCGGACCTGACGGGCATTTTTATGATGATGAAAGCGGCAGGCAAAGGACGGTCATGGCTCTGAGGCTTCCGATCTACATGGACAACAACGCCACCA
>DATKEU010000006.1:0-9644 GCA_035544495.1 Polyangia bacterium | reverse complement strand
CGCGCGTTTCGTGCCGCTGGGCAAGCCGCACGCGCCGATGTTCGAAGCGGCGACGCGCCGGCTGAGCGCCGTCGATCGGCGGCGCCTGGTGATGGTGGGCGATCAGCTGGCCACGGACATCCTGGGCGCCAACCGCTTCGGCATCGATTCGGTGCTGGTGGAGACCGGCGTCGCCCGCGCGGCCGACGTCAGCGCGCGCGCCAGCGCGGCGGGCGAGGACGAGCGCCCCACGTACGTGATGGCGACGCTCGGCTGACGCCGCGGATCATCGGGCGTCAGATCTCCGCCGCCAGCTCGGCGATCACCTTGCGCAGCCAGGCGTGCGCCGGGGAGGCGTGCGTGCGTTCGTGCCAGAGCTGCCCGACCGTGCCGCGCGGCAAGGGCAGCGGTGGTGGCAAGATCCGCAGCGGGTAAAGCCGGGAGAACGTGGCGGCGACGCGATCCCCGACGGCGGCGATGTAGTCGGTCGCGGCGATGACCGCCGGCACCATCAGGAAGTGCGACAGGCGCAGGGCGACGTGGCGGCTCAAGCCGCGCGCCGCCAGCGCCACGTCGGCCACGCCGGCGCTGCTCGCCTCGGCGGTGACCAGGACGTGTTGCAGGCGAACGTAGGTCTTCAGCGTCAGGCGCTTGCCAACCTCGGGGTGATGGCGGCGCACGATGCACACGAACTGGTCGTGGAACAGCTTCTGCTCGTGGTGGTTGGCCGGCACCTCGCCGTAGAAACCGATCGACAGATCGGCCTCGCCGGTCTCCAGCCAGGGCGGCGCGCGGTGATAGGGCCACGAACGGAGCTGCAGCCGCACGCGCGGCGCCTCGCGGGTCAGCCGGGCGAGAAGGCGCGGCAGCAGCACCAGCTCGACGAAATCGGTCGCGGCCAGGACGAAGGTGTTCTCGGCCTGGGCCGGATCGAACGCGCGCGGGCCGGCGAGGGCGCTCTCCAGCGTGGCCAGCGCCGAGCGCAGCGGGCCCATCAGGGCCTGGGCGCGCGCGGTCGGCACCATGCCCCGCCCGCCGCGCACCAGCAGCGGATCGCCCAGGCGCGCCCGCAGCTGGGACAGGGCATTGCTGACCGCCGGTTGCGACAGGCCCAGGCGCTGGCCCGCTCGGCTGACGTGACGCTCGGTCAGCAGCGCGTCCAGGACCAGCAGCTGATTCAGGTTCATCGCCCCGATATTCACATCCGTGATGATAACTATAATGACAATCCATTGGATCGATGATGGGCGATGAGGCATTTTTCCTTGCGGATCGGTAGCGATGGTTCATCTCTACCGGCGCGACCAACAACCCGGAGGGTTCCCATGTCCGTCACCGACGCTTCGACAGGCTCCAGCAACAAGGCCACCCTGCCCGCGGCCGCCAGCATCTGGGACATTGACAGCGCGCACTCGCAGACCCACTTCAAGGTGCGGCACCTGATGGTGTCGCACGTGCGCGGCTCGCTGGGCGAGGTCTCGGGGACGGTGGTCCTCGACGATGCCGATATCACGCGCTCGCGCGTCGACGTGCGGGTCGACACCCGCGGCATCGAGACCCGCGACGACAAGCGCGACGCGCACCTGCGCAGCGCCGATTTCCTGGACGTCGCCAATCACCCGTACCTGACGTTCGTCTCGCGTCAGGTCCGCAAGGAGAAAGGGAGCCGCCTGGCGGTGGAGGGCGACCTGACGATCCGGGGCGTCACCAAGACGGTCACGCTGGAGGTGGAAGCGCTGGAAGACGCCGTCACCGATCCGTGGGGCAACGTCAAGCGCGGCGCCAGCGCCCGCACCACCATCAATCGCAAGGACTGGGGTCTGGAGTGGAACGTCGCCCTGGAAACGGGCGGCGTCCTGGTCGGCGAGCAGGTGACGATCGAGATCGAGGTCGAGCTGGCGCGCCGCAAGGCCTAGGCAGGCGCCGCGCGCGCTCAGGGCTCGGTGAAGTCGACGTAGACCTGCATGCGCCGCACGCTCGGCTCCATGCTCAGCGACGAGTACATCGTGGCCGCGCCTCCGGCGGCCACGGTGGCCTTGGTTCCGACTTGCATGTAAAGCCAGCCCGCCGGCACACCGCCGTCGTCGAGCAGGACGACCGGACTGAAGCTGAACTTCTCCAGGGCCACGCTGCCGCTGCCGGTGTTCAGCAAGGAAACCTTGACCGCGGGCGTCCCCATGCACGCGCCGACGTCGTAGGCCTGCGGCACCAGGTTCCCGGGCGGCGGCGTGCCCGAGTTGAAAGGACCCGCCAGCGTGAAGGTCACGGTCTCGGTCGTCGAGAACAGCGCCGTCGAATCCGCGGGGACCTTGACGTCGGTGAAGTATCCCTTCTCGCCCGCGCCCAGACAGCTGTCGCTGAAGTCGCCCGACTGTCGGACCGCCACCGAACCATCGACGAAGATCTGATCGCCGGTCATCAGCGCGGTGCCGCCGGCGTCCAGCCAGGCGTAATTGCCGCCGATGATCGAACAGATGAGGTGGTCGCTGACGTTGGTCACCGCGATGACCAGGTACGCGCCCTCGGTGGTGGGCGTGTTGCGCCACAGATACCCGTCGCCGAGGCTGACCTCGGGCGCCGGGTTGTCGACGCGGACGGTGATCTTCTTCCGCTGGGCGGCGAAGTCCGGCGCCGCCGAGCCGAGGGGCGCGCCGCTGAGATCGGCGCTGTTGTTGCCGGTCAGCGTGATCCCCTCCGTGCGCGCCGACGTCGTCCCGTTCCAGGTGCAGTTCGACCATTCGTCGTCGGGCGCGCCGCCGGAACCGCCGCCTTGACCGGACCCTGACCCGCCGCCGGCCCCACACGCCCCGCCGGCGATGGCCAGCGCCGCGCCCAGGAGCGCCGCCGCCAGGCTGGTCGGGGATCGCATGCCCACGCCGGTCATTCTACGTGATCGGAACCCGGTCATCGCCGTTCGCCGCTCGATCGATGTCCGTCCTTGCGAGCGCGCGCCGCAGCGTTCATCGCCAGGCGGTGATAAATTTCGCATCAGGATGAGCGGGTTCTGGCAACAGCGGCGCGTCGTCGTCACCGGCGGCGCGGGGTTCCTGGGCAGCTTCGTCGTCGAGCGGCTGCAGGCGGGCGGAGCGTCGGTCTTCGTGCCGCGCTCGCGCGACTATGACCTCGTCGATCGGGCGGCCTGCGCGCGCCTGTTGCGCGATGCGCACCCCGACATGGTCATCCACCTGGCGGCCCGGGTGGGCGGCATCGGCGCCAACCGGGAAAACCCCGGACGTTTTCTCTTCGAGAACCTGATGATGGGCACGCAGCTGATGGAGGAGTGCCGCCTGGCCCACGTTTCCAAGCTGGTCGCCACCGGCACCATCTGCGCCTACCCGAAGTTCGCGCCCGTTCCCTTCAAGGAAGACGACATCTGGAACGGCTATCCGGAAGAGACCAACGCCCCCTATGGCCTGGCCAAGAAGATGATGCTGGCCCAGTCGCAGGCCTATCGCGAGCAGTACGGCACGAACAGCGTGGTGGTCTTCCCCGTGAACCTGTACGGCCCGCGCGACAACTTCGATCTGCAGTCGTCGCACGTCATCCCGGCCATGATTCGCAAGTTCGTCACCGCGCGCGCCGACGGGCAGCGCCAGGTGACGCTGTGGGGAGACGGCTCGCCCACGCGCGAGTTCCTGTACGTCGAGGACGCCGCCGACGGCATCTTGCTGGCCGCCGAACATTACGACGCGAGCGATGCCGTGAATTTGGGCAGCGGCCAGGAGATCGCGATCCGCGATCTGGCGGCGCTGATCGCCCGCGCCACCGGGTACGACGGGAGCTTCGTCTGGGACACGACCAAGCCGAACGGCCAGCCCCGCCGGCGCCTGGACGTCACCCGC
Organism: Polyangia bacterium; assembly: GCA_035544495.1. Lineage (GTDB taxonomy): Bacteria > Myxococcota_A > Polyangia > Fen-1088 > Fen-1088 > DATKEU01. Next base: position 5,823 of record DATKEU010000006.1, on the reverse strand, counting down.
GCCCGCGAGCGCTTCGGGTTCGTCGCCCGCACGCCGTTCTCCGCGGGGATCCCGCGGACCGTCGCGTACTACCAGGATCACCGCGCCGACATCGACGGGCGCGGCTGATCGCCGGGGCGCCTTGACCGAAAGAGATCCGTCACGAAACGAGGGCCACGAGCGCATTTTGCGGATCATTGTTCATCGCGAAACGCAGAGGAAACATCGCCACCCCTACCCTGGTATCCATGCGGGACCGAGGGAGCACACGACAAGCGAAGGTGGGAGCGGCGGCCGCTGGCGCGCGGCGGCGACTGTCGCGGCGGGACTTCATCAAGATCGGCGGCGCCGGGCTGGCCGTGCCGGCGCTGCTGAGCGCACGCGTCAGCTGGGCCAGCGACGCGCCGGAGACGCCTGATCTCAAGTTCGGGATCATCGCGCTCACCGACTGCTCGCCCATTGTCATCGCGCACGAGAAGGGCCTCTTCAAGAAGTACGGCATCAACTCGACGGTCAGCAAGGGCGCCAGCTGGGCGGCCATCCGCGACGCGCTGACCAACGGCGACATCCAGGGGACGCACATGCTGACCGGCATGCCGATCGCGTCGACGATGGGTCTGCTCGGCTCGCCGAAGAAGCCGATGATCATTCCCTGGATGCTGAACCGCAACGGCCAGTCGATCTCGCTGAAGATCGATCTCAAGGGGAAGGTGCAGGCCGACCCCAAGGCGCTGCGGCCGATCGTGATGGACGCCAAGGCGAAGGGCCAGCCGCTGACGTTCGCCATGACGTTCCCGCCCGGGACGCACGCCATGTGGACGCGTTACTGGCTGGGCGCCGGAGGCATCAACCCCGACCGCGACGTGGCACTGGTGGTGATCCCGCCCGCGCAGATGGTCGCCAACATGAAGGTCGGCAAGATGGACGGCTTCTGCGTCGGCGAGCCCTGGAACGCGCGCGTGATCGCCGACGGCATCGGGTACACGGCCATCAACACCCAGGACATCTGGAAGGATCACCCGGAGAAGGTCTTCGCCTTCACCGCCGAGTTCGCCGACAAGAACCCGAAGACGGTCAAGGCCTGCCTGAAGGCGGTGCACGAAGCCAGCGTCTGGCTGGACGACATGAAGAACCGCCCCGAGCAGGCACAGATCGTCTCGCGCGCCACGTACATCAACTGTCCGCCAGAGACGATCCTCGGCCGCATGCAGGGGCACTATGACTTTGGCGACGGCAGGAAAAAAGACGATCCCAACTTCATGATCTTCAGCAGCCGCAACTGCAATTACCCGCAGCCCAAGTACGCCGTCTGGTGGCTGACGCAGTTCCGCCGCTGGGGCATGGTGCAGTCGCCGCCCGATTACCAGGGCGTCGCCCGCCAGGTCATGCGCGGCGACATCTACGAGGAGGCGATGAAAGAGATCGGCTACCAGCACGGCGGGCGCAACGACCGGCCGGAGGCGTTCTTCGACGGCGCCGTCTTCGACCCCGCCCACCCGGAGAAATTCGCCCTCGGCTTCGAGATCCACAACCTCAAGGCGTAGGCGGCGGCGATCATGTCCGAGACTTCGTCTGCCGCCGCGCCGACCGCGCCGACCGCGGCGCCCCGCAAGCGAGCGGCGCTCCCCTTCTCGTCGCTGTCGGTGATCCTTCCCCTGGGCGGCCTGGCGCTGGTGATCGCGCTCTGGGCGCTCTCCAGCGTCACCTGGTCGAAGAACCTCCCGTCGCCGGAGAAGACCTGGCAGGTGAGCAAGCCGTTCATCATGGCGCCCTTCGCCAAGCGCGGCGAGCTGGACCAGGGGATCGGGCGCTTCGCCTGGTACTCGCTGTGGCTGGTGGCGAAAGGGTACGCGCTGGCGATCCTGATCGGCACGCCGCTCGGCTTTCTGCTGGGGCGATCGAAGCTGTTCGCCCGCAGCTTCGATCCGTTGATCCAGATCCTGCGCCCGGTGTCGCCGCTGGCGTGGCTGCCGCTCGGCCTGGTGCTGTTCGAGAAGTCGCAGCCGGCGGCGCTGTTCACCATCGCCATCTGCGCCATGTGGCCGACGGTCCTGAACACCGCCATGGGCGTGCGGGCCATCCCGCAGGACTACCTGAACGTGGCGCGCGTGCTGCAGCTGTCGCCGGGCAAGACCTTCTTCAAGATCCTGCTGCCGGCGGCGCTGCCGTCGATGTTCACCGGCTATCGCCTGAGCCTGGGGATCGCCTGGCTGGTGATCGTCGCCGTCGAGATGCTGACCGGCAGCCCCGGCATCGGCGGCTTCCTGTGGCAGGAATACAACAGCCTGATCTACGAGCACATCATCCTGTGCATCGTCACCATCGGCCTGGTCGGCTTCGCGCTGGACCGCATGATGAGCCTGGTGGAGCGCCGGCTGCGCGCCGCCTAGCGACGACGGGACGGGCACGGTGGCGGCATTTCTCGAGCTTCGCGACGTCGGCAAGGGGTACGGGCCGCCCGGCAACCGCACCAACGTCCTCGGCGGCATCAACCTCACCGTCGACGAGGGCGAGTTCGTCGCCATCGTCGGCTACTCGGGCGCCGGCAAGACGACGCTGATCTCGCTCGTCGCCGGGCTGCTGACCCCCGACACGGGGACCCTGCTCCTCGACGGAAAACCGATCACCGGGCCGGGGCCCGACCGCGGCGTGGTGTTTCAAAGCTACGCGCTCCTGCCCTGGATGACGGCGTTCGAGAACGTCTACCTCGCCGTCGAGCCGCTCTTCCCGGGCTGGACGGCGGCGCAGAAGCGCGCCCACGCCCAGCGCTACCTCGAGCTCGTCAACCTGGGGCCGGCGCGCGACAAGCGGCCGGGCGAGCTGTCGGGCGGCATGCGCCAGCGCGTCTCGCTGGCGCGCGCGCTGGCGGGCAACCCGCGCGTCCTGCTGATGGACGAGCCGCTGTCGGCGCTGGACGCGCTGACGCGCGCCACGTTGCAAGGCGAGATCGAGCGCATCTGGGCCCAGGACAGAAAGACGGTCGTCCTCATCACCAACGACGTCGACGAGGGGATCCTGCTGGCCGATCGGATCATCCCGCTGTCGGCCGGTCCGGCGGCGACCTTCGGCCCGGAGGTGCGCATCGACATCCCGCGCCCGCGCGATCGCAAGGCGCTGAATCACGACCCGCGCTTCGCTCGCGCCCGCAATCAGGTCATCGAGTACCTGCTGGGCCCGGGTGGCCGCAAGCGCCCCGCCGCCGCCGCGCCGGCGCGCTCCATCGCCGCCGCCGCTCCGCCCGCGGCGAAGGCCGCCGCCGATGCGGCGCCGCTGCCGCGCGTGGGCGCCGACCCCGAAGGGGCAGCGGCGTGAGCCCCGACTCCGAGCACCGCCTGATCCAGCGCTATCTGGACATCTCGTACGTCACCAAGACCTTCCCCGCGCCGAAGGGCCCGGTGACGGTCGTGCGCAACTTCAACCTCGCCATCAAGAAAGGCGAGTTCGTCTCGCTCATCGGCCACTCGGGCTGCGGCAAATCGACCGTGCTGTCGATCGTCGCCGGGTTGACCGACAGCACCGAGGGCGGCGTCCTCATCGAGGACCGCGCCATCACCGGCCCCGGCCCCGACCGCGGCGTGGTCTTTCAGGCCCCTTGCCTTCTGCCCTGGCTGACCGCCTTCGACAACGTGCTCCTCGGCGTCGAGCAGGCGATGCCCGACCGAACCCGCGCCGACCAGCGCGCGCTGGTTCGCGAGACGCTGGAGCGGGTGGGCCTGGGCGACGCCATGTACAAGAAGCCCGCCGAGCTGTCGGGCGGGATGCAGCAGCGCGTGGGCATCGCGCGCGCCTTCGCCCTGCGGCCGCGCGTCCTCCTGCTCGACGAACCGTTCGGCATGCTGGACGCCCTGACCCGGTACGAGCTGCAACAGGTGTTGATCGATCTGTGGTCGCGAGATGGGACGGGAACACCCGCCGGGCCCGCCGACGATCATCCCACCGCGCTGATGGTCACCCACGACGTCGACGAAGCGCTGTTTCTCTCCGACCGCGTGGCGATGATGACCAACGGCCCCGAGGCGCGCGTCGGCCGCATCATGAACGTCCCCTTCCCGCGCCCGCGCCAGCGCACCGCCGTCATGGAGCACCCCGCGTACTACCAGTGCCGCGAGGAGCTGATCGGCTTCCTGGAAGAGTTCGCGCACGGGGCCGGCGCGCCGATCAGCAGCTCCCCTGATTCCGAAGCCGCCTGATCGACGCCGCGGCACGGTTCGTGCGAGAGTACACGCCGTTTGATAACCATCCCGTTTGCGCGCCACATTTTGCCCAATGGCCTCACCGTGATCCTCCACGAGGACCACGCCAGCCCCCTGGTCGTCGTCGATCTCTGGTACCACGTCGGTTCCAAGGACGAGGACCCGGGGCGCACCGGCTTTGCCCACCTGTTCGAGCACCTGATGTTCATGGGCTCGAAGAACGCTCCCTACCCGTCGTTCGACGCGGTGATGGAGATGTGGGGCGGCCACAACAACGGCACCACCAGCAACGACCGCACGAACTATTACGAGGTGGGCCCCAAGAACCTGCTCGAGACGTTCCTCTGGCTGGAGGCCGATCGCATGGCCACCCTGGCCGAGGTGATCACGGAGGACGAGCTCTCGCGCCAGCGCAAGGTGGTGCAGAACGAACGGCGGCAGTCCTACGAGAATCGCCCCTACGGGCGCGCCGAGCTGGTCATCCCCGAGGTGATGTATCCGCCCGATCACCCGTATCACTGGCCCACCATCGGCTCGCACGAGGATCTGGAGGCGGCCAGCGTCGACGACGTGCGCGCCTTCTTCGAGCGCTTCTACCGGCCGTCGAACGCCAGCCTGGTCATCGCCGGCGACTTCGATCCAGCGGCGGCGCGCGCGCTGGTCGATCGCTACTTCGGCTGGCAAGAGCCGCGCCCGGTCCCGCGCCGCGCCTCGGCCGCGCCTGCCACCCTGGCGGAAGACCGCGCGGTGACCATGAGCGATCGGGTGCAGCTGCCGCGCCTGCGCCTGGCCTATCACTCGCCGGCGCTGTATGCGCCCGGCGACGCCGATCTCGATCTGGCCGCGCACGTCCTGGGCGGCGGCAAATCCAGCCGCCTTTACAAGTCGCTGGTGTTCGACCGGCGCATCGCCCAGGACGCCTTCGCCTACCAAGGTTCGCAGATGCTGGGCAGCCTGTTCCAGATTGGCGTCACCGCCAAGCCCGGCTATACCCTCGACGACATGCAACGGGCCGTCGACGAGGAGCTCCAGCGTCTCTTGGCCGAGGGCCCCACCGCCCCGGAGCTGGAGCAGGCGCGCAACAGCCACCTGGCCGATTTCTTCAAGGGCCTCGATCACCTGCAGACGCGGGCCGATCTCCTGAACCACTACCAGCATCTGCTGGGCGATCCGGGGGCGGTCCAGCGCGACATCGGCCGGTACGAGGCGGCCACCCGGGATTCGGTCCGGCAGGCGCTGGCGACGGTGGCGGCGGGGCGGCGGCTGGATCTGCGCGTGGTCCCCGACGACACCAAGGCGGAAGCCGCGTGATGGGCACCCCCGTCGAGATGCAGGCGGCCCCGCCCGTGGGACCGCTGCCGCCGCTGCACACGCCGGCGCTGGAACGGTTCGTCCTGTCAAATGGCCTGGAGGTCATCGCGATCCCGCGCCACGCGGCGCCCATCGTCTCCATGACGCTGATGTTGCGCGCGGGCGCCGACGCGGAGCCGCTGCCGCTGACGGGGCTGGCGTCGCTGACCGCCGAGATGCTGGACGAAGGGGCCGGCTCGCGCCGCGCGCTGGAGCTGGCCGGCGATCTGGAGCAACTGGGCGCCGACCTGTGGCTGGGCGCGGGACGCGACGGCTCGCAACTGAACCTGCAGGTGCCGCG
>DATKEU010000005.1:0-26462 GCA_035544495.1 Polyangia bacterium | reverse complement strand
TATGAGCCACGTCTTCACCGATCCGGCGGGACGGTACCGCGACACGCCCTTCGACGCTTGCCAGCCGGGGGTGGATTTCTGTCCCGACCCCCTGCCCGCCGGGGCGACGAAAGACAGCGCCGGAATTCCCCTGGCGCCCGCCAATTTCCCCAAGTACCAGCAGTCGCACGACTTCGTCGACGTCACCGGGCGCAAGGACGCGGACGGCAAGGTCGTCGTCGCGCCCTATGACGGCGTCTCCTTCTGGGCCCGCCGCGGCCCGGAGGGCCAGGACCACGTTCTGGTCATCCTGACCGACAAGTTCACCAGCAGCCGCCTGGCCCGCGAGAACCAGCTCTACTGCCGGCGCATCCGCGAGTGTCACACCCAGTGCCTGAGCGGCACGAACTGCAACAAGGACCCGCAGACCGGCATTTACCGTTGCTTCGATGAGAACGTCGGCCTGCCCCCGCCCGACCCCGGGATCGGCTTCGTCAGCCCGGATTCGCTCTATGATCTGATGTTCCCGCGCTGTGGTCCCAGCGCCTGCACCAGCCCGCAGACGTACCTGGACCCGGACTTCGACAGCAAGGCGTGCCGGCCGTACACGTTTCCCGCCGCCGACGAGAGCGGCGAGTACTGCTGGAGCGAGGGCGATCCGCCGCCGCCCAGCCGCGACGATCGCTGCCAGGACGGCTGGCAGGCGGTGATCCAATTGACGCCCGACTGGACGTTCTACGCCATTCCGTTCACCGCGTTCGGCCAGGTCGGCTTCGGCAAGCGGGCGCCGTACATGGATCTGAAGTCGCTGGACACGATCGCCTTCGGCTCGACGATGGGTTGGGCCGACGCGTTTTTCGACAACGTCACGTTCTACCGGAAGAAGTGACGCGCGCATGCGGCGGCTGACCTGGCTCGTGTTCCTGGCTCTCGCGGCGCCCGTGGCTGCGCGCGCGGCCGACGACGGCGACGCTGCGCCCGCGGCGGCGGCTCCGCCAGCGGCGCCCGCCGAGAAGCCGAAGGTGCCACCCGGCTACCTGCCCGGTTATCAGCGCGCCATGGGCCTGGGGCTGTCGCCGTACGCCCCGCAGACGCCGGGCCTGCCGGGCGGCCTGACGATCCCCTTCAGCGCGCCCGCGCCCGGCGACGACTGGATGTTCAACTTCTGGGGCTACATGAGCGCCTCGCTGCGCGTGGGGCAGGGCGACCGCGACGTCGCGTACGCCGACCAGCACGTGACGACGCTGCACACGTATCCACGAATCGTCGACGCCTACGGCATGTTCAACGGCACCAACGTCACGCAGGGCAGCTGGGTCGATCTGACGTTCGAGTACGGCAACAACCGCGTCACCTCGCACGTCAAGATCAGCACCTGGAAGCCAGCCGCCGGCTCCGACTGGACGCCGCTCGGCAGCCAGAACCTGTTCCAGGAGGCGTACCTCTCGTTCAAGATCCCGGTCGGCCGCCTGAACCTCAAGTGGAGCGTCGGCGCCTTCAGCAACACCTACGGCGGCCTTGGCCAGTACGACGTCGGCCACTACAACGCCGCCATCATCGGCATGCCCTTCGGCGTCGGCGAGACGCTGACCGCGCAGATCGCGCTCGACAGCACGTACACCGTCTTTCTCGAGGACGGGATCATGGGCCGCCTGGCCAAGGTGCCGGTCGGCGCGCCGGCCATCGTCAGCATCGACGGCATGTTCAACGAGTCGATCCCGTCGAGCTGGGTCCACCACGTGCACGCCGGCCTGGCCCGCTACGGCACGGTGCCGCTGATCATGGGCCTGCACTGGCTGACCAACTGGGCCCAGGACGAACGCGATCAGCAGGACGATCCGCGCACGCCCTTCGTCGACGAGTCGCGCCGGCCCGATCCGCGTATGGACGTCTTCGGCGCCGACTTTCGCATGATCGACAATTACCTGGGCAACTTCGCGGCCGCGGTCTCTTACGCCGACGCCCATTACGCCACGCTGCTCACCGGGCTGAACTATTACGGCGCCTTCAACGGCGAGCAGCTGACCAAGCGTTTCCTCGGCCCGCGCGACGGCAGCACGGGCGCGCTGCCGTCGCCGCTGCCCACCACCATCGCCCCGGTGGCCCCGAGCGGCGGCGGCACCGGCAAGATGCTGGTGGCGGGCCTGGAATACAACGTCGGCTGGGGGCGCCTCCTGCGCTATCCGGTCGATCTCGGCCCCAACGGTCCCGAGTTGACGACCAGCGTCTTCGTCAACTTCGTGCATCTGTCCAGCCGCGACCCCGACGCGGACGGGAAGCGCATGCTGAAGTTCGGCGCCGAGGCGACGTACCGCTGGCTGCACTGGCTGACGCTGTCGGCGCGCGCCGATCGCGTGATGCCGAACTCGAAGGACAGCGAGGAGAGCTTCACGGTCGTCAGCCCGAAGTTGATCTTCAAGACCGACTGGATGAGCCACGAGCAGGTGACGCTGGCGTACACGCGCTGGTTCTACGGCGCGCACACCCACGCCGAATTCCCCAACGACTTTACCCGCGGGCAACTGGACAGCGCGATGTACTCGCTGAGCTTCGGGCTCTGGTGGTAACGGCGAAGAGGTCACGAATGCGCAAACACACCGTGAGAAAGACCCGGGCCGGAACAAAGAGCAGGTTCCGAAAGAGACGTGCTCTTTGCTTGATGGGCCTTCTGGCCGGCGCCGGCGTGGCCCTGCCCGCGCGCGCCGACGACGGCACGGCCGCCAGCAAGGCCAACGACGCCAACGACGCCAAGCAGAACATCTCTCTCGGCCTGGCCCCGGGGACGCCCCAGGTGGGCGCCATGCCCGGCGGCCTGACGCCCGCCTACGGGCAGCGCGCCCCCGACGACGCCGAGTGGCGCTTCGACTTTCACGGCTTTCTGACCATGCCCCTGCGCGCGGGCATCAACACCCGCTCCGGCACGGTCACCACCGAGCAGCACGTCCAGGTCCTGCACGCGCCGCCCGTGACGCCCGACTACCGCGACTCGTTCGCCTACACGACCGTCGTGCCGCAGCCCTACGCGCAGCTGAATTTTTCGTACGGCAACCAGATCGTCACCGGCAACGTCGTCCTGCTGTCGCGCACGGCGACCACGGCGCAGAGCTTTTACAACCCGCCCGATCAATCAGGGATCAGCGACGCCTTCGTCAACTTCCGGCTGCCGATGGCCCGCAACGTTCACGTCGACGCCAACGTCGGCGCCTTCAGCAACCGGTACGGCGTGATGGGCGAATACGACGAGGGCAAGTACGGCACGCCCGTGATCGCGCGCGTGAACGGCGTGGGCGAGAACGTCATCGCCAAGCTGGGTCTCGGCAAGGCGGTGATTGCGCTGGAGCAGGGCTTCGCCGGCCAGTTCGACAAGTTCCCGGCGGACACGCTGCCGCAGGGCTGGAACGGGTTCGGCGACCCCAACGCGGGCAGCGGCTTCGTCAACCACCTGCACGCTGGCGTCGGCTACCTCAGCACGGCGACGCTGGGGCTGCACTATCTTTACGCCTGGACGCAGGACGACCGCGCCGCCCAGGGCTCCACCCCCGACGGCAAGCTGCGCGTGCTGGGGGCCGATGTTCGCCTGACCACGGGCAACCTGGGCCACCTGTACCTGGCGGCATCGCACACGCGCGCCTTCCACGTCGGATCGCTCGGCCGCATCCTGGAGGTGATGAACACGGGCGGCGGCCAGGGGCTGATCGACAACTATCTCGGCAGCAAGAGCGACGGCAGCGGCACGCTGGTCACCTTCGCCGCGCAGTACGACGTCAGCTTGCAGAGCATTCTCCGCTATCCCGAGGTGTTCAACGGCGAGAGTCCCGACTTCGTGCTCAGCGCCTTCGCCATGGAGACGCACGTCAGCAGCAACGATCCCAGTTACGACGGCGTCATCAAGCGCAAGTTCGGCGCCGAGGGCGGCGTCAGCCTGCTGTCGTGGCTGGCCGCCTCCCTGCGCGTCGACGACGTCATCCCGGTGGCCGCCGACACCAGCCAGTCGTTCGCCATCGTTTCACCGCGCCTGATCTTTCGATCGAAGTGGCAGGCGCACGACCAGGTGGTCCTGCAGTACTCACACTTCTTTTACGGCGACCACGTGATCGTCAGAAGCGGCTACCCCGCCGTGCCCGATCCCAGCATCCACCCCGACCGCAACATGGTCTCGCTCTCCGCCACCATGTGGTGGTGAGGCCGGGCCCGCCCCGGCGCGGCTGATCCGCCAGGTGGCACCTCAGGCGCCGGTGCTGGCGCTTCACGGGGTGGCGCCGGCCGCGGAAGACGCGCCAGCACAGGGGGACCGGATGGCCTGTTCCCTGCACACGCCGGACGCATGAAGGAATCGCGTCGGGCGGTGATGGTGATGGGATGGAGCTTTGGATGGAGCTTGGGGCTGGCGGCGATGCAGGCTCTCGGTTGCTCGCTGTCGCCAGGCGCCGGCCCCGCAGGCGGCGATCAGGTGGGAGCCGGCGTGCGTGGGCAGGACGCCGTCGTGACCGCGGGCGATCCGCCCGCCGGTGAGGGAGGCAGCACGTCGGGCGAAGGTATCGGCGGGACCGGCGGCGCCACCGGATCCGGGGGCTCCGCTGGCGGCGGTGGCTGGGGCGCCGGAGGCAACACGCCCGCCGACGCCGGAGGCGTGGCCGCGCCCGCCGACGCCGGCAACGACGAGGTGCCGCTGGCACCACCCGGACCCTGGGCGGCAACCGCCGCCGGCAGCGCGCCTCCCATCGGGGCCTTCCCTGCGGGCCAGGAGGGGACGACCACATTCTATGCCTGCCGTGCTCCGTTCAAGGGCGGTGTCCAGGGCGGCAAGGGGTTTCCGACTGGCAACTGCAACTTCGGCTATGGCGGCGCCGAGGTCGTTGAACCAAGCTACGAGGTCCTGGTCGGCGCGCTGTTCACTTGGCAGCCCACCGTCGGTCCGATCCTCCGCGCGCCCCCGCACGCCGTGCCCTCGGGGCGCGAGGTCAGCGGAATCTTGCAGTACGTTTGCCGCGCCTCGTACATGACCGGCATCCATCCGGGCAAGATGGTCAAGGGCGCCTGCTCGATCGGATATGGCGGCAGCGAAGTCGGGCTGAGCTCGTTCGACCTCTTGCTGGACCCCGGCGCGCCCGTCGACAACTTGCGCGATCGCGGCACCTGGAAAGCGACGGCTTCGTCCACCTCCGCGAACACCGCGCCCGAGAATGCCCTGGACGACGACAACGCCACCCGCTGGAGCAGCGGCCACGCGCAGGTGGGCGGCGAATGGTTCGGCGTCGACATGGGCGCGCCCGCCACCATCCAGCGGGTGATCCTGGACGCCGGGAACGTACCGGGCGACTTCCCGACAAAATTCGACCTGGCCACGTCGCTGGACGGCGCCGCGTTCACGTCGGTGGCCACCGGTCCCGGCGCGCAGGTCTTGAATGTCATCTTCGCCCCGACCAGCGCGCGCTACGTGAAAATCACCCAGACCGGCCAGAGCAACCAGGGAAAGTGGTGGGCGATCGGCGATCTCGCGATCAGCGATCAGTAGCCGTCTGCGGGACGCTTGCCCCGCCGGAAAATCACGGAATCGGCTTGTCCGGCATGATGCACGACGAGAGGTCGAACAGCATGAACTCCAGCGCCTTCTCCTGAGGAGACAGATCCTGCGTCAGGCACCCCATCGGAAACGGAAAGCCCGGCCCCGATTGGTCGCCAACGCCCGAGGAGACGTGGATGTCGCTGAAGACCACCCTCCCGCACTGCTGAATGGCGGGCACGCCGATGGGCGTGTTGGACGTGAAGTACTGCACCGACACCGGAAGGTCCAGGTAGATCCAGCGCTGCGAGACCATCGGATTGACCGCGTCGACGGTGTGCTTCGCGCCCGCGATGGGCAGCTGCCCGCGCACGGTCGAGCCGCCGACGTTGAGCAGCCAGTCCGCCAGGGCATTCCCTTTGGGGAACGAGGTGTCGATGGTGGACGTGATCATGTCAAGCGCGCCCTGGTGATTGAAGACGGCCGTGGTCGGCAAGGGCGGCGCGCCGAACTCCAGCCAGTAGTTGTGCCAGTGCGAGGCGAAGACCCGGCCCCCGGCGTTGAGATAGTCCAGCAACGCCTGTCGAGCGGCGATGCTCTTGTTGACGGGTCTCTCTGTTCCTTCGCACGAGTGCAGGACGAGGTCGTACTTCATCAGGTTGGCCTTCAGCTCCCACCAGGTGGCGGCGTCGGTGAAGGCCGCCCCGGCGTTCAGCGTGGGCACGTACGCGGCTGTCCCGCCGACGCCGCTGAAGAAGTTCACCCGGCCCGTCCCCGCCTCGGGCGTGAACTCGCTGTCTTCCAGGCCAATCTTGCGCAGCAGGCACTCCATGGCGTCAGCCCCGCCGGTCGTCAGCGCGATCTTGGGGATGTGCCCCTCGCTCTGATTGCGGGGCAACCGCGTGACGTTCTTGTCGGTGATGACGTTTTGCACGCACCCCATGACGGGGACCTTCAGCTCGCGGCGCCATTTCCCGATCTGGATGACCAGCGGGATGTCATTGCCCACGGGCGGGTTGTCCAGGAAGAAGGCCCCTTTGGCGTCGGTCTGCGAGGTGGCGATCGGGTGGCCCGGGATCGCGGTGTCACAGCGATCGCAGGTGGCGCCTTCGGCCAGGGGAGGCAGCGTGCTGTTCGGAATGTAGACGCTGACGTTGTAAAGGGGGACCTTGCCCGCCGGATCGTAGACGATGCCGCTGAGGGAGGTCCTGGCCGACGGGCCCATGCAGGGGGGCGCCGTGCAACCGGGACCCGTGCAAGTGGTTTGCTGGCAGGTGAGCCCGTTGCAGCTGGTCCCGACCGCCGCCGCGTCCGGGTGGCTGGCGGTGGTCCCCCCGCTGCCGCTGCTGCCGGTGTCGCCGCCCGAACCGCTGGAGGAGGGGCCGGCGGCATCCTGATCGGAGCCCGCCGGCGTTCGTGTCCCGGCCGCAGTGCAGCCGTGGGCCACGAGGAGAACAATCGCCAGAAAACCGACCGATCGCGAAAACAGGAGTGGCGAGCGCTGCATGACACACCTTCCGGCGCCGCTGGCGGAGGCGAGGGGCCTTTGCGCCGCGGGGCACTGCTTGGCGATATTAGGGACCATATGCATCGATTTTCATCATTGATTCGGCAAATCTGATCCGCGCCGCGTCGTGTGCGTCGGAGCGCCACCCCCAGCGCGGACGCCCGGAGGCCGGCGATGGCGCCGCGGGGCCCGCCGGGCGGCAGGAGACTGGTGCCGAAGCTGGCGCCGGGCAGGCCCAAGACGTTGCGGATGAAGGTCAGATAGACGTTGGCCAGCTCCGGCTGGCCGTCCGGCGGGAAAACGACCCGCTGGTCGGTCGACCGGGCGGTCGCCGTTTGACCGGGCTGGTTTCCGCAAGCATCCTGTCGTTCATCCTGTCTTCCGTCCTGTCTTCCGAGGACTTCGCGGCATGCGCCTACTACACACGATGCTCAGGGTCGGGGATCTCGCGGCGTCGAAGAAATTCTATTGCGAGGCGCTGGGGATGAAGATCCTGCGCGAGCGCGACTATCCGGACGGCGCCTTCACCCTGTGCTTTCTCGGCTACGGCGACGAGGTCGATCACACGGTCATCGAGCTGACGTACAACTACGGGCGGTCGGCGTACACGCTGGGCGACGCTTACGGCCACATCGCGATCGGCACGATGGACATCAGGGGCGCCTGCGAGCGCGTTCGCGCCCTCGGTTACAAGGTGACGCGCGAGCCGGGGCCCATGAAGCACGGCACCACCGTGATCGCCTTCGTCGAGGATCCGAACGGATACAAGATCGAGCTCATCGAACGCGACTGACGGGCAGAGGACGCGCGCACCGTCGAGTTCGCGCTTCCTTTTGCGGGATCGATTTGCCAGACTACGGCCTTTGCCGTGCCCGAAACAGGAAGATCGACGTGACCGTCGCCGCCTTGACCGGCGGGCGGCAGCAAACCACCGCCGATCCGGAGGTGACGCTCTGGATCCCGCCCCAGGACGAGCCCGAGCCCGAGCTTTCGATCGTCATCCCGGCGCTGAATGAACAGCTGACCATCGAGGAGTTCATCGCCTGGTGTCACGAAGGCCTGCGCGCGGCGGGCGTACGGGGCGAGATCCTGATCGTCGACAGCTCGGCGGACGACACGGCGGCGCTGGCCCTGCGTGGGGGCGCGCGCGTCTTGCGGACGCCCAAGCGCGGCCTGGGGCGCGCCTATCTGGATGCGCTGCCGCACATCCGGGGCAAGTACGTGCTGATGGGCGACTGCGATTGCACGTACGACTTCCGCCAGCTCACGCCTTTCGTCGAGCAGTTTCGGGCCGGCTTCGAGTTCGTGATGGGCTCGCGGTTTCGCGGGTACATCGAGGCGGGATCGATGCCGCCCCTGCACCGGTACCTGGGGACGCCGGTGACGACCGGGATCCTGAACGTCATCTTCGGCAGTCACTTCTCCGACATTCACTGCGGGATGCGGGGGATCACCCGTCAGGCACTCCAGCGCATGGACCTGCGCTCGCAGTCCTGGGAGTACGCCTCAGAGATGGTGTTGAAGTCGGTGCACATGGGGCTGCGCACCGCCGAGGTGCCGATCCGATTCCTCAAGGATCGCGACGGGCGGCTCAGCCATCACAAGCGGGCCGGCTGGTTTTCACCGTGGCAGGCCGCCTGGATCAACCTGCGCGCGATGTTCGTCTACGGCGCGAACTTCTTTCTCTACAAGCCAGGCCTGTTGATGCTGGTCCTGGGCCTGTTGCTGACGCTGCCGCTCTCCTTCGGCCAGCTGACGGTCGGGCCCATCACGTTCTCTCTGCACTGGATGTTATTGGGCGTGTCGCTGGCGATTTTGGGATTGCAATCTGTTTTCATGGGGATCCTGACCCAGGTCTTCTTCGACTACTCGGGCGAACGGACGCGCTTTTGGTTCCGGCGCTTCCCGTACACGCGCAGCGTGGGAATAGCCGCGTTGCTCTTCGGGGGCGGCGGGGTGCTGACGGCATTGCTCAGCGCCAGTTACGTCCGCCACGGCTACCGTCTGCCCGACGAGTCGGTGATCAATAACCTGGGCGTGACCGGTCTTCTGCTGATGATCGTCGGTTTCATGACGTTCACCTTCACGCTGCTCCTGCACTCGACCGCGGTGGCGCGGCGGCGGTGACGGCGCCCGGGCCGGGGCCGGCGCCGGCGCCGCGGCAGGCGTCGTTCGGCGAGGGCTATCAACCGTCGCTGCTCGATCGTTTCGGGGTCTGGCTGTCCGCGCGGCAGATCCAGCGCTGGGTCCCGTCGTTCAGGGGGTTGCGGATCGGAGACTTCGGTTGCGGGTACCACGCCTCATTCGCCCGCAGCGTGCTGGACGAGGTGGAACGCGCCACTCTGGTCGACGTTTCGCTGTCGGCGGATCTGAAGGCGCACCCCAAGGTCGTGGCCATCGAGGGCGGCTTGCCCGATGCGCTGGCGGCGCTGCCCGACGGCGAGCTGGACGTGGCGATGATGGTGTCGGTGCTGGAGCACTTGTCGCGGCCGCTCGACGGCCTGCGCGCCTTGCACCGACTGCTGGCACCCGGGGGCCGGTGCCTGGTCAACGTGCCGTCGTGGCGCGGCAAGCGCTACCTCGAGCTGGCGGCGTTCAAGCTGGGCGTCAGCCCGCCCACCGAGATGGACGACCACAAGATGTACTACGACGTCCGCGATCTCTGGCCGCTGCTGGTCCAGGCGGGATTTCTCCCCAGCCGCATCCAGTGCTTTCCGCACAAGTTCGGACTGAACACGTTCGCCGCCTGCACGAAGTGATTCGAGCTCGATTCGACGGCCGTCCAGTGTCTCTCTGGCACGTCGACGACGGCGAGAGCTGTAGATCCATTGCGGCGTGTTCCCCAGGCCCGGCTCACGCCGGTTCCGCGGCCGCCGTGGCCAGCAACGCGCCGGCGTTGGTCGCTTCGAAGAAATGAATCCTCTCGAGATCGAAGTGCGCGGCGATGGTCTGATCGGGTGCCAGCGGCCGGCCCGCCTCCACGCGCGCGATGACGTGGCGGTGGCGCGGCGTCGAGAGATAGACGTCCAGCTTGTCGCCGAGCGGCTCCACGACCTCGACCCGCATCGGCAGCGTGTTGCCCTGGCCGGGGGCGGCGCCGTTCGCGCTGGCGCCGTTTGCGCTGGCGCGGCCGCCGTCGCCGATCGCCTGCGGGCGGGCGCCCAGCACCACCTTTGAACCGACCCGGGCGCGCAACGCCTCGGTGGCCCAGCCCGGGATCGCCAGGCGACCGGCGCCCTCGTCGAACCACAGGCGGCCGGCGTCGCTGGCGATCGTGCCCTCGAAGAAGTTCATCGCCGGCGTGCCGACGAAGCCGGCCACGAAGCGGTTGATCGGACGCTGGTAAACCTGCAGGGGCGCGCCGCACTGCTGGATGACGCCGTCCTTCATCACCACCACGCGATCGCCCAGCGTCATCGCCTCTTCCTGATCGTGCGTGACGTAGATGGTGGTGCTCTTCAGATCCAGGTGCAGGCGCTTGATCTCGGCGCGCATCTCACCGCGCAGCTTGGCGTCCAGGTTCGACAGCGGTTCGTCGAACAGGAAGCACTTCGGGTTGCGCACGATGGCCCGACCCAGGGCCACGCGCTGGCGCTGGCCGCCCGACAGCGTCTTCGGCTTGCGCCCGAGGATCTTGTCGATGCCCAGGATGCGCGCCGTCCGATCGACGGCCTGCCCGATCGCCTGGCGCGGCGTTTTGCGGATCTTGAGGGCGAAGGCCATGTTCTCGTACACCGTCATGTGCGGGTAGAGGGCGTAGTTCTGGAACACCATCGCGATGTCGCGATCCTTCGGCTGCACGTCGTTGACCAGCCGCCCGCCGATGTGGATCGTCCCGCCCGTCACCTCCTCCAGGCCGGCGATGCAGCGCAACGTCGTCGACTTGCCGCAGCCGGATGGGCCGACGAACACCACGAACTCGCCGTCGGCGACGTCCAGGTTGAAGTCGCGCACGGCCGCCGCGGTGCCGCCGGCGTACGTCTTCTCGACGTTGCGCAGAACTACGCGCGCCATGTGGATGTGGACGATGCGTCCATCGCGCGAGATTGTACGCCAGCCGTCGCCAGCCGGCAGGGGCCCGGCGCCGCCCGGCGCGCCTTTCGTGATATAGACCAGTCAGACCCGCGATGCCGTCGCGCAAGGCCGAGCAGATCGTTCAAGTTCTGCGCAGCGAGATCCTCTCCGGCCAGCGCGCGCCGGGCGCCAAGCTGCCCACGTACGACGCCCTCATCGAGCAGTTCGGCGTCACCCGTCCGACCGTGGCGCGGGTGCTGAAAGCGCTGCGCGGCGAGGGCCTGATCATCGTCGAGGGGACGCGCGGCATCTTCGTGGCCAAGATCTTCCCGCACCACAACCGCTACCTCTGGGTGACCAGCGAGCAGCCGGGATCGATCGAATGGACCGGCTTTCTCACCACCATCCTCGAGCTCATCCAGCGCAAGGAGACCGGCTTGCCGGGCGAGGTGGTGCCGCTGGTCGGCGTCGACGGGCGCGCCAACAACCCCGCCTATCAGACGCTGTGCGAGGCGGTGGAGCACAGCTCGGTGGCCGGGCTTCTGGTGATGAACTCGGCGACCACGTACCTTTTGCCCTGCCTGCAGACGCCGGGGCTGCCGCGGGTGGCGATCTGGGCGCCGCTGCCGCACGCCGCGCTCCTCAGCCTGGACTTCGGCGGCCTCATCGAGCGCGCCTGCGGGCGCCTGATGTCGCGTGGCAAGCGCATCGCCATCATCTCGCCGCACGCGCCCAATTTGGAACGCACGCAGGAGTGCCTGATCAAGCGCGGCTTCGACAAGGATCGGCTGTGGGCGCTGCACACCGCGCCCGTCGGCTGCGAGCGCATCACCGAGCTTCTGTTCGGCCGCGACGATCGCCCGGACGCCGTCTTCATCACCGACGACAACCTGGTGGCCCCGCTGCTGGCGGGCCTGAAGCGGGCCAAGGTGCGCGTGCGCCGCGACGTCTACGTGCTGGCCCACTGCAACTGGCCCCGCCCGATCGGCGTCCCCGAGGGTGTCGAGCACATCGGCTTCGACGTGCGCGAGGTGCTGGTCAAGGCCAAGGAGTGCATCGACGCCCAGCGCGCGGGCGACCCGTCGCCGAACCGCGTGGTCCCGCCCCGCTTCCTGAGCGAGGTGATCTTCTCGAAGTCGATCATGCGCGACGTCGCCTGACACGCCGGCGCCCCGTTACTTCGCGATCACGAACGACAGCTCGAAGGGCTCGCCGCGGTTGTCGAACTCGACGTATCCGTCGCGCCCGCGCACCTCGCCGCCGGAAAGCTCGATCTTCTCCACGCGCGTCCCCGGGAACGTGACGCGGAACGATCGCCGCCGCAGCTCGGGGAAGCCGTTGCCGCTCACCTTGGCGGTCAGGCGCCCGTGGTCGCCGTGGCGGGTCAGGCAGAACGTCGTGCGCACGAAGGCGCCCTTCTCGTGCGCGTCGGTGACGCCGTCGTCCTCGTGCAGCTGCGAGTAGAACTCGCCGTCCTCGTCCGGGACGGCCACGCGCAGCTCCAGCATGGCCGGGTGGTGATCCATCGTGGACTTCACCCCGCTGGCGTCCGTGGGGACGACGCGCCCGCCGCGCGCGAACAGCGGGATGTGATCCAGCGGCGCCGGCACCGTGACGTACTGGCTGCCCGCGTAGCGCTGTCCCGTGTGCCAGTCGATCCAGGTCCCGGCCGGCAAGTAGACATGCCGGGCCGTCTGGCCGGGCGCCAGCACCGGCGCCACCAGCAAACCCTCGCCGAACAGGTAGGCGTCCTCGGTCTCGCGGGCGTGGCGATCGTTCTGGAAGTCGAAGACCAGCGGGCGCTGCACCGGCTCGCCGGTCTCGCTCGAGCGCATGAAGGCGCTGTAGATGTACGGCAGCAGGCGGTAGCGCAGCTCCAGGGCCGCGCGGCTCAACTTCTCGACGCCGGGGCCGAACGACCAGGGGTACTGGTCGCGCTCGCCCGATTCGTTGTGGCAGCGGCAGAACGGCGTCAGCGCGCCGTACTGGGTCCAGCGCACGGCCAGCTCGGGCGTCGGCGTGGCGCGGAAGCCCGGGATGTCGCCGCCGATGAACGGCTGGCCGGAGACGCCCATCCCCATCGACATCGGCACGCTCATTTGCAGGTGGTCCCACTCGGAGCAGTTGTCGCCCAGCCACTGCGCGGCGAAGCGCTGGATGCCGGCGAAGCCGGCGCGCGTGAGGATGAAGGTGCGGGCGTGCGGCTGGGCGGCGCGCAGCCCCTCGCGCGTGGCCATCGCCATCAGCAGCGCGTACTGGTTGTGATAGCGCTCGTGCGAGTGGTTGGCGCCGTCGCGGTCGAAGCGCATGGCGAACGGCTCGACGTCGGCGGTGGCGGGCTCGTTCATGTCGTTCCAGATGCCGGCGACGCCGCTGCCGACATGGCGGGCGGTGAGGCTGCTCCACCAGGCGCGCGCCTCCGGCTTGGCGAAGTCGGGGAACACCGTGCGCCCCGGCCAGACATGACCGACGTAAAGCTGGCCCGCCTCGGTCTTGCAGAACAGGTTGCGGCTGCGCCCCTCGTCGAACACCGGGTTGCCGGGCTCGGCCTTGACGCCCGGATCGATGATGGTGACCAGACGCAGCTTCTGCGCGCGCATCTTGGCGATCAGCTCGACCGCATCGGGAAACTTCTTCTTGTCCCAGGTGAAGACGCGATAGCCGTCCATGTACCCGATGTCCAGCCACAGGACGTCGCAGGGGATCTCCCGCTCGCGGTACGTGCGGCCGATGGCCAGGATCTCCTCGTCGCTGTAGTCGTGGAACCGGCACTGGTGGTGGCCCAGCGCCCAGATGGGCGGCGCCGCCATGCGCCCGGTGACGAACGTGTACGCCGACAGGATGTCCGCCATCGACGGGCCCGCGAAGACGTATTCGGTGTATTGCCCGCCGCAAAACCGATAGCTGTAACGATGCCGGGTCTCGAAGTCGACGTTGGCCTTGTACCCGTTGTCGACGAAGAAGCCCGCCATCTTCGCCCCGTCGGCCGTGGCGCGACAGTGATAGAAGAACGGGATCGACGTGTAATACGGGTCGAAGCGCGAGCTGCGGCCGCTGAGCGGCTCGGCCTCGTGCAGGCGGTTGATGCGCAGGACGTCGTCCGCCAGCACGTCGGTGTTCCAGAGGATGAACTTGCGCCCGCGCCGATCGAAGTGGCCGGTCTTTTCGCCGAGGCCGTAGATCGCGTCGTGCGGGGCGATCTTCCGGCTGACGACGAACGCGTCGTTGAGCTGGGTGTACCCGCCGTTGCCGGCGGCGTCGCGCGCGTCCTCGAAGATCACGGAGCCGTCGCCGCGGTAGGCGTCCAGCGCGAACGGCCGCCGGGTGATCACCAGGCGGACGCGGCCGGTGTCCAGCGTGATGGCCTGCTCGGTCTCGCTGACGCGGAAGGGTGGCGGAGGCGGCTCGTGAAAGCTGGCGGCGAAGGTGGGCGTCTCGTCGAAGCGACCCGCCTGGGAGATCTTCAGGCGCAGCAGATCGGGCCGCAGCACGTCGACCCGGAATTTCTCCTCGCCCACGCCGAGCAGGATCCCGCGGCCGGTCTTCTCGACGGACACCACATCGCCCAGCGGGCTGAACCACGACGCTGCTTCCATGCCGGTGCGTTCACGATCGGGCCTGCCGAGCATTTCAGTCAAAGGAAATCGTGGTCAATCAAGGTAGTTGACCACGCGGTAAATCGAGGTTTTTGACTTCGTTTTCGCTTGAGAGCCGTCTTATAATTTCGCATAAGTGAAAAACAGGGCGCCGCGGTCAATTGCACTTTCGTGCGGCCTCGCGCCCGACAATGAGGGTTCAATGTCGCGTTTGTCACGGCCTTCATTTGTTGATATCGGAATCTTGGCCGTCGCCGCCGCCGCCGCCGTGGCGGCGTGCGATCTGGGCGCGATGGGCACCGCCCCGCCGCCGAGCGGCACCGGCGGCGGCGCCGGCTCCGGCGGCGCGATGGCGGGCGCGGGCGCGGGCGGCGCGGCGGGCGGCCCGGTGGCGCCGCTGCCGGACCCGACCGCCACGCCCAGCTTCGTCCCGCAGCCGGAGTTCGCCGGCCCCTGCGCGCGCGCGTCCGGCGCCATCGACGTGAACCTGGGCAACAGTCCTGAGGGTTTCGTGCGCGCCGCCTTCTGCCAGGTCAGCGGCAGCGAGCCGCCGCCCGACGTCGTCACCCGCTGGGCCGATCAGCTGCGCACGGTCGAGTACGTCCGCCGCATCGACGTGGTGCGCTCGCTGTGCGCCGACGCCGGGCGTCCGTGCGCGTTCAACTACGGCGATCCGTGGCAGGCCGACCTTCCGCTGTCGCCCGTGTGCACGCGCAAGGGAGCGCGCGACGTCGGCTCCGTGCTGATGTTCTTCTCCGACTGTCCGAACGGCGTCAACTGCGGCATGGACTGGGCCAACACGCACCCGCACGGCATGCGCGCCGAGCACCCGCTGTTCGCCTTCGACCCGGCGCCCGCCAACTATTACAACCCGAAGAACGCCGGCTACTGGTACCGCCAGCTGCTGGACGCGCGCTGGGCCGGCCTGCAGTTCTTTCTCGTCAACACCTACGGCCCCGACCTCGGCGGCACCCCGGATCGCATCGCCATGCTGGCGCAGGCGCTGGTCAAGGCGGGGCCGGGGGGCGTGCAGGTCGGCCTGTTCGACGACACCTGGGCCTGGGGCCAGACATCCAGCCCGCCGGCGTTCCAGAGCAAACCCGACTTCAGCAGCCCGGACGCAGCGGCCCAGCTCATCTACACGGCGAAGTGGAAGCCGTTCTATTCGCGCATCGACAAGGCATACTGGTACGCGGTCGGCGACCGGCCGTTTCTGTATTTCTACAACGCGGGGACGCTGGGGCCGCTGAACGTTTCGGCCGCGGTGGTCAGCCGCCTCAAGCAGCTGTTCGCGCAGGATTTCGGCGTCATGCCGTTCGTCGTCGTCGATAATGCCTATTTTCAGGATCCGGCCATGACCGGCGTCGCCGACGCGCGGTTCACCTGGGACACTCTGCGCACCGGCATCAAGAGCCGGTCGACCATGAACGGATTCATCCTGGACCACACCATGGTCAAATGGGACACGGTGGGACGCGACAAACCGGGGTCCATCGCCACCGCCGGCGATCGCGTCATCAAGGGGACGTCGATCCTCGCCGACCGTCTGGCCTCGTCGGCCGACGCGAACGCGCTGGTCATCGCCACCTGGAACGACATCGGCGAGGGGACGGGCATCGAACGCAACTACGACTACTACTTCGGCGGCGCCTGGCAGCCGCCGACGGCCTTCATGAGCCTGATCCGCGCTGGGCAATGTTCGGACTGATGCCGGCGGCGGGCGCGCCGTGCTGAGCGCCGTCCGGCGCGCCGCGATCGCCGTCGGTCTGGCGGCGGCGGTCGCGCTCGCGGTTTGGGGATTACGCGGGCCGGCGGCCGCCGGCGACGGGCGCGAGCCGCTGGTGTTCTACGCGGGCTGGATGGCGGGCGACGACATCTATGGCGTCGCCGCGCGCTTCGAGCAGCAGCACCCGCAGTACCGCGTGACGGTGACGACCAGCTCGGCCCAGGACGAGACCGGCGACGCCCAGCGGCTTCTGCTCGGCATCGCCGGCGGCGTCCCGCCCGACGTGGTTTTCTTCGATCGCTTCGCCATCGGCGAGTGGGCGGCGAAGAGCGCGCTCGAGGATCTGAATCCCTGGATCGCGAAGCAAGACCCGTCGGATCCAGCGCGCATCGATCTCGCGAACTATTACCCGTGGGCCATCGACGAGGCCAGCTTTCGCCCGCCCGGCGCAACCGGGCCGCGGGGGCTCTACGGCATCCCCACCATCGTCGACGCGCGCATGCTCTTTTCGAACCTCGATCTCCTGCGCCAGGAGGGCCTGGTCGACGGGCAGGGGCAGCCGAAGCTGCCCGCCGACTGGGACCAGCTGCGCGCCTACGGCCGGCGCCTCTCCCGTTTTCGCGTTCCTGGCCAGGTGGGCAGCGGCCTCGTGCGCCTGGGCTTCGGGCCCTCGTTCGGCGACAGCTTCCTCTACATGTTCGCGTTCCAGGCCGGCGGCCGCATGCTCAGCGAGGACGGGCGCCGGGCGACGATGACGTCTCCGCCGGTGGTGCGGGCGCTGCGCTTCATGACCGACGTCTACGACGATCTCGGCGGTGTGCAGGAGGCGAACGCCTTGCAACAGAGCTTCCAGGCCGGCCCGCTGGATCCCTTCCTCCGCGGCCAGGTGGCGATGAAGATCGACGGCAACTGGTACCTGGAGACGCTGGGCGACTGGAAGCCGGACATGAACGTCGCCGTCACGCCGGCGCCGCTGCCGGCGGACGAGGCCGCCAAGGGCCGCGGCCCGGTGACCTGGGCCAGCGGCTGGGCGCTGGTGGTCCCGGCGACGTCGCGCCACAAGGCGGGCGCCTTCGAGCTGATCCGTTTCCTGCGCACGCCCGAGGTGATGGATCGCCTGGAACAGGGCAAGCGCGAGCGCAAGCTGAACGAGGGCCGGCTGTATCTGCCCAACGCCGACGCCAACCGCGTCTACACCGCGCGCCTTTTTCGCGACAACGTCCTCGGCAACCCCGCCATCCCGCCGGCTTTGCAAGACGCCTACCGCACGCTGGACGCGCTGCTGGAACGCCCGTTCATCCGCCCGGTGACGCCGGTCGGGCAGCTGCTGTGGCGCCAGCAGGTGCGCGCGTACGAGGCCGCCGTCGGTCACAAGTACGCCGCCCGCGCGCGCGCCACCGGCGAGGACGAAGCGACGCTGGCGCTGGCGGAGATGCAAGAGCCCGTGCAGCGCCAGCTGGACGAGCTGCAGCGCCCGCCGCCCCCGCACGTCGTCGACTGGCGGCCGTACCTGGGCACGTACGCCGCCGTGGTCGCGCTGCTGATCCTGTCCGTCGTCGTCGTCGCGCGCCGCCGCCGGCGCACGCACGGCTATCGCATGCGCGAGACGGGCGCGGCGCTGTTCTTCGCCAGCCCCTGGCTGCTGGGCTTCGCCGTGCTGACCGGCGGGCCGATCATCTTCAGCATCGTCCTCAGCTTCACGCGCTATGACGTGCTGACCGACGCCCGCTATGTCGGGCTGGCGAACTACCGCGACGTCTTCGCCGATCCGGTCTTTTACAAGAGCCTGCTCAACACGGCGTTCATGATCCTGCGCGTCCCCGTCTTGATGGCGGCGGGGCTGGCCATGGCGCTGTTGCTGAACTCGGGTGTGCGCGCGATGAGCCTGTACCGGACTGGGCTTTATTTGCCGGTGACGATGCCGATCGTGGCGGCCTGCCTGCTGTGGACCTGGATCTTCAACGCGCGCGGCAGCTTCCTGAACCAGGCGCTGCGCTTCTGTTTCGACACCGTGCCCGCGCGCGGCTTCGAGTGGGTGGTGAACCGTTTCGCGTCGGCGCCGTTCCACCTGGACGCGCCGCTGTGGCTGCAGGATCCGCGCTTCTCCAAGGTGGCGCTGATCGTGATGGGCGTCTGGTCGGTGGGCGGATCGATGGTGATCTGGCTGGCCGGGTTGCAGTCGATCCCGCGCCAGCTGTACGAGGCGGCGAACATCGACGGGTGCGGGCCGCTGCGACGGTTCTGGCACATCACGCTGCCGATGCTCAGCCCCTACATCCTGTTCAACTCGATCGTCGGGCTCATCGGCACGATGCAGATCTTCACCGAGGCGTACATCATGACGTCCGGCGGCCCCGTCGATTCGACGCTGTTTTACGCGTATTACCTGTTCCGCCAGGCGTTCCAGTACTTCCGCATGGGCTACGCCAGCGCGCTGGCCTGGATCCTGTTTCTGGCCGTGCTGGCGCTGACGCTGGTGCAGCTGCGCCTGTCCAAGCGCTGGGTCCACTATGACCAGGTCTGATCGCTTTGGGCGCTGGCTGGCGGCGCGCGGGTGGATTCACGTTCTGCTCATCACGCTGGTGGCGGGCTGTCTCTACCCGCTGGTGTGGATGTTCCTCACCAGCATCAAGACCGACGAGGAGCTGGGCGACGCCAATCTGGCGCCGGCGCTGCCGTCGTTCCGGCCGCGCTCGCCGTACGTGCGCGACGCGGCCCCGCCCCGCAGGCCCGACGACGTCGAGCCGGCCCGCTTCGCCGCCGCGCTGCCCGCGCTGCGCGCGGCGGCCGAGGCCCTGGTGGCGGCGCACCTGCCCGCGGACGCGCCGCCGTCGATCGATCGCGCGCGCTGGATCGAATCGGCCGCCGCCGTGCTGGTGAACCGCGCGCTGGCGCAGATGCCGCGCCAGGCCTGGCAAGGCGAAGGCACCGACCGCGGCGCCGCGCTGGACGAGCGTTTCCGCGCGCTGCTGACGCCCGAGCTGGCGCGCCAGGCGCTGTCCGATCAGCTGGGCCGCCTGGAGCTGTCGGCGCTGACGTTGCGCACGCTGGACGGGCGACTCTTCACGCTCGCGGGCGGCGGCGCTCTCGGCGGCTGGCGCGTCGAGAGCGCGAACGCCGCCCTGGTCCCCGCGGGCGGCGCCACGCGCCTCGAGTACCGCTTCGCTTCGTCGTCGGACGCGCCCATCGTCATCTCGCACGAGTTCGCGCTGCCCGCCGGCGTCGAGGCGGCCGACATCCACAAGCTGTTTCTGTCGCTGCGTCCCGACGACAGCTGGCACGGCCTTTCCGCCACGCTGGACGTGGGCGGCACGCGCTGGAAGTCGACGCGCACGACGTACCTGGCCCAGAACCGCCCCCAGAGCGTCTCCTTCCAGCCGCCGACCTTCGACGACACCACCATCCGCGCGCGGACCTGGGTTCCGCTGCGCGCCGACGGCCCCAGCACCCGCGCGCGCAACGCCCGCCTCGAGCTGTCGCTGGCCCCCAGCGGCACGTTCGGCGCCACGCTGGCCAAGATCCGGCGCAATTACCTGCGCGCCTTCGATTCGGTGCCGTTCCTGCGTTACGTGGCCAACAGCCTGCTGCTGGTGGCGCTGTCCACGACCGGGTTTCTCTTCTCCAGCGCGTTCGTGGCTTACGCCTTCGCGCGCCTCGCGTGGCCGGGGCGCGGCGTGGCGCTGATCCTGCTGCTGTCGACGATGATGATCCCGTCGCAGGTGACGATGGTGCCGTCGTTCCTGATCTGGCGGCGCCTGGGCTGGTACGACACGCTGAACCCGCTGTGGCTGCCCTCCTGGTTCGGCAGCGCGTTCTTCATCTTCCTGATGATCCAGCACATGAAGACCATCCCGCGCGAGCTGGAGGAAGCCGCGCGCATCGACGGTCTGGGGATCGTCAAGACCTGGTGGTACATCATCGTGCCGCAGCTGCGCCCCACGCTGGCCGCCATCGCCATCATGAGCTTCCTCGGCACCTGGAACGAGTTCATGGCCCCCCTCATCTACCTGCGCGACCAGACCAAGTTCCCGCTCAGCCTGGGCCTGTTCGGCATGCGCATCGATCAGGGCGCCGACTGGTCGATGCTGATGGCCGCCAACATGTTGATGACGCTGCCGTCCGTGATCGTGTTCTTCGCGTTTCAGCGCTACTTCATCGAAGGAATGACAGTCACCGGAATGAAAGGCTGACACGGCGTTCATTCCAGTTGGTCAATTGCGTTGTTTGACCGCGATCGAGAGCGCGGAAACCGCGGAAAATCTCGGTAAACAGTGATAGTTGACCACGATTTGTTTTGACTGGGTGTTTGCGCGGGAATAACTAATCAACTGGGCGCACGACACCGATCATTGGTCACGAACGACGGAGCGAAAATGCGACACTTTGATTTCAAGCACACTGCACTCATCGCGTCGTTGCTGGGCGGCGTGGCCTCGATTGCGGCTTGTGCGACCGGCAGCGGTTCTCCCGCGACGACGGGCACGGGCGGCAGCAGCGGCAGCGGGACGGGCGGAGCGACGTCGGCGGGCACGGGCGGTACGACCGGCGGCGGCTCGGATGGCAGCACGGCCGGCGGAACCGGCGGCATGGGCACCACCGCCGACGGTGGCGGGACCGCCGGGCCCAGCGTCTGCGACGGCGCGGGGACGCGCATCCTGGCCATGGGCGACGTCAAGATCGACAACTTCGAGGGCGCGACGCTGGATCTTGGTTGGTCGGCGTTCGCCGACACCTGCCAGCCCGGCCCGGCGCCGGCCTGCACCACCACCCCCGCCGATGCGTTCCACATCATGCAGGTGGCGGGCGGAGCGGCCGGCACGGCGATGGCAGGGCATTATGCCGGCACCGGCGCCAGGTCTCCCATGATGGGCGGTTACGGCGTGGGTGCCGCCTTCAACGCGGCGATCGACAAGGCCGCGATGGTCTATTGCGTCGATGTCACGGCGTTCGATGGCGTCAGCTTCTGGGGCAAGGCGGCCACCGCGGGGGCGAAGATCACGCTCAACTTCATCGTGCCGTCCGAGAATGCGGTCAAGGACGGCGGCGACTGCGTGACGGGGTGTTACCTGCACCCGCAGAAGAGCATCAGCCTGACCACGGCCTGGACTCAGTACACGGTGCCGTTCACCGACGCCCTTCCGGCCAGCGGTACCGCCCGCGTCAACGGAAAAATCCAAGGGATCAGTTTCCTCAGCAACGACGCCAGCTGGGACTTCTCGTTCGACGAGATCCAGTATTACAAGGGGACGGCGCCCACCGGACCGGTCCCGACGGGCATGCAATAGCCCTCGAACGATTCGCGAGGCGCCGGCGGTTTCGCCGGCGCCCGGGAGGCCCGCCGTCGCGCCGTGGTGATCGGTTCGGCGGCGGGCTGGCTGCTGCCGCTGTTGCTGCTGCGCCGCCGCGCCGCCGCTGACCAGGCTCAGCGCGCGCTGGTCGTGTCGGGGCCGGGACCCTTGGCGATGCGGCGGCGGATGTCGGCCAGCTTGGCTTTCAGCCGGCGGGCGTTGTCGGGACCCACGCGCAGCAGGATCTTCTGGCCGGCGGTGCGCGATTCCAGTGACGGATCGTCGAAGATGTAAAGACCGCCGGCGGTGGGCGGGCGCGGCTTGCCGTCGGCGGTGACCTGCTTGACCAGCAGCGGGCCGTTCACCGCGGGCGTCGCCAGCAGGTTGTCGATCACCTCGACGACGCGATCGTTGAAGTACTGGCCGGGAAATCCCAGCTCCTCGTAGGCGCGCTGAAGCAGCGGGTAGACCCGCGTGTACAGCGCCACCAACCGCTGCGTGTCGACGCCATCGACCAGCCGGACGAAGGGCGTATAGCGCTCGGCGTTCCCGGCGCTGATGACGGCGCCGCCGTCGCCGGCCTGGGTCTCGAAACGGCCGGCGGTGCGGTTCACCGGCCAGTGACCGGAGGGCGCGTTGTCGGTGGCCAGGTTGTTCACCGTGGCGACGAACCGGCGCGCCAGCCCGTCGGTGATCACGAACGACAGCACCGATTTGTGGCCGATCAGATCGTCCAGCGCCTTCTTCAGGAAATCGTCGGAGCTGTCCAGCCCCGGCAGCGCCGGCGCGCGCGGCGTTTCGATCGGGTGGGCGATGGCCGGCTTCTCGGGCGCGGGCGGCGGTGGCGGCGGGGCCGGCGACGCCGGCCGCGCGATCGGCGGCGGCGGCGGCGCGGGCGGCGGCTCCGATTGCCGTCGCCCCAACCAGAACGCCCCGCCGATCAGGGCCAGGGCCACCACGACGATGCCAGCGCGCGAACCTGGGCTCACGCGTCTTAAGCTGTCAGAAAAGCCGCCGCGGCGCGAGCCAAACCGGCCAGCGTCCCGGCGCCGCCAATTGCAAAGTGTGGACGCAACTCGCCTTGACGGTGCCCGATACCAGTTGAGACTCTCGGTGTTCCTGGAGGCAAGGCCATGACCGCGACCAACGAAAGCCTCGTTCCGCCCTCCGGTCCTCCGTTCGCGCCTCGCCCCGGCGGCGCCGACGTCGCGCAGGCGCTGCGGTTCTCGTACGAGGGCACGGGCGGCGATCTCTTCCTGCTCGCGCTCAAGAACGTCTTCCTCACGCTGGTCACGCTGGGCGTCTACGGTCCCTGGGCGCGCACGGCGAAGCGCGAATTTCTCTGGCGGCACACCGATGTCGGCGGCCACCGCCTGGAATACACCGGCACGGGGCGCGAGCTTCTGATCGGCTATCTGAAGGTCATCGTTGGGTACATGGTCCTGCTGGGGATCCCCAATCTGGTCGCGCGCTGGGCGCCGCTTCTGGGCGGCGTGATGAAGGCGGCGGGCGTGCTCGTCATCTTCCTGCTGCTTCCGTACGCCATTTACTGGTCACGGCGTTATCTGCTCAGCCGCACGCGCTGGCGCGGGATCCGCTTCGGCCTCGGCGGCAACGACCGCGACTTCGCCAAGGCCTTCTACAAGGGGGCGCTGCTGACGGCGCTGACGCTGGGCTTTTACGGCCCGGTCATGAACAACCGGCTGCACGGCATTCTGGTGCGCAACACGCACTACGGCTCGATGCCCTTCGCGTACGAGGGCGCGGACAGACAGGCGTTCCGGATCGGCATCAAAGGCTTCTTCCTCAGCTTGCTGACGCTGGGGATTTACTATTTCTGGTACGCGGCCGAGCTGCAGCGCTTTCGCGTGGCCAGCACGCGGTTCGACGGCGCGACCGGGGCGCTCGACGCCAGCGGCGGGCTTTTCTTCAAGCTCACGATGGTGAACCTGTTCGGCAACGCGCTGACGCTGGGGCTGGCGTTCCCCTGGACGGCGACGTACACGCTGCGCCAGATCCTGTCGCGGCTGTCGCTGGTGGGGGCGATCGACTACGCGCAGATCGTCCAGCAGCCGAGCGTGGGCAATGCCGCCGGCGACGCGCTCGGCGGCGCGCTGGGCGTCGAGCTGGGCGTGTGACCGCGCCACCGCCGCCCACGCCCGCGCCGGCGCCCATCGCATGGGGCGGACAGTTCACCGACGGGCAGACAGCGGTCGTGCACGCGCTGGCGCTGGCGGTCCAGGGCGGCGAGCTGGTCGGTCGCGACGACGCGGGGTCCGTGCGGTTGCGCTGGCCGGCGGCGCTGGTGAATAGCCGGCCGCTCGATGACGGGCGGACCACGCTGACCTGCGCGCTCTATCCCGACGCGGCGCTGACCACGAACGCCGAGCTGGTCGCGCTGTTCCTTCCCGAGGCCGACGCCAGCCGCGGGCGCTTGCGGCCGCGGCGGCCGCGCTGGCAACTGGCGCTGGCCTACGGCGCCGGCGCGCTGCTGGCGGCGGGGCTCATCTACGCCAACCTGGATCCGCTGGCCCGCGCGCTGGCGCGCCGGGTTCCGCCGGAGTACGAGGCGCAGCTGGGGCAGGGGCTGGGCACGCTGCTGCTCCGCAACGACTGCGCCACGCCCGAGGCGCGCGCGGTGATGACGAAGCTGGTCGATCGCCTGGGCGGAGGAGCCTCGGAGCTGCACATCCTCGACGTCGACGGCGCCAACGCCTTCACGCTGCCGGGCGGCTCGATCATGGTGACGCGCGGCCTGCTCGCGGACGCCGAGTCACCAGACGAGGTGGCCGGCGTGCTGGCCCACGAGCTGGAGCACGCCAGGCTCCGGCACGTGATGACCCAGGTCGTGCGCAACGGCATCCTGACCGCGCTCTGGCAGGCGGCGGTGGGCGACTACGCGGGCCTGTTCGTCGTCGATCCCAAGACGGCGATGGACATCGCGAACCTTCGCTTCTCGCGCGACGCCGAGCGCGAGGCCGACCAGGGTGCGCTCCGGCGCCTGGACGACGCGCGCATCTCGCGCGCCGGTTTCCGCGGATTCTTCGAACGCGTGCGCACCAAGACCGACGCCGTGCCGGCGTGGCTGTCGAATCACCCCAGCACCGCCGAGCGCCTCTCGACCATGGGCGACGACGTCGGCGCCGTGGCCCGCACGCCGGCGCTGACCGACGCCGAATGGCGGACGCTGCGAGCCGGCTGCGACAGCAAGCGCGCGCGTTGAGCGAATGGTCGCGGCCGCGGCCGCGGCCACTCCGGCGATCACCGGGCCGGCGCGTTCTCCGCCGCGTCGCGGATGCTGGACGTCGGCTGCGTGAAGATGATCGCCTCGCCGACGGCGGCGCCGGCCGCTCCGTTGATGATGCCGGAGGTCCAGTGGTGAAAGCCGAGGCCGAGGAAGAGCAGGACGCCCGTGTTGAAGGCCAGGTTGCCGGCGTGAAACCACCAGCGCTGCTGATCGCGCTGGTTGCGCGCGTTCTCGATCAGCGTCGATTCGGCCTGGGCCAGCAGGGCGCAGGCGGCGTCGCGATCCGACGGCGGCAGGGCGGCGACGGCGGCGTGCAGGCGGGGCGCGTCGGCGGGGGCGCGCAGCGGCGAGAACAGAAACGGCAGCACCCCGATGGCGGCGGTGCCGGCGCTGGTGTACCAGTCGACGCGATCGCTCGGGGCCACGAACGGCACGGCGGCCAGGCTGGCGACGCCGCTGGCGCCGATGCCCAGGCCCCAGGCCCATGCCCACAGGCGCGCGTCGCCGGCGGTTCGCTGCAGGCGCTGATCGATCCAGTCCAGGCGCTGGCGCGGGTCCGCGCCGCACTCGCCGGCGCGCGCGCGTGGTGTGGCGACGACGGCGGCGAACGCCAGCAGGCAGGCGCCCGCCCACGCGCGCCGCCGCCGCGCCGGCCCCGGCGGCGCCACCTACTCGCCGGCCCGGCTTTTCAGGGCGTGGCCGGCCAGCGTGGTCGCCAGATCCCAGACGGAGCTTGGCACCTTGTGGCAGTCGGCGATGACCTCGTCGAAGGCGGCGACGATCCAGTCCTCGTCGGCTTGCGACAGGCACAGCGGCGGCAGCAGCTTGATGACGTACATGTTGTGGCCGGCCACCTGCGACAGGATCCGGTGGCGCGCGAACAGCGGGATGATCACCATCTGGCAGAACAGCCCCTTGGTCGCCTTCTCCAGCAGCGCCCACGCCGCGCGCAGGCCCAGCGAGCGCGGCGGGCCGAACTCCAGCGCCACCATCAGGCCGCGGCCGCGCACCTCCTTGAGAAGCTCGTACTTCGGGACCAGCGCGCCCAGGCGCTGGCGCAGGCTGTCGCCGCGCGTGGCGGCGTTCTCGATCAAGCCCTCGTCCTCCAGAACGGCCAGCGTCGCCAGGCCGGCGGCCATGGCCAGGTTGTTCTTGCCGAAGGTCGAGCCGTGCACGACCGCGCGGTCCATGCGGTTGAACGTCCGGTCGAAGATCCACTTCTTGCCGGCCACGGCGCCCACCGGCGCGTAACCGCCCGACAGCGCCTTCGCCAAGAGCACGAGATCCGCGTCGACGCCTCCGTGGACGTCTTCGTGATCAAGGGCGAGAAACTTCCCCGTGCGTCCGAGCCCGGTCTGCACCTCGTCGGCGACGAACAGCGCGCCGTGCTTCTTGCACAGGCGCGCCGCCTCCTTCAGATAGCCGGGCGCGGGCAGGTTGACGCCCTTGCCCTGGATCGGTTCGACGAAGAACGCCGCCACGTCGTTGCCGGCCAGCGCCCCCGCCAGCGCGTCGAGATCGTTCCACGGCACGCGCACGGCGTCCGCCAGCAGGGCGCCGAAGCCGTCGCGAAACCCGTCGTCGCCGTTCAGCGACAGGGCG
>DATKEU010000004.1:0-8219 GCA_035544495.1 Polyangia bacterium | reverse complement strand
GCAGATTCAACTGACCGCCGCCATGGGGCGCGCCGCGGATCAACCGGAGCTCCTGCCGCAGCCGTCGGACCTGCTGGAGCTGTTCCCTCTGCTGGCGCGGTTGAAACGCCGCTGCGTGGAGGCCGGCGTCACGATGTGGCCGGGCAACAACATTGGCTACTTCGGACCCTTCGAATCGACGCTGCGCGGGACGCTGCCGCGCGGCCACATGGCGTCGTGCGGGGCCGGCCGCGGCACGCTGGGGATCGAGGCGGACGGTTCGATCAAGGGCTGCCCGTCGCTGCAGACCGATCCCTGGACCGGCGGCAACATTCGCGACGCCTCGCTGCGCGACATCTGGGAGCGCAGCGCCCCGCTGCGCTACACGCGTGATCGCACCGTCGACGATCTGTGGGGGTACTGCCGCGACTGCTACTACGCCGACACCTGCCGCGGCGGCTGCACCTGGACCGCCTTCAGCTTGTTCGGCAAGGCCGGCAACAACCCGCTCTGTCACCACCGCGCGCTGGAGTTCCAGCGCCAGGGCAAGCGCGAGCGCCTGGTTCAGGTCGCGCCCGCGCCCGGTCAACCTTTCGACAACGGCCGCTTCGACATCGTCATAGAGGAGATCCCGCGATGAGCCATCTCGTCCCGTGCAGCGCGTGCCAACGTCACGTCCAGGTCATCGAGGCGCGCTGCCCGTTCTGCGGCGTCGCGCGCTCGCCGGAGCAACGAAGCAGTCCGCCGCCCGCCATGCCGGGGCACCGGTTGGGACGGGCCGCGCTGTTCGCCTTCGGGGCCACCATGCTCAGCGCCGCGGTGTGCAGCGACGGCTCCGGCGGCGGCAAGGACGCCGGCATGGACACGCCAGCCGAGGTCGGCGGTGGCGGAAGCGGCGGCAGCGGTGCTGGCAGCGGCGGTGCCGGCAGCGGCGGTGCTGGCAGCGGCGGCCAGAGCGGCACGGGCGGCGCCGCCAGCGACGCCGGCGGAGGTGGAACGGACGGCGCCGTCGACCGCAGCGGCACGGGCGGCGGCGTGGCCCCGGCCTATGGCATCACGCCGCTCTATGGGGCGCCGGCGCCGCGGGACCAGAACGAAGGCAACTGACCGACGCGGTGGTACCACGGGCGGCGCGATCGCGTATCTTTCCGCCGGGGCGCTCCCGTGGTCTACATCTAAAGCCGTGCCGTACCCGCTCATCGAGCTTGTCGCCGTCGAGGTGGGCTTCCACCGCGCGCCCATATTGCCGGCCATCGACCTGGCGATCGCGGCCGGCGACGCGGTCGGGATCGTGGGCCCGAACGGCAGCGGCAAGACGACGCTGGTGCGCACGATGCTGGGCCTCATTCCGCCCGTGCGCGGCGCCGTGCGCGTCGCCGCGAAGCGCCCGCGCTTCGGCTATGTCCCGCAGCGCGCGGCCGTCGATGTCACGTTCCCGCTCACGGCGCTCGAGGTCACGCTCATGGGCCGTTACGGCCTCATCGGACCGGGGCGCCGCCCGCGCGCCACGGACGTCGAGAAGGCGCGCGCCGCGCTGGACGACGTCGACATCGCGGGGCTCGCGGGGCGGGCGTTTCACTCGCTCTCGGGCGGGCAGCGCCAGCGCGTGCTGGTCGCCCGCGCCCTGGCCAGCGATCCCGAGATCCTGGTGCTCGACGAGCCGACGAACGGCCTGGACCTGCCCTCGGAGGCGGCGATGCTCGAGCTGGTGCGATCGTTCCGCGCGCGCGGCATCGCCGTCGTGCTGGTGTCGCACCAGCTCGGCGCCGTCGCCGAAAACGTCGAGACGCTGGTCGTCCTCGCCGGTCGCGACGAGCCGGTCGCCGTCGGCTCGCGCGCCGAGCTGCTCAGCTCCGAGCGCCTGACGCGCATCTACGGCGCGCCCATCGCCGTGCGCGAGGTCGAGGGACACCACCTCATCTTCGTCCAGCACGAGCGCGACGAACGAGGCAGGCAGTGAGCGATCTCCCGGTCGGGTTCTGGGAGTCCTGGGCTCTCTGGCGCGACATCGTCGCCATCGCCGTCATCGCCGCCGGGCTGTGCTCGTTCGTCGGCGTGTACATCGTCCTCAAGCGCATCGTCTTCGTGTCGGCCGCCATGTCACAGATGTCGGGCGTGGGCGTCTCGCTCGCTTTCTTCCTGTGCTCGGTCATGCAGGTCGACCCGCATGGGGCGCCGCTGTGGCTGCACCCGCTTTGGTACGCGACCGCCTTCGCCGCCGTCGGCGCGGCGCTGTTCTCGCTGGACGTCGGCCACCACCGGCGCCTGGCGGGGGAGACGGTCGTCGGCCTCGCCTACCTGGTCGCCGCGGCGTCCGTCATCCTGGTGCTGAACTCGCCGCGCGTGAGCCAGGAGGCGCACGAGGTCAACGATCTTCTCTACGGCAACGCCGTCGTCGCGACGGCGGGGCAGCTGGCGATCGTCACGATCGCCGCGGCGGTCGTCGCCACCGTGCACCTGCTCTTCGGCAAGGAATTCCTGCTCACCAGCTTCGACTCCGAGACGGCGCGCACGCTGGGCCTGCGCACGCGCGGCTGGTCGCTGCTGCTGTTCGCGACCTTCGCCGTCACCATCTCCGTGTCGACGCGGGCGATCGGCGCCCTGCCCGTGTTCGCGTTCATGGTGATCCCGCCCGCCGTCGCGCTGCTGCTGGTCGACCGGCTGTGGCAGGTCTTCGCCGTCGCCGTGGGCGTGGGCGTCCTGTCGGCGTTCATGGGGTACTGGGCGTCGTTCCGCTGGTCGCTGCCGACCGGCGCCTCGATGGTCGTGGTGGCGGCGCTCTTCCTGGTGCCGGGCCTGGCGCGCCTGCGCCTGCGAGGCAACGCATGAGGCGCGCCTCGGCGGCGGCGGTCGCGGGCGTGCTGCTGGCGGGGGCGCGCGCGTTCGCCCAGGCCGGCGGCGGCGCCAGCGAGGAGGAGATCGCCCGCGCCCTCGCCGCCGACGAGGCGGCGCGAACAAAGACGAACGCGAACGCGGGCGCGGGCGCGGCTGCCGCAGCGGCCACCTCGGCGACGCCGGCGCCCCGGGGCACCCAGACCCTCAATCCGGACATCAGCGCCCTCGTCGACTTCGCCGCGGGCGGCTACTCGAACGCCAACGTCGTCAAGAGCGGCGACGACCCCCAGTCGACGGGCTTCAAGGTCCAGGAGATCGAGCTCGCCCTGCAGTCGGTCGTCGACCCGTACTTTCGGGCCGACATCTTCCTCACCATCCCCGATCTCGCCGGCCTCGAGGTCGAGGAGGCGTTCCTGACGACGACCAGCCTGCCCGCCAACCTGCAGCTGCGCGCCGGGATCATGCGGGCGACGCTGGGCCGGCAGAACGGACAGCACCTCCACCTGCAGGATTTCACGCGGCGGCCCCTGCTGAACGCCGCGCTGCTGGGATCCGACGGCCTGCGCTCGCCCGGCGCCGAGGTGAGCTGGCTGGCGCCCGGCATCCCGTTTTACCTGCTCCTCACGGGCGCGGCCTACTCGGTCGCCGCCGCCGACGCGGACCTGCCGCTGCAGACCTTCGGCGGCGGCGGTCGCTCGGCGCTGAGCTATGTGGGCTCGGCGCGCGCGTTCTTTCCGCTCGGCGAGGCCACGTCGCTCTATCTCGGTTTGAATTACGCGCGCGGCCGGACGTCACAGATCGCATCGGGCCAGATGCCGGGGCCGACCGCCGGCGACGGGCTGGCCGACAATCTCTATGGCGCCGATCTCTACGTGAAATGGAAGCCACCCAATCAAGCGGAGACCTACGCCTCGCTCGCGTGGCAAAGCGAGTACTTCGTTCGCCAGATCCCGGGCTACACGCGCGCCGGCGCGGCGGCGCCGCAGGTCGAGGGCGCCGCGTACACCCAGCTGGTCATGCAGACCCACCGCCGCTGGTACGTCGGCGTCCGCGGCGAGATCGCGGGCCTGCCCGCGGGCGACAGCATCACGCGCCAGTACGCGGGAGCGGCCAGCCTGACCTGGGGGCTCTCCGAGTTCGCGCGCGTGCGGCTGTACGGCGAGGTTCGCCGGGGCGCGCTGCCGCTCGATGCCACCCAGCGCACGACCGGCGCCGCGTTCCTGCAGCTCGAGGCCGCGATCGGCGCGCACGGCGCCCACCCCTTCTGAGGTCACAACAATGAAGCGCACATCGCTCGGCATCCGTCTCGTCACCCTGATGGCGCTGCTGATCGGACTCGGCGCGCCGCGCGCCGCGCGCGCGAAGGTCAACGTCGTCGCCAGCATCGAGACGCTCGCCGATCTGGCGCGCCAGGTGGGGGGCGATCGCGTCGAGGTCAAGTCGCTCGCGCGCGGCTACATGGACCCGCACTTCGTCGAGCCGAAGCCGAGCCTGGTCATCGATCTCAACCGCGCCGACCTGCTCGTGCACGTCGGGCTCGAGCTCGAGATCGGCTGGCTGCCGCCGCTGGTGCTGGGCGCTCGCAACCCGCGCATCCAGCTCGGGCAGCCGGGCAACCTGGACGCCTCGACGGGCATTCACGTCCTGGACGTGCCCGCGACGAAGATCGATCGGTCGCTCGGCGACATCCACGCGCAGGGCAACCCGCACTACTGGATCCCCCCCGCCAGCGCGGCGATCGTCGCCCGCGAGATCGCCGAGCGCCTCGCGTCGATCGATCCGGCGGGCAAGGCCAGCTACGACGCGCGCCTGGCCGCGTTCCTCGCCGAGCTCGAGCGCCGGCGCGCCGACTGGGAGAAGCGCGCGGCCCCCCTGCGCGGCACGAAGATCGTGACCTACCACAAGAGCTGGAGCTACCTGTCGAGCTGGCTCGGCCTGGAGGAGGTCGGCTACGTCGAGCCGAAGCCTGGCATCCCGGCGCCGCCGTCGCACATCGCGCAGCTCATCGGCGCGATGAAACGCGACGGCGTCAAGCTCATCCTCATGGAGTCGTTCTATCCGCGCAGCACCGTCGACCTGGTCGCCGACAAGGCCGGCGCGCGCGCCCTGGTCGTCCCG
Organism: Polyangia bacterium; assembly: GCA_035544495.1. Classification (GTDB taxonomy): domain Bacteria; phylum Myxococcota_A; class Polyangia; order Fen-1088; family Fen-1088; genus DATKEU01. Next base: position 3,287 of record DATKEU010000004.1, on the reverse strand, counting down.
AGCGACGTCGGCGCGGCGCCGAACATCAAGAGCTACTTCGACCTGGTCGAGGCGGTCATTCAAAAGCTGACGCGTGGGTGAACGAGTCGCCCGTGACCTCGGCCTCCCGCGACACCTTCAGCGCGCGATCCACTTGTACGCGGCCAGCGCGTTGCGGGCGAAGAACTTCTCCGCTGCCTCCTGGCTCTTTGTGCTGACGTAGCCCTTGGCGATGCCGAACACCGTGTCGTAAGTGGCCGCGCGCAGGCACACCGGCCAGTTGCTGGCGTAAAGCAGGTGGTCGTCGCCGAACGCCTTCCAGACCTCGTCGAGCAGCGGAGCGTAGAACCCGGGATCCTTGGGCGCGGTGCCGGTCTTGTTGCCCGTTCCCTCTGCCAGCGCCGAAACCTTGCAATAGACGTTCGGGTGCGCGCCGGCGGCGGTCATGTTCGCGATGAACGCGGGCGGAACGGCGCCGCCGTTGTAGGTCATGCCCGCGACGTGATCGACGATGATGCGCAGGGTGGGCAGCCGCGGCGCCAGCGCCGTGATGGCGGGCAGTGTGCCGGGCTGGATCAGCCCCTCGACGTGCAGATCCATGTCAGCGAGCAGCTTCATGTCGGAAAACACCGCGTCGCTGTTGGCCGCCTGCATGAAAGGCGCGTCGCCGATGCGCACGCCGCGGAAGAACTGGTCGGCGGCGTACTTGCGAATCAACGTCGCGAAGCCCGGCGTCCCGATGGACCCGCGTCCCGAGTAGCCGACGAGGAACGTATCGTTCGCCGCCAGACCGAGGACGAAGTCGTTCTGGGTGAGGTCGGCGCTGGCCTCGATGGCGACGACGCCGGTGACGCCCAGGGGTTTGGCGACGCGTTCGAGATCGGGCGGAAGCTTGACGTCGCCTCCCCGATTCCAGAAGTGCGCGTGCGCGTCGATGATCGTGCCCGGCGCGACGCTACTGGGCCCGTCGTTCGCGGTGGGTCCGTCGGCGCCGTCGGCCGGCGTCGCGGCGCCGTCACCGGCGGCGCCCCCCGCCGCGTCGACGCCCGCACCGCCGCCACCCGCGCCACCACCCGCGCCGCCGCCCGAACCGCCCGGCGACACGCTGCCACCGCTGCCGGATCCACCGGCGCCGGCGCCGCCGCTGCCCAGGCCGGCGGACGATCCGGGGGATCCGTCACAGCCGACGGCGAACGTGCCGGCCGCCCCGGCCCACAGCGTGCCGGCAACGAACTGGCGGCGTGTGAGCGCGGCATATGCTCCTGGAGGCATTGGCGACGCGGATTTCCGGTTCGCGGGGGCCATGGCACCACCTGCTGGTGTTTCTAACATCCTTCAAGCGCCGCGCCCACGGTGGTGCCGCCGGGTTGTCACGCAGCTTTTGCAACGCGCCGCCAGCGCCGCGTGTACGGTTCGTCTTCGCTGCGAGGTGGAAAGTGGCGAAGATGTTCCGGTCGGATGGGTTCGACGACCGCCGAAAAACGAACCTGAAGCTCGAAGGCAAACGCACGCTGCGCCGTCGCCTGCCGCTACCCTTCCCTCCTGGGGACGTGCGGTGGAAAGGCGGCGGTGTCACCGTGCAGGACCCGATCATCGACCTCTCCGACGACGACAGCGTCATCACCATCACCGAAGGCGAAGCCGCCCCCGCCCGGCCGTCGAGCCTGACTCGTCTGGGCGGCATGGCGGGATTCTTCCGCGGAATCATGGCGGGAGCCGCAACCGCGGCGGCGGTCGCGGTGGCCATCTACTGGACCTATCTGGATCACGACGCCAGGCCGGCCGTCGAATCGCCCGCGCCGTTCGACCCCGCGCCCGAGCCGGCTCCCGAGCCGGCCGCCGCTGCGCCCGCCCCGCCGCCGGGGGCGAGCGCCCCGGTGCTGACCGACCCCTACGACGACGGGCCGGCCGCGGGTACGGACCGGGCTGCTCGCGAGGCGGTCGATCAAGCACGCACCCACCTTGCCCTCGGCATCGAGCTTTACAACGAGCGCGACTTTGATGGCGCCGTGGTCGAGCTCAAGCGCGCCTACGACCTGGCGCCGCGCCATGAGGTTCTTTACGACCTGGCCCAGGTGGCCCTCCAGCAGCAGGACTACCTGACCGCCTGGCGCAACCTGCGGCGCTACCTGATCGACGGCGGCGACGCCGTGCCGGCCGGCCGGCGTTTCGAGATCGAGGCCGAGATCGAGCGACTGGAACAACGGATCGGACGCCTGGTGGTGCAGGCTCCGCCGCGGACCAGGATCCTGATCGATGGCCGGGAGGTCGGGGTGGTGCCTCTCGGGTCGGCAATCCGGGCGAACGTCGGCCGTCGCCGCTTGCAAGCCGTGTCCCCGACCGGCGATCGCTGGGAGACCACGATCGAGCTGGTCGGTGGCGACGCCGTCACCGTGACGTTCGGCCCGCTGCGCTCGCGTCGGCCGCCGGCGGTGCGCTCCGACGACGAAGCAACCTCCGGCGAGCCGATCTCCGAGGATGCCCCCATGCCGCCCGGCAGCGCCAACGTCCGCGGGCCGAGCCGATCCGCCTCCCGATAGCCGGGGCGGCGCCGCGCGAGGGGGTTGCGATCCGCGCCTACCGCGGCAGCAGGTACCGCACGACGTCGTTGCGCAACGCGAAGAGCATCAGCGTTCCGACGACGACCAGCCCGACGTAGGAGGCGATCTCCCGCGCGCGCACCGACGGGGGGCGGCGCTTGAACAGCTCCAGCGTGAAGAAGACCAGCAACCCGCCGTCGAGGATCGGCACCGGCAGAAAGTTCAGCAACCCGAGGTTGATGCTGATGAGCGCCATCAACCACAGGTATTGATCGAAGCCCTGCTCGGCGGCGACGCCGGCCACGTAGCCAATCATGATCGGGCCGCCCAGCGTCGACAGCGGCACGCGCCCACGCACGAGCTCGATGAAGCCGTGGGTCATGGCGACGATGATCTGGCCGGTGCGTTCGATGGAATGGCCGACGGCGTAGCCGAAGCGGTTGCTGATCGGGACGGCCGGCTCGGTCTTCCAGGCCAGGCGGTTGAGCGCGCCGAACACCAGGTGCTCCTCCTCCTGCCGATAGGCGTCGACCTCCGACCGCACGGTCTGGCGAAACGGCGCCTCGTGCCGGACGCCGCCCGGCGAGACCCACGCGATCTGGAACGTGCGCGTTGGGTTGGTGGCCAGGCGCTGCCGCAAAAGATCCCAGTGCGGAAGAGGCTGGCCGTCCAGCTCGAGGATCTGATCGCCGCGCCGGATGCCGATCTGGTCGGCGGGGCTGCCGGGCTCGACCGAGAAGACGAACAGCTCGGCCGACAGGATGCCGG
>DATKEU010000003.1:0-18099 GCA_035544495.1 Polyangia bacterium | reverse complement strand
TCGATTCCGTCGTCGGTCTCGGCCGACAGGTCACCGCCACCGACATCAACGGCGACGGCAAGGTCGACATCCTGGTGGGCTGCAAGCACGGCGCCTACCTCTTCTTCCAGAACTGATTGAGGGCGCGCCGATCCAGCCGATCGGCCGCCAAGGCGTCGTCGGCGAGAGCCGTGGTCGATCTTGGCGACGGTCAGCGCGGGTTCACGTAAGCGACGCCCCGGTAGACCTTCCCGTAGGTCGGTCCGGCGATGGCGTGGAAGGATTCCCCCGAGACGTCGCTCGTGACCGTCGTGGCGTTGAGCCGATCGGTGATGACCACGACCTTGTTCGGATCGGCGCCGTTGTCGCCCGACGCGCTGGTCGTCGAAGTGGTCGCCCACAGTGTCACGTTCTCACCGTCGACGACGCCGGTCAGGTTGCGAAGGCCGACGGTCGTGACATCCGGATACGGCCCGTCGGCGCCGTTGAGATTGCTGTCGACGGTTCCAATCAGGCCGTTGGTCAACACATAATTAAGCTGCCACACACCGTTGACCAGGCTCCACTTTTCCAGGCCGGCGTGGCTGGATTGATCAAGGGGGTCTCCCGTGCCTTCATCGGCGACGTACATCGTCGTGGCGTTGGCAAAGAAGAGACCGAAGGGCGTGAAGTCGCCGCCGGCGGTTCTGGCCGAGTCGGTGGGAAATCCCGGAACGACGGTAATCTTGGTCGAGGCCGCCTGCGCCACGGTCGGCAAGGTGCCGACGGTATAGACGGTGTCGATGCCATTGCTGCCGCTGCCCTTCGTGAAATAAAGCGCGCCGCCAAATTCCGCCAGTCCGCGATAGTTGTTGTCCTTGCCGGCCTTGTCGGGCTTGTTGTTGCCGAACTGAAACTGGATCAAGGGATCGACCTCGGCGGAGTTGTGGGCGGGAATCGACGCCTTCGAGGTGAGCGCGTCGATGGGATTGACCACCTCGAGGCCGGTCGTCTCGGTGACGTCGGGATCGGTACCGTTCGGTCCGAACGTTGCCGCGTTGCCGTTGTTGGCGTTTCCCACCGTGTAGTAGAGGCCGTTCGACCCGAGCAAGGCCGACCGGCCGTTGTTGCCCCCGTAGTTGATCGTCGGCGTGTACGTGAAGCTGCCGTGGGAATCCATCGCGACGATCGTGCGAGCGAAGGCGTACGTCGATCCGAAGGCGAAGGTCACGGGGTTGCTGGGATCCTGTCCGGGGACCGCGTCCGCATTCGACACGTCCAGCGCGCCGATCCCCGCGCCGGCGTAGCCGACGAACACCAGATGCGCGCCGCTGGCGTCATTGGTGACGTGCAGACCCAGCTCGGACTTCGACGGGAAGCTGGTCACCACTTGAGTCGGCGGGACCGACAGCGTGGCGAACACGTGGCCACTGTGCGGCTCGATGGCCGTCAACTGGATGGCGGATGTGACGCCGAAGCTGGCGTCGACCTTCGAGTTGTCCCAGACGTGAACATAGTTGTTGCCGGTGGTGGCCGCGGCGGTCGCCTTGGCGGAACCGGCCAGCACCGACCCAACGGTCAATGAAGCGACCGCTCCCTGCGTGCGATCATAGGTGCTGCTGCTGATGACCAGTGCGTTGGGCTTCAGCAATGGCTGCTCCGCGCGAACCCGGGCGCCCGACGCGCCGAGCGTGAGGAGCCCGAAACCGGTGAGGGTGAGGACGCGAGCCGACCGGGAGAGAACGTTGTGCATGGTGAACTCCGTTGAAGAGAACGGGCGTCAGTGAGCGACCCGATCGCTTGCAACGTCTCCGCCAGACGGAAGCCCCCGGCCTTCAAGGATCACGACGCCCGCCGGCGTCCGATTTCCAGGCGATGTCTCCGGATTCGAAACGGCCGCGCGCTAGTCGGTGATGGTCACCTTGATCATCTTGACCGGCGTCTTCGGCCGGTCGCCGTCGTCGCGCGGGGTCTTGGAGATCTTGTCGACGACGTCCATGCCGCTGACCACCTTGGCGAAGACCGGGTGCTTCGAAGGGCCGGGCGAGAACCAGTCGAGGTACGGGTTGTCGACGACGTTGATGAAGAACTGACAGCTGCCCGAGTTCGGGCGTCCGGTGTTGGCCATCGACAGCGTGCCGCGCTCGTTCGAGAGCTTGGCGTTCGCGGGGTGCTCGTCGGCGATCGTCCCCTCGGGGGCGTTGCCGGTGCCGGCGCGGGGGCTGGTGGGATCCTTGCTGTGCGGGCACCCGAACTGGACCATGAACTTGTCGATCACCCGGTGAAAGTGCAGGCCGTCGTAGAAGCCGCTCTTGGCCAGCTTGATGAAATTGGCGGCGGTCTTCGGCATCTTGTCGCTGAAGAGCTCGACGGTGAAATCGCCGAGCGACGTGCTCATGAGCGCGGTCGGATTTGACATGCGCGGCAGCTTAGCAGGAAGTGCGCGGCCAGGGTTCCCGTTTGCGCCCCGTCGGCGATACACTCTCTGTTGCATGCCCGCGCGCGCTCGCACCTACCGGACCGTCATCGGTGTGATGGGTCCGGCGGCCTGTGATTCGGCTACCGCAGACGTCGCCCGCGCCGTCGGCCGCGCCATCGCCGAACGCGGCGCCGTGCTCCTGTGCGGCGGCCGCGGCGGCGTCATGGAAGCGGCCGCCGAGGGCGCGCGCGGCGCCGGGGGCCTGACCATCGGGATCCTGCCCGGCGAGGACGCGCGCGCGTCGCCGCCCAACGCGTTCGTGGACGTCGCGCTGTTCACCGGCCTCGGCGAGGGGCGCAACTGGCTCAACGTCTGCGCCAGCGACGCCATCATCGCCATCGGCGGCGGCTTCGGCACGCTGTCGGAGATCGCCCTCGCGCTGAAGGCGAAGCGCCCGCTGGTCCTGTTCGGGTCGTGGACCTTCGACATGGACGGCGCCGCGCCCCAGGTGCCGCGCGCCGCCCACGCCACCGAGGCCGTCGAGCTGGCCCTCGAGGCGATCGAGGCCGCCGCTGCCGCCGCCTCGGCCCGCTGAATTTTCCGGTGCCGCCTGCGTCTCGGCGGCGCGCGTCTGTCGCGACGGCCGCCTCAGCGCCCGGGGGTGCCGCGCCAGGAGCCCGGCCGTCCCGGAGCGCGGGGCGCTGGCCGCGCCGAATACCGCTCGAAGCTGCGCCGCACGGGCGGGGCCTGCATCCGTCGCTGATACAGCCCTGGCGGCTCGCGATCATAGTGAGACCAGCGCCCGCCGTCGCGGTAATACCAGCGCCCGCCGTAGAAGTACGTGGCCCGTCCCTCGAAGTAGATCGGCTCGGTGGTGGCGATGTACGCGTCCGGCGGGTAGTCGTAATAATCGCCGCCATAGCCCGCTGGATACCCGACCGCGCAGCCGGGGCCGCCACCCACCGCGGCCGCCAGCAGGACAATTCGCGCGGCGCGATCCAGCGCCCGTCGCACGCCGCCGCCGATCATGAGTTGCCCCCCGCCACCGGATCGTGGGCCGCGTGATCGCGCAGGCGCTGCGCCAGCAGCGCGCGTTGCTCGGGCGTCAGCACCGGACGCATCACCTCGACGACACGGGCCAGGTGCGCCGCGCCCCAGCCGACGAGGTGCGGGTTGGCGGGCAACGTCCGCGCGTCGAACGTCGGCGCGCGAAAGGCGGCCCCGAAGGCGCGCATGCGTTCGGCCGCTCCCGGGTGATCGGCGGGCGGCTCGCCCGGTCTTTCACTGGCCAGCGCGGCGCTGATCTGCGCCGTTTGTTCGGCGCTGAGCCCGAGGTCGGCCGCCAGCGTGTCCACGTGCCGGCTGGTCCTGCTCTTCGCTGGATCGGTCTCTGCGGCGTTCTCGCGCTGCCAGACCGCGAAGTGTGCATCCACCTTGTCGGCCAGCACCGCCCGTTGCTCCGGGGTCAGCGTGGCGTGCAGCTGGTTCAGGGCATCGGCGTATGCTGCCTGCGCCGAAGCGTTGGCCGCCACGACGCGGGCCACGGCGCTGTTCACGCCGACCGCGTCGGGGGCCGGTGTCGGCGCGACCAGCGCGTCGGCCAAGGTGGTCAGCAGGCTGGCGTCGGCGTCGCGCGCCGGCTTCATCGCCGCCCGCAGGTCGGCGCGGATCTTCTCCAGCGCCGGGCGCTGCTCGGGCGGAGCGCCCAAGGTCTGCAGGCTCAGCGCCACGAACATGGATAGGCCCGCGTGGTGGTGATAGCGGTGGTGCTCCATCAAGCCGGCCGATTCATCGTCCTCGGCGGCGCCGCCGGTCGGCGGGCCTGCGGCGGCGGCATCGGCGGCCGTGGCAGCGGGCGCCTGGCTGGCCGCCTGCCCACCGCAGCCCGGCGCCACCGCCATCGCCATCGTCGCCATCGTCGTCACGAGGGCCCAAAGCGTGTGCCTCGCCGGCGGCCCTTCTTCCTGGATCGCTGCGATCATCGGTTTCCCCCCGTTGCTCTTATAGGCACGCCCGGCGTTCCTGCCTAGATGGCGGACCCGCGCCTCGCTGGGCTGGGACCGACCGCCGCTACGGCCAGGTGAACGTCGCCACGATGGGGCCGTGGTCGCTGGTGCCGATCTCGCGGAACGCCTCGCAGCGCGTGGCGCGGGCGGCGACGGCGTCGCTGGCCAGCACATAGTCGATGCGCCATCCGATGTTGCGCTGGCGCAAGTTCCGCCAGGGCGCCCACCAGGTGAAGAGGTTGTCGTCGTCGGGGTGCAGGGCGCGGGCGACGTCGCGCAGGCCGTGACCCAGGATGCGGTCGAACGCGGCGCGCTCCGTCGGCAGCTGGCCGATGGCGTTGGCCTTGCGCTCGCGCGGGTGAACGTCGCGGTCGGTGTGGGCGATGTTGATGTCGCCGCAGATCACCTGCGCCTTGCCCAGGCGCTGCCCGTCGGCCGCGTACGCTTCCAGCGAATTCAGGAAGCGCATCTTGGCGCCCAGATCCTTGCCGCCGTTCGGGACGTAGACGGACGTCACCGTCAACCCGCCGACGTTGGCGGCGACGATGCGGTGTTCAGCGTCGAACTCCGGGTGAAAGAACAGCGGCCGATCGCCGGCCACCTCCTTGCGGACATGCAGGCCGACGCCGGAGTAGCCCTTGCCCCCGTGCCAGTAACACCAGTACCCGTCGATCGACTGCAGCGATTCCGGGATCTGCTCGGGCGCCGCCTTGATCTCCTGCAGGCAGATGACGTCCGGCTGTTCGCTCTTGATCCACTCTTCCAGCTGCACCTGTCGGGCGCGGATGCCGTTGACGTTCCAGGTCGCGATCTTCACGACGCCGATCTACCATGCCCGCATGTCCGGCGACGGCGGCCGCGGCGTCGACGCCCGCGCGCGCGGCGGCGAATCGTCGGGCCTTCCGCGCGGTCCCGCGGCGGTGATCGGCACCGGGTTGCTGGTGACCAGCCTGGGCTGGCCGGCGTTGCTGGCGCGGCTTCCGCTGGGGCTCTTCTTGAAGAACCGGCTGCACCTCGGCGCGGCCGACGTCGCCGCGTTCTGGGCCGTGGGGACGGTGGCCTGGTACGCGAAGCCGCTGGCCGGGCTGCTCTGCGACGGCGTGCCGCTGTTCGGCTCGCGGCGGCGCGCGTACCTGATCGCGGGCGGCATCGCGGCGGCGGCGCTGTGGGGCGCGCTGGCGCTGGCGCCGCCGACCAGGGGCGCGCTGCTGGCGCTGGTGGTGGCGATCAACGTGGCGCTGGTGATCGTCAGCGCCGCGGTGGGCGGGCTGCTGGTCGCAGAGGGACAACGGCACGCCGCCACCGGGCGCTTCTCGGGCCTGCGCCTCGGCATCGACGGCGCCGTGGCGCTGGTGGCGGGGCCGCTCGGCGGCTGGCTGGCCACGCGCGCGCTCGGCTGGACGGCGGCCGCCGGCGCCGCCGTCGCGCTGCCGCTGGCGCCGCTGGCGTGGGCGTTCTTGCGCGAACCACCGGCGCCGCGCCGGCGCCTGGCCGAGTTGCTGTCGTTGCGCTCGCGCGCGCCGTGGCTGGTGCTGGCCTTCGTCTTCGTCGCGTACCTGCCGCCGGGATTCCAGACCGCGCTGCTCTTTCACCAGCAGGACACGCTCGGGCTCGACGCGCGCACGATGGGGTACCTGCAACTCCTCGCGGGCGCGGGCGCGCTGATCGGCGCCGCCATCTACGTCCGCGTCTGCCGGCGCTTCACGCTGCGCGCCTTGCTCGTCGGCGGGATCGTCCTCAACGTCGTCGGCACCGTCATCTACGTCCGCTACGACACGCTGGCCGCCGCGCAGGCCATCTCCCTGGTCGGCGCCGTTCTCGGCACGCTGGCGGTGTTGCCGTACTACGATCTCGCCGCCCGCGCCGTCCCCAGCGGCGGCGAGAGCTTCGGTTACGCACTCATCCTCAGCGCGCAGAACATCGCTTCGTTCGCCGTCTCCGAGCCCCTGGGCGCCTACCTCTACGGCCTGCCCGCGATCGGCTTTACCGGCGTCGTCTGGATCAACACGGCCGCCACGGCCGCGGTGCTGCTGCTGGTGCCGCTGCTGCCCGCCGCGCTCCTCGTCCGACGCGAGGGCGAGGGCGAGGGCGACGGCGAACGGGAACGCGCCACCTGAACCCTTTTCTAGCCGCGCGGCATTTCCAGCCGCGTCAGCCAGTAGTCGGCGTCGAAGCCGTCGTCGCCGGTCAGTTGCCGCCACAGCCGCAGGCGGTTGACGATCTCCAGCCGGCCCTCGTTGCCGTGCCACGGTTCGGGCGTGGTCAATAGCTCGCGCACCTCGGGCGCCGTCAGGTCGGCGGTGTTCCAGGTCAGGCGCTGCGCGGCCGCCGGGTTCAGGCGCACCTTCCACATGTACCGCCGCGCGCCCGTGCTGTTGGGCTGCCCGCAGTGCCAGAGGCCATGGTGACAGACCAGCACCGTCCCCGCCTGACAGACCGTCGCCACCTGCCCGAGAAAATTCTGATAGCGCGCGATGTCCGACTCGTGCACGCGGCGCAGGTGGCTGCCCGGCAGGATCATCGTCCCGCCCATCGCCCGCGGCGTGTCGTGGAAGAAGAAGAACAGCTGGATGTCGAACGCCGTGCGCGGATCGATGATGGCGTCGGCGTGCCAGGGCTGGCTGTATCGGTGGCCCGCCTCGACGACGTGGGCGTGGTGGTGATCGTGAATCGCCCCCGGCCCCAGGAGGCTCTGCACCATCCCGCGCACCGCCGGCAGCCGCATCACCGCCGCCAGCCCGCCGCCGGTCGCCCACACCTCGTCCATCGGCCGTCCGGCTTCCGCCTTCGCGCGCTCGCTCCGTCGCGCGGCGAACGCCCCGGGCCGCGCGTCCGCCTCGATCTCGCGCAGCGCCTCGGCGCACAAAGGGTGCGGCACGACGCCGTCGAGGCGCAGGAACCCGCGCGCCACGAAGTGCGCCACCTGCGCCGACGTCAGGAGGTGCCGCCTCTCGTCGCCCGCGGGCTGCGCCGCCGGCGCGCCGATGGTCACGGCGCCCCCGGCAGCGAGATCATCTTTTCCAGCACCACCTCGAACCGTAGGTACGACGTCATGTGTTCATTCCCGGGCTGCGGCGGCCGCAGCGCCGGCAGCTGGATGACGCGCCAGCCGTCCTGCATCGCCGCCAGCGCCGACGGATAGGGCGGCGCCTCGCTGTCGCCCGCCATCGCCGTGCGCGCCCCCGTCCCGTCGTAAAACGACCAGGCCTGCGCCGGGCTGCCGAGATCGGAGTTCGCCAGATACAGAATCAGGAGCTGCTGCCGGGTCACCGTCCCCCGATCATAGCGCGCCCCCGGCGCCGATCTTCAGGAATGCCGGCGGCGGCTTCTTCTCGAGCGCGCGCTCATTCCGCGGCGGCGGCCGGCAGGCAGGCGGACATCGCCGCCATCAGCTGATCGCGGTCGAATGGCTTTCTCACCACCGGCCGCCGGTGCCTCTCGATGAACTCGCGCGCCTGCGGTGTGTAGGCGCCGCTGCTCATGAAGATCACCCGGTCCGCCAGCTCCGGGCGCCTCTCCGCCAGCTCGCGGTAAAGCGCCATGCCCGTCATCTCGTCCAGCATCAGATCGCACAGGACGACGTCGAAACGCGCCCCGGTCTGCAGAAGGTCGCGCGCCATCACCGAACCGCCCACGAACGTCACTTCGTACTGCGGCCCCAGGATGTTGCGCAGCGCCCGCAACATCAGCGGCTCGTCGTCGATCACCAGCACGCGCCCGCCCCGGGTCAGGCGCGGCCCCAGCGTGACCGGACCGCTCCGATCGGCGGGCGCGTCCTCGATCAGCGGCTCCGTCGGCAGCACCACCCGAAAGGTCGTCCCCCGGCCCGCGCTGGTGTCGAACGCGATCTCCCCGCCCAGCGCAGAGACAATCCCCTGACAGACCGACAGTCCCAGCCCCGTCCCCTGCCCGACCGCCTTGGTGGTGAAGAACGGCTGGAAGATCCGCTCCTGCAGCTCGGGCGGGATCCCCGTCCCGGTGTCGCGCACCTCGACCAGCACGCGCTCTTGCCGCAGCAGGCGCATGACGACCGTGATCTTGTGATCGCGGGCGTTCTCCCCGTCGGGAATGGCCTGCATCGCGTTCAGCAACAGATTGGTGAACACCTGCTCGATGCGCGAGCGATCGCCGCGCACGCGCGGGTGTCCCTCCAGCTCCGTCGACAGCGCGGCGACGTGCTTGATCTGCGCCTTCAGCAGTTCGATCGCCGACTCCAGCGCCGTGCGCAGATCGACCACGGCGTTGGCGTCGTCCACCTGGGCCGGCGCCACCAGCTGCGCCTGGTTGACGATCTTGGCGATGCGTCGCGTGCCGGTCAGCGTCTCGGCCAGGATCTCGCGCGCTTCCTTGCCCGCCGGTCCCAGCGTCGTCGGGATGGTGTCCAGCAGGTACTGCAGGTTCGCCATCACGAACGTCAGCGGGTTGTTGACCTCGTGGGCGATGCCCGCGGCCAGCGTCCCCAGCGCCGCCAGCCGGTTGGCCACCGCCAGCCGCCGGTGGCGCGCCCCCTGGATGACCGACACGATTCGCGCCAGCAGCTGGGAGAAGTCGATCGGCTTCTTGATGTAGGCGTCCGCGTCGATGGCCTGCGCCTTGGCGCTGCCGTCCGCCGACATCGCCACCACCGGGATGGCGGCCAGCATCGGATCTTTTTTCTGCTCGACGCGAAACTGCCAGCCGTCCATGACCGGCATCATCAGGTCCAGCAGGATGACGTCGGGCGGGGTCGACGCCTTGAGGTGCGTCAGCGCGTCCTGCCCGTTGCGGAACGACGACATGTGCAGGCCCTCATCGGAGAGCATCTGCTCGAGCACGTCGCGGATGGCGGCGTCGTCCTCGACCAGCACCGCGCGGGTGCCTTGCAACGACACCGACTGCGTGGGCGACATGCGCGAAAAAGCGTAAGGAGCCCTGGGGATTAATCAAGGGGATTCTGCGTTTTTCAAGCAGTTGGCCCTAGCATTTCGTTCACGAGCGCGCCGCTCGTATAGCGTTCCCCACCGTCTCCCACCATGAAGACAATGGTCTGGCCAGGCGGGTGCGGCTCGGCCGCCAGCCGCAGCGCCGCCGCCAGCGTGGCGCCGGACGAGATCCCGGCCGAGATCCCTTCCTCGCGCGCCAGGCGCCGGGCGTGGGCGAAGGCCTCCTCGTCGGTCACCGGAATCACCTGGTCGATCACGGCCCGGTTCAGCAGCGGCGGCACGAACCCGGCGCCGATTCCCTGGATGAGGTGGTTGCTCGGCCGCCGCCCCGACAGGACCGCGGCGTTGGCCGGCTCGACGGCGACCACGCGTACCCCGGGCTTTTCGCGCTTGAGCACCTCGCCGACACCGGTGATCGTGCCGCCGGTGCCGACGCCGCTGACGAACACGTCGACGGCGCCGGCGGTGTCGGCCCAGATCTCGGGACCGGTGGTCTGGCGGTGCGCCTCGGCGTTGGCGAGGTTGCGGAACTGGTCCAGCGCCACCGCCCCCGGCGTGCTTCTGCGCAGCGCCTCGGCGCGCTCGACCGCCTCGCGCATCAGCGTCCCCGGCGTCAGCGTCACCTGCGCGCCCAGATAGCGCAGCAGAGCCAGCCGTTCCTTGGACATCCGCTCCGGCATGGTGACCACCAGCGCGTACCCCTTCGTCGCCGCCACGAACGCGAGCGCGATGCCGGTGTTGCCGCTGGTCGCCTCGATGATCGTGCCGCCCGGGAGCAGGACGCCGCGCCGCTCGGCGTCCTCGACCATGGCGGCCGCGATGCGATCCTTGACGCTGCCGCCCGGGTTGCGCGACTCCAGCTTGGCCAGCAGGCGCACGCCCAGGTCCTGCCCGATGCGCCGCAATTCGACGAGCGGCGTGCCCCCGATGGTCGCCGCCACGCCTGGGTAGATCATCAATCGACGATCTTACTCCCGCCGGGCCTCGATCAGCTTCTTCGCCAGCAGCGTGGCCAGCGCCAGCAAGGTGAGGATCGACGCCGCCGCGAACGCGCCCGCCAAGTTGTACTCGTTGTACAGGATCTCGACGTGCAGGGGCAGCGTGTTGGTCTGCCCGCGGATGTGTCCGGAGACCACCGACACGGCGCCGAACTCGCCCATCGCGCGCGCGTTGCACAGCACGACGCCGTAAAGCAGCCCCCAGCGGACCTTGGGCAAGGTGACCCGGGTCAGGATCTGCCAGCCGCTCGCGCCCAGTGTCAGCGCCACCTCCTCCTCGTCGCTGCCCAGATCCTGCATCACCGGCAGCACCTCGCGCGCCACGAAGGGGAAGGTCACGAACGTCGTGGCCAGGACGATGCCCGGCACCGCGAAGATGATCCGCACGTCGTGCGCTTCCAGCCACGGTCCCAGCATGCCGCGCGCCCCCAGCAGGAGAACGAAGACCAGGCCCGAGATCACCGGCGAGACGCTGAACGGCAGGTCAATCAGCGTGATCAGCGCGCTCTTTCCCGGGAAGCTGTACTTGGAGATCAGCCAGGCGGCCGCGATCCCGAACACGACGTTGACCGGCACCGAGATCCCCGCCGTCAGCAGCGTCAGCTTGATCGCCGACCGCGTCTCCGGATCGGCGATCGCCGCGAGATAGGCGCCCACTCCCTTGTCCAGCGCCTCGACGAACACGGTCAGCAGCGGCAGCGCCACGAAGACGCCGAGGAACAGCAAGCTGACGGCGATCAACCCGCCGCGCAGCCAGCCCGGATCGCGCAGCGCCAGCGGCGCCGGTCCCACCGCGCGCGCCGGCGCCTCGCCTGCCGCGGGGAGCGCGCCCGCCACCGTCAGGCCTTCCCCCCGCGGCGCTGGATCAACCCCTGCAGCAGGTTGATCGCCAGCAGCAGCGCGAACGACACCGCGAGCATGAACAGGGCGATGGCGGTCGCCCCGGCATAGTCGTACTGCTCGAGCTTGGTGACGATGAGCAGCGGCACGATCTCCGTGCGCATCGGCATGTTGCCCGAGATGAAGACGATCGATCCGTACTCGCCCAGCCCCCGCGCGAAGGCCAGCGCGAAGCCGGTCACCAGCGCGGGCAGCACGGCCGGCAGCATCACGCGCCGGAACGTCGTCAGGCGCGACGCCCCCAGCGTGGCCGCCACCTCTTCCATGTTGGGATCGAAGTCGATCAGGATGGGCTGCACCGCGCGCACCACGAACGGAAGCCCCACGAACGTCATCGCCACCGCGATTCCGGCTGGCGCGAAGGCGACCTTGATCCCGTGCGGCTCCAGCCAGCGCCCGATCCAGCCGTGCTCGGCGAACAGCGCCGTCAGCGCGATGCCGGCCACCGCCGTCGGCAGCGCGAACGGCAGATCGACCACGGCGTCGACCAGGCCGTGCCCGGGAAATCGATAGCGCGCCAGCACCCAGGCCAGCATCAGCCCGAACACGCCGTTCACCGCCGCCGCCGCCGCCGCCGCCCCGAAGCTGAGGCGGTACGCCGCCAGCGCGCGCGGCGACAGCACGGCGGCCACGAGCTCCCGTCCAGACAGCGACGTCGTCTTCCAGGCCAGCCCGCAGAGCGGGATGAGGACGATCAGCGTCAGGCCCGTCAGCGTCACGCCCAGCGACAGTCCGAAGCCGGGCAGCGGTCCCCGCGTCTTTCGCGAACGGCTCACCTCGGCGCCGTCCGCTCAGCTGCCGGGCTGGTAGATCTGGTCGAAGATCGCCCCGTCCGCGAAGTGCGCCTTGTGCGCCGCCTGCCAGCCCCCGAACACCTGCTCGACCGAGAACATCTTGATCTTGGCGAACTCGCCGGCGTGCTTGCGCAGGATCGCCTCGCTGGTCGGGCGATAGTGGTGCCTGGCGCCGATCTCCTGGGCCGCGTCCTCGAACAGGAACTTGAGGTACGCCTCGGCGGCGGCGCGCGTGCCGTGCTTGTCGACGTTCTTGTCCACCACCGCCACCGGCGGCTCGGCGAGGACGCTCACCGGTGGCGTCACCACCTCGTACTTGTCCTTGCCCAGCTCGCCGACCAGCAGGTACGCCTCGTTCTCCCAGGCCAGCAGCACGTCGCCGATCCCGCGCTGCGAGAAGGTGATCGTCGATCCGCGCGCCCCCGAATCCAGCACCGGCACATTTTTATACAATACTTTGACGAACTCTTTCGCCTTGGCCTGGTCGTTGTCGTTGGCTTGCAGCGCCGCGCCCCAGGCCGCCAGGTAGTTCCAGCGCGCCCCGCCCGACGTCTTCGGGTTCGCCGTCACCACGGTCGTGCCCGGCTTGATCAGATCGGGCCACGACTTCACCCCCTTGGGGTTGCCCTTGCGCACCACGAACACGATCGTCGACGTGAACGGCGTGCTGTTGCTCGGGAGCCGCTTCTGCCAGCCGGCGGCGATGCGCCCGGATTTCTCCTGAATGGCGTCGATGTCATAGGCCAGCGCCAGCGTGACGACGTCGGCGTCCAGGCCGTCGATCACCGAACGCGCCTGCTTGCCGGAGCCGCCGTGCGACTGGTTGATCGTCACCGCCTGCCCGGTCTTCGCCTGGTACTGCTTGATGAAGGCGGGGTTGATCTCCTGATACAGCTCGCGTGTCGGATCGTACGAGACGTTGAGCAGCTTGACGTCGGCGCGCGCCGGCGCGGCGGCGGCCACCGACAGCGCCAGGCCGAACGACAGGTAGAAGGCGGGGGATCGAAGCATCGCGTTCCTCGTTTCGTGGTTTGTCTCTAGATGCTGTAGGCGACCGTGTTCGTCGCCTGCAGCGTGGCCTCGGCGACGCGCCTGTGGACACCGGCCAGGGTGGTGCCGTCCAGGACCCTGGCGATGGCGTCGCGGACCTCCTTCATCACCATGCGCGTGCCGCAGGTCTCCTCGCTGGGGCATTCCGCGCAGCGCGCGTAGGCGCGCTCGCTGACGCAGGGGATGGGCGCCAGCGGGCCGTCGATGGCGCGCATGATCTGCCCGATGGTGATCTCGCCGGCCGGTCGCGCCAGGGCATAGCCGCCGCCCTTGCCCTTCTTGCTCCGCAGGATGCCGGCGTTGCGCAGGTCCAGGAGGATCGCCTCGAGAAACTTGCGCGGGATGCGCTCGCGTTTTGCCAGCTCGGCGATCAGCGTCGGGGCGCGCGCCTCCTCCGCCGCGAGGGCGTAGAGCGCGCGCAGCGCGTAGCGAGCCTTCATCGAGATGGTTTGCATGGCGGTCGTCAGCGGTGCAGCGTCGAGGGGGCTTCAGACAGTCTGTTTAGTCTATATGGTTGATAGACTTATCAGCCGCGCCGATGCCATGTCAAGCGCGACGTCGCGATCAGGCGCGCCGGAAGGTGAACCCGTTGACCAGGAAGGTGCGCTCCGGCACCGCCCGCCACAGCCACGGTTCGATGGCGCGCACGTCCGCCGCCTGCCGGGACAGGACCGAATCCCGGCGCAGGATTCTGGCGAGCCCGATCGGGTTGACGCCCCTGAAGAGATTGGCGTCGCGCACCAGATCGGCGACCACTGCCTTCAGATCGCGACCCGCCGCCAGCTCCTCCAGCGGATAGGTGTCGCTGGAGACCAGGTCGGTCACGAACAACGCCTGACCGCCGGGTGCCAGCAGCGCCGCCATCGCCCGGAAGTGGACGGTCGCCGCCGCGCCGTGCGCATCGGCCAGGGTGCCGTGCTCCGCGCCGAGGATCGACGTCAGCCCGTGTCCGATCTGCGTGAGGACGCAGCACGACCCGACGACGTCGAACGGGCCCGGCAAGTCATCGGCGATCGACGCCACGGCGGCCGGGATCACCGCCTCGATCGCCGCCAGCGTCGGGAGGCGCGCCCGCCAGCTCTCCGCCGCGCGCAACAGGCCGCCCGCGTCGACCGGAGCGTGCGCGAACAGGCGCGAGCGAATCTCGCCGGGCTGGCGGTTGATCGCGCGCGCCACCGCCGAGCGGTCCAGATCCACCAGGTGGATCTCGGCGAAGCGGGCCGCCAGGACCGGCAGGTCGACGTCGTTGCAGTTGCCCGCGCCGATGAGGCAGAGCCGGCCGCCCGCCCGCGGTCCCAACGCGGCGAGCGCGCCCATCAGATGACGGCGGTGCTCGGCATAGCGCCCCGCGTTGCCCTCTGTGCGGACGTTGACGAGGGCCTGCTTGCGAATAACCGCGTCAAAACCGGGAGCATTTGCCTCCTTGCCCACGTCCCATCGACCGTAGCACAATGGGTTGACGGGGCTGGCTCGCGGCCCGTTGTTTCAATGACTTGATTCGGTGACGGCGAAGCTTTCGTCGGCAGGCTCCGAGCAAGCGGCCAGGGTGATCGATTGTGTGCCTCGCCGGCGACTCCAGAATGGGTGGGACTCTGGCGATGGTGGTGGTGGTCCCAGGCCGGTCCGGGCGTGTAGGCCTCGCTGAAAATGTTTTTCTTTTGAGGTGGTCTCGATGCCTTCAGCGTTTGTGTCGCAGTTCCGGACAGCCACGGACCAGAAAGGGCCGGTTGACTGGCCCTGGCGCCGGCTGGCCGTGGCCGGATTGTCCGCTTGCCTGGCCCTGACGGCGACCGCCTGTAGCGGCGTCATCGGTGACGCCAAGACGGGATCGGGAGGTTCGGGGACGGGACCAGCGACGAAGCCGGGCGACATCCCGCTTGCCACCAGCGGGCCCATCACCAGCCTCCCCGCGGACAGCACGCGGTTTCCGCGCCTGACCCACCAGCAGTGGGAGAACACGGTTCGCGATCTGCTGCGGCTGCCGGCGGTGCCCGGCCTGTCCAGCATGTTCGTGGCCGAGCCACTGCAAAGCGTGTTCGACAACAACGGCGGCGTTCTGACCGTCGACCAAGATCTGCGCGAGGATTACCAGGCCGCGGCCGAGAACCTGGCCAACAAGGTCGCCCGCACACCGTCCCTGCTCGCGACGCTGGCGCCGTCCTTGCCGACCGATCCGGCGGGCAAGGCCAGCGCCTTCATCAAGACCTTCGGCGCGCGCGCGTTCCGCCGCCCCATGACCGACGCCGAGGTGGCGCGTTATCAGGCGTTGTTCGACAAGGGCGCCACGCTGTTCGGCAGCGGTGACGCGTTCGCCGACGGCGTCGAGCTGGTGATGAGCGCCTTCCTGCAGTCGCCGAACTTTCTCTACCGGGTCGAGAGCAGCGACAACGTCGTGAACGGCAGGGTGCGCCTCTCGGACCACGAGGTGGCCGCCCGCTTGTCCTACGGGTTGCTGAACTCGATGCCGGACGACGCGCTTCGTGCGGCCGCCGACGCGGGAAAGCTCAGCACCGCGGAGGGCGTGGCGGCGGAGGCGAAGCGCATCATGGCCCTGCCGGTGGTGCAGCAGACGCTGGCCGACTTCCAGATCCAGCTCATGCACATGCGCGACTTCGACTCCATCGCGCGCGATCCGACGCAGGCGCCCCTTCTGGGCCAGGGCGTGGGCGCGGATCTGCGCCAGGAGGCGCTGAGCCTGATGACCGACGTCGTCTTCGCACAGGGGCGCGGGGTGACCGAGCTCCTGACCGCGCCGTACACCTTCGCCAACAGCCGCGTGGCGCAGCTGTACGGGCAGGCGGCGCCCAAGCTGGCGGCCGGGCAGGCCGATCCCTTCGTGAAGATCAACCTCGATCCCACCCAGCGCGCCGGTCTTTTGACCCAGATGGGCTTCATCACCAACTATGCGGTCGGCGACACACCCAACCTCATCCTGCGCGGCGTGCACATCGTGCGCGACGTGCTGTGCCTGCCGCTGCCGCCACCCCCGAACAACGTGCCGCCGCTGCCGGCGGTCACGGCCGACACGACCAATCGTAAGCGGGTCGAGGAGCTGACCAAGGACTCGCCCTGCAACACCTGCCACACCGCGATCATCAACCCGCTGGGCTTCGCGTTCGAGAACCTGAACGGCCTCGGGCAGTGGCGCACCAAGGAGAGCGGCGGGCTGCCCGTCGACGCCAGCGGGTCCTATTCCCTCGACGGCATGCCGTTCACGTTCGACGGCCCGGTCAGCCTGATCAAGACGATCGCCGCCACCACGGCGGCGCACAACTGCTTCGTGGAGCACATGATCGAATACCTGTACGGCCGCGACATCACCGACGCCGACGCCGATCACAACCTGGTGGCGCAGGCGGGCCTGCGGTCGAAGAACGAGACATCCATCAAGGACCTGATCGTCGAGCTGGTCTCGACCGACGCCTTCATCACGCGGCTGCCCTGAGGAGAGCTGGTTCATGTCGAGAAAGAGCTTTGGTCGCCGTCGATTCTTGAAGGGCATGGGGGGCGCCGTCCTGGGCCTGCCGGCGCTGGACGCGTTCCAGCCGCGCGCGCGCGCCGCCGCCACGCCGCCCAAGATCTACTCGGCGCTGATGATGCAGCAGAACGGATCGATCCAGGGCCATGGCAACGATCCGCAGCTTTACTGGCCGACGAACCTCGGCCCGATCAGCGCCGCCGACATGGCCGGCGTCGACGCCGGTCAGACGACCAGCGAGCTCAAGGACTATGCGTCGAAGCTGATCTTCCTGCGCAAGCAGGACTTCAAGTTCTCGAGCAACCACGACGGCGGTCCGGTCGCCTGCGCCACGGGCGCGCCGGTCTCCGGCCCCAGCCCACGCCAGCTGCCGAACGCGCCTTCGGCCGACTTCTTCATCGCCAGCAAGATGACGCCGGGGTTAGAGCCGCTGACGCTGTACGCGGGCAAGAAGGGGACGTACCGCGACGACGCGTTCTCGTTCTCCACCGGCGGCATGCTGCGCGTCGGCGACAACAACCCGTGGAACGTCTACCAGCGGCTCTCGGGGTTGGAGGGGATGGCGCAGGCCGATCCGGCCCTGCTGCAGAAGATCGCGACGCGGCGGCTTTCGGTCAACGACCTGGTGCGCGCCGATCTGAACGACCTGCTGGCGCGCAAGGAGCTGAGCCAGGCCGATCGCAATCGCCTGGACCAGCACCTGACCAGCGTGCGCGAGATGGAGATCAACATGACCACCACGCTGGGGCCGATGATCGACACGGCGGCCATGCAGGCGGTCGACGGCATGCAGACCACCGACGCCAACATGATCGCGGTGGTGCAGATGCAGCTGGACCTGATCGCCTTCGCCTTCGCGACCGATCGGGCGCGCACCGCCACGCTGCAGGTGGGCGGCTGCAACGACCACACGATGTACACCATCAACGGCAAGCAGCAGCCGCCCTATCACTTCATCTCGCACCGGATCATGACCGACGGCGGCAGCGGCGCGCCGATTGCCGACGCGATCAACCTGCACCACGAGATCGACAAGATCCACGCCCGTTATTTCAAGCACCTGCTGGATCGCCTGTCGGCGATCAACCTGCCGACGGGCGGCACCTTGCTCGATTCCAGCGTCAACCTGTGGGTGAACTCGATCGCGGACGGCCCGCCCCACAGCGGCAAGGACGTTCCGCACACCCTGGCCGGCAGCGCCGGCGGCTTCCTCAAGACGGGGCTGCACGTCAGCTCGCCGGGCTTCGCCAACCGCGTGCTCAACACGATCATCACCGCCTGCGGCGTGCGCAAGGCGGACGGCAGCCCGATCGACAACTTCGGCGATCCGTCGGCGGCGCAGGGACTGATCAGCGAGATCGTCGCGTAGCGGGCGGGCCGCGAGCGGGGAGCGCACCGGGGCGGTCGTGGAGACTGCGGGTGGCGGCGGGTGTGAGGGCGGGCCCCATTCGCTTCGTTGGGGCGGCGAGAGGGGTGGGTTCCCCTCGCCGGCTCAAACATCGGGTCCGGCGCGCTCGCCTTGAGGAGGTGCTTGGAGCGGCGGTAACCGGCGCGCCTTACGAACTCGCCGGCGA
>DATKEU010000002.1:0-11058 GCA_035544495.1 Polyangia bacterium | reverse complement strand
GGCTCGGCGCCGAGCGGGATCCCCACCGGGAAGCTGGGCGACGTGAACGGCGCGCTCGTCGCCCTCGGCTATCGCGCGGCGGAGATCGAGCCCGTGCTGGCCGCGATGGATGCCGGCAAGCCGATCGCCGATCTGGTCAAGCAGGCGCTGCTCGCGCTGCAGAAGAGGTGAGGTCGCCGTGCCGCGCAAGCCCCACGACGAAGGTCAGCCGATCGAACAGGTCGCGCCCCCCGCGCGGATCCTCTCGCCCGCCGTCGACGAAGGACCGGGCGCCGATCGCGACGAGGACGCGGCGCTGCGCCCGCGCAGCTTCGCCGAGTTCGTCGGGCAGCGAAAGATCGCCGACAACCTGAAGGTCTACGTGCAGGCGGCGCGCAAGCGCGGTGACGCCCTCGATCACGTGCTGCTCTCGGGTCCGCCCGGGCTCGGCAAGACGACGCTGGCGTACCTGCTCGGCCACGAGATGGGGACCGAGGTGCGCGTGACGTCCGGTCCGGCGCTGGAGCGCAAGGGCGACCTGGCTGGCATCCTGACCTCGCTGAACAAGGGCGACATCCTGTTCATCGACGAGATCCACCGCCTGCTGCCGGTCGTCGAGGAGAGCCTGTACCCGGCGATGGAGGACTTCCGCATCGAGCTGGTCACCGGCACCGGCGCCGGCGCGCGCGCCATCCCGCTGCCGGTCGAGCGCTTCACGCTGGTGGGCGCCACCACGCGCACGGGCCAGCTGACGTCGCCGCTGCTCTCGCGCTTCGGCATCGTCGAGCAGTTCACGTTCTACGCGCCCGCCGAGCTGGCGACGATCGTGCGGCGCTCGGCGCGCCTGCTCGGCATCCCGATCGACGACGCCGGCGCCGACGAGATCGGCCAGCGCTCGCGCGGAACGCCCCGCATCGCCAACCGCCTCCTGCGCCGCGTGCGCGACTTCGCCGAGGTGCGCGGCGACGGCCACGTCACGCGCGACGCCGCCTCCTACGCGCTCGAACGTCTGGAGGTCGACGCCCTGGGCCTGGACGCCGGCGATCGCCGCATCCTCTCGACGATCATCAAGCGCTTCGACGGCGGCCCGGTCGGCATCGAATCGCTCGCCGCCTCGCTGGCCGAGGATCGCGACACGCTCGAATTCGTCTACGAACCCTACCTGATCCAGGAGGGCTTCCTGGTCCGCACCCCCCGCGGCCGCCAGGTCACCCGCCGCGCCTACGAACACCTCTCCATCCCCCCGCCCACCCGCCCCGGCGGCACCAACCAAGGCACCCTCTTCTGACCTTTCCGTCCGCCTCTACCGCTTGCGGGAGAGGCCGCCGAGCCGCAGGCTCGCGGGTGAGGGCCAGCCTTGCGAGAGCCGCCGCCCGCCCGCCGCCTACCGCTGGCTCGCCACGATCGCCGCCGGATCCAACTCGACCCGGAACAGCGTCACCGCCGGCCCGCGCATCGTCACGCCACCGAACCCCGGCGCTACGGTGATCTGCAACGTGCCGCCCGGCAGGTGCACAGGCACCTCCACGCCCGCCGGCAGGCGCTCCTCCAGCGCCGCCGCCACCGCCGTTGCGCACGCGCCCGTGCCGCACGCCAGGGTGATGCCGCAGCCGCGCTCCCACACCACGAGATCGATCTCGCGCCCGCGCACGCGCGCGAACTCGACGTTCGTGCGTCGCGGGAAGGCCGGCGCCACCTCCAGCAGCGGGCCGAATTTCTCGGCCAGCCCGCGCAGATCGCCTTCCTCGTCGAGGAAGATCACGGCGTGCGGGTTGCCCATCGACACCGCCGTGAAGGCGAACCGGCGGCCGCCCGCCAAGATGGTTTCGCGCACGGCGCGTTCGGACCCGCCTGGGGCCAGCGGAATCTCGTCACGCGTCAGGCGCGGCCGGCCCATCTCCACCGCCACGCTCGCCACCGTGCCGTTCGCCACCTGCAGCGCGCAGTCGAGCAGGCCCGCGCCGGTGTCGATGCGCAGCGCCGGCTTGCGCAGCGATGGATCCGTGTCGTACAGGAACTTGGCCACGCAGCGGATCCCGTTGCCGCACATCTCGGCCTCGCTGCCATCGGCGTTCAGCACCCGCATGCGCGCGTCGCCGCCCGTGCCCGGCAAGATCGCCAGCACGCCGTCGGCGCCCACGCCGAAGTGCCGGTCGCACAGCGCGCGCACCGTCTCCGGATCGGTGACCGCCCCCGCGCGCGCCGGTTGCGCGCGCAGATCGACGACCAGGAAGTCGTTTCCCAGCCCCTGGACCTTTGTGAACGGCACCTGCACGCGCCACTCCTCGAACAGACGGTGAAGCCCGATTCTACTGCGCGGGCGGCGTGGACGCCGGCGGCACCGCCGGTTTGCCCTCGGAAGCTGGCGCCGCCGCGCCTTCGCCGCCTTCGACGGGCTTCTTCGCCTTGCGCCGGACGGGTTTCGGCGGCGTGGCGGCCGGCGTCTCGCTCTCGCTGCCGCTCCCGCTCTGGCTCTCGGTAGCCGCGCCCTTGCTGGTCGCCGCGGCGGCCGGCTTCGCCGGTTTCACCGGCGCGCTCGCGTTGCTGGCCGGCGTGCTGGCCGGGCTGGGCGTCGTGCTGGGTGGTGTCGCCGCCCCGGCGGACGTCGCCGCGTTCGCGCCAGCGCCCTCGGCTGGCTTGCCCGCCGATTGCTCGATGGTCGCGCGCGCCTTGTCCAGATCGACCTTCAGCTTCGCCGCCCGCTCGTCCTCGGACTTCTTCTCGGCCGCCTTGCGCTCGGCCAGCGCCTGCAGGCGCTTGGAATCCTGCTGGCTAGAAAAGTGGGCTAGTCCCAGCGAGGTGACGAGAAAGATCACCGCGGTGATCGACGTCAGCCGGGTCAAAAAATTGCCCGCGCCCGACGACCCGAACACCGTCTGGCTGCCGGCGCCACCGAACGCGATGCCCATGCCGCCGCCCTTGCCCGCCTGCAGCAGCACGACGAGGATCAGGAACAGACAAACGAAGACGTGCACAATCGTCAGAAACGTGACCATCAGGCGGATCCTTCCTTCACGATGCGGATGAACGAATCGGCGACCAGCGAGGCGCCGCCGACCAGACCGCCGTCGACGTCCTCCTCGGCCATCAGCGCCTTGATGTTGTCCGGTTTCACGCTGCCGCCGTAGAGGATGCGCACGCCCGGCGCCACGTCGGCGAACCGCGCCGCCAGCCGGGTGCGAATGAAACGATGCACCTCCTGCGCTTGCGCGGCGGTGGCGTTGCGGCCGGTGCCGATCGCCCAGACCGGCTCGTACGCGATGATCGATCGCGACAGATCGGCCGCCGTCAGCTCGGCGATGGCGGCGTCGACCTGCGCGCCCACGCGCCCCAGCGTCTCGCCGGCATCGCGCTCGGTCAGGGTTTCACCGACGCAGATGATCGGGCCCAGCCCCGATCGCAGCGCCGCCTTCGCCTTCAGGTTCACGGCCGCGTCCAGCTCGCCCATCAGGTGGCGTCTCTCGGAGTGTCCGAGGATGACGAACGTGCAGCCGGCGTCGCGAAGCTGCGGCGCCGAGACCTCGCCCGTGAACGCGCCCTTGTCCTCCCAGAAGCAGTCCTGACCGGCGACGGCAACTGGTCCGCCCTCCAGCCGTTTGGCCACGGCGTGGATGGCCGTGAAGGTCGGCGCGACGGCGACGTCGGCGGTGCGGATGGTGGCGACGCCGTTACGCACCTCGGTCGCCAGCGCGACCGACTCGCTGACGCTGCCGTGCAGTTTCCAGTTGCCGCAGAAGAACGGGCGGCGCGCGCCCTTGGCCGCAGCCATTCGCTCAGCCCTCCAGGGCAGCCAGGCCGGGCAGCTTCTTGCCCTCGAGGAACTCCAGCGAGGCCCCGCCGCCCGTCGAGATGTGCGTGATCCGATCGGCCACGCCGCTCTTCTGAACCGCCGCCACGGAATCGCCGCCGCCGACGACCGACAGCGCCTGGCCATTGGCGGCGACGGCGTTGGCCACCGCCAGCGTGCCCGCCGCGAAGGGTTCGGACTCGAAGACGCCCATCGGCCCGTTCCAGAAGATCGTGCGGGCGCGCGCGATGGCGTCGGCGAAGCCGCGCGCCGTGTCCGGTCCGATGTCCAGCGCCGCCAGATCCTCGGGCACGGCGCTGGCCGGCACGATGCGCCCTGATTCCGACTTGGTGCCGGCCGCGGCGACGGCGTCGCGGGGCAAAAGGACGTCGACGTTCGCTTGCTCGGCCTTCTTGAGGAACGACCGCGCCAGCGCCAGCTTGTCCTCCTCGACCAGCGATCGTCCCAGATGCCCGCCCTTGGCCTTGAGAAACGTGTTGGCCATCGCGCCGCCGATCAGCAGCTGGTTCACGCGCGAGAGAAGATTCTCCAGGACGCCGATCTTGTCCGACACCTTGGCGCCCCCGATGATGGCGATGAACGGCCGCTCGACGTCGCCGAGCAGCTTGCTCAGGAACTTCACCTCGCGCTCCATCAGCAGGCCCATCCCCTTGTCGGCGACGAACTTGGCGATCCCGGCCGTCGACGCGTGGGCGCGGTGGGCGGTGCCGAACGCGTCGTTCACGTAGACGTCGGCATAGCTGGCCAGCGCGCGCGCGAACGTCTCGTCGTTCGCTTCCTCGGCCTCGGTGTAGCGGAGGTTCTCGAGCAGGGCCACGCCGCCGTCGCGCAGATCGGAGACGACCTTGCGCGCGCCGTCGCCCACTGGCTCGTCGGTCAGCGTGACCTCGACGCCGAGGAGCTCCGCCAGCCGCGCCGCCACCGGGAGCAGCGAGTACTTCGGATCGGGTTTCCCCTTGGGCCGTCCCAGGTGCGACGCGAGCACCGTGCGGGCGCCTTTCTCCATCGCGTACCGGATGGTGGGCAGGCTCTCGCGGATGCGCGTGTCGTCGGCGACGCCGCCGGCGGGGGTCAAGGGAACGTTGAAGTCGGCGCGGATGAAAACGCGGCGACCGGAAATGTCCAGCTCCGAGATCGTCTTGATGGGCATGATGCGCGAATTCTCGACAAAAAAAAGCGCGCCCGGGGGCGGGCGCGCTGAGAATGCGCGAAGAGAAATTGAAAAGCTAGAAAAATTTCCGAAGCGATATCAGGGCGATGCGTGCGGAAGACGAAGTTGAGCCGAACGCCAGGGGCCTTGTCGGCCCTGCGTTCAAGCCAGCTCGCTTTCGTCCTTGATGTCGGAGGTGACCAGGCTGATGAGCTCGGTCGCCAGCGCGACGATCATCTTCGGCTCGTATCCGTTCTGGCGCAGCTCCTTGTAGATCGACTTGGACAGGATCTTCAGAGCTTTTTCCCGGTTTGGCGCCGGGGCCGGCACGCCGTTGCGGGCTGGCGATGTTTGAGAAATCACTTGAGCCATTCGGAACCCTCCTCCCAGAAGGTCGCGCCGAATCTCAGCACGCCTTGTGCCAATGGATGCAACAGTTAACTAGCTGAAATCATTCCATGCGGATTTTGCCGCACAGTGCTCTCCGCGAAGCGCCGTACGCACCCCAAAAGCCACCAAAATGTTTCGATCCGTTAACAATCGCGAGAACTCCGTCGAGGGTTCGCGGACAAGCCTGTGGAAGGAATCAATTTGCTCGATTTCAGTGGGTGCGAAGCCTTTTTTACACCTCGGGCGTCGACCGCAATAGCAGTCGAGGTCATGATTTGTCCGCCCGTTAACATGGCCGGGCGTAAACTGACAAACGGGGTCGTCTCGGCGAGCGCGAAGGAGAGACTAGCGTGGGCTATTTCGTCGAAGTTGCGCAGGTGGTGAACGGTCAGGTCGCCTCCGTAAAGGTCCTTTCGGACCGGCGAGAGCGGCGCGAAGCGACCCTCGCGGTGGCCGCTTGCCTGGCGGCCTTCGGAGCCGCTTTTCTTCTGACCTCGGGCGCGATGTCGCTGTTTCATCGGGTGGTCTACGGGCCGGTCTTCCTGTCGTTGTGGATGGGCATCGGTGCCTTGGCGGCGGTCCAGGTCGGGCGCCGCACGCGCGCGCGCGCCCGCAGCTATGTCGTGGGAGCGGATCTGGCCGCCGACGCGTTCGCCCCGGTCGCCATGGATCTGGTCAGCGGTGCGCGCGATGGTGTCGGCCTGACCGTGACGCCGGGGATGACCGGCCGCCTGTTCGGTTCGGGTCGCGAGCCCGTGGTGCTGGAGAGCCTGGTCCAGTCGGGTCACGCCACGCGCGTTCCGATCGGACCGGGCGCGCGCGCCGAGGTACGGCTGCTCGACGGGACGCGGTTCATCGTCACCGTCTCCGAGGCCGGCGCCAGCAGCCCGCCCGGCCGCCACCCGCTGGCGTTCAAGCCGCTGGTTCGCCCGACCTTGCTGGCGATCGAGGCGGCGGTGCTGATCAGCATGTTTTGCGCGGTCCCCACCGGCGCGACGCTGACCGAGGCGGACATGCGATCGTCGATTCCGGCCAACGCCACGCCGTGGGAGGTGGAGAAGTTGCTGCGCCACCAGGCGCAACTGCAGGCGCGCTCGCTGCACCAGTGCTTCGACGTGCTGCCGCTCAGCTGCCAGCGGCCGGGTTACGTCGGTGTCGGCATGGCCCTGGACAGGTCGGGTGAGATTCGATCGAACTGGATCGCGCGGTCGACCTACGGCCAGGACTGCCCCGTCGACAGGTGCATGTCGGAGGTGATCGCCCGCTGGTTCTTCGAGCCGCTGCCGGAAACGATGCGGATCATCCTGCCGGTGCAGGTGCTGCGCACGGAGAGGCCGCTGCCGGACGCGACGTCGCTGGCGTCGGCGCCGCGCGCGAGGCACGTCTGCGCGGGCATCCATTGAGCGCCCCCGCCGACGAGCAAGCTCGCCGCCGCGCCATCGAGCTTCTGGAAGCGAACCACGCCTTCCCCTGTCAGTTCTCGTTCTCGGTGATCGCCACGGGCGACCAGACGACCACCGACCGGATCCTGCAAGAGCTGGCGCGCGGCGCGGAGACGCCGCTGCCGGGCGACGCGCACCAGAAGGTGCCGTCGGCGGGCGGGAAGTACATCAGCCACCGCTTGCTGATCCCGTGCCGGTCGGCGGATGAGGTGCTCGATCTGTTCGCGCGCCTGCGCGCCGTCAGCGGCGTCGTCACCGTGCTCTGATCTTCAGTCGTCCTTCCAGGCTCGGGACAGCGCGACGGCCTGGTGATACGCGCCGACGCTGGCGGCGCGAACGGCGGCCGACCAGCCGAGGACGCCGGCCAGGAGATCGCCGGCCCGCTCGGCGGCGCCGAGCCCCTGGTCGCGCGCGTGGCGATAGAGCGGGATGCGGCGGCGAAGCGCGTCCTCGACGGTGCGGGCGTGATCGTGGCGGGCGGCGTGCACGACCTCGGCCCAGAGATACGGCAGCTCGGGATCGATGCGCGCCATCAGCGACGGGGCCTCGGTGGCCAGCGTGGCGACGCGGCCGGCGCGCACGCCATAGGTGCGGCGCAGGTGTCGCGCGATCTCGGGCGCCAGTTCGTTGGTGCCG
Source organism: Polyangia bacterium (assembly GCA_035544495.1). Lineage (GTDB taxonomy): Bacteria > Myxococcota_A > Polyangia > Fen-1088 > Fen-1088 > DATKEU01. Next base: position 3,653 of record DATKEU010000002.1, on the reverse strand, counting down.
AGATCGGGGGGATCGCCGTCGCCGCCCGGCAGCGGGCGCTCGGCGGTCAGGCAGGGGCCGATGGCGCCTTCGCCGCCAAGGTCGCGCAAGCGCTCGGCGACACGGTCGACAATCTCCTCGGCCATGCGCCGCATGGTGGTCAGCTTGCCGCCAACGACGGAGATGACGCCGTCGGGCTCGCGCAGGATCTCGTGCTCGCGCGAGGTCGCGGACGGGGTATGGGCGGGGACGGCGATGAGCGGGCGGAGGCCGGCGTAGGTCGAGATGACGTCGCCCTCGCCGAGCGCGGCGGGCGGGAACGCGTGGTTCGCCGCCTCGAGCAGATACGCGACGTCGGCGCGGCGGGCGCGGATCGGATCGCCGACGCGGGGCGGGGCGGGAGAGCCGCGAGCGGAGTCCGCCGCGTTCTCCGCGCCATCCTCCCAGTCGGTGTCGGTCGTGCCGATCACCGTGCGGGCGCCGGCCGGCAGCGCGAAGAACAGCCGATTGTCGCGCGGCGTGCGCAGCACCAGCGCCCGGCCGCCCAGGGGAATGCGCGCGGCGTCGAACACCAGGTGAACGCCCAGCGTCGGCCGCAGGTTGTGGCGGCCGAGATCGAAGCTGTCGGAGAACGGCCCGGTGGCGTTGACGACGACGCGCGCGCGGATGGCGATCGTCTGACCGGATTCTTCGTCGACGGCCAGGGCGCCGCGCGCGCGCCCGGCCCGATCGCGCACGATCTGGCGCACGGGCAAATAGGACGCCGCCAGCGCGCCGGACGATTCGGCGTCGAGGACGTTCTCCAGCACCAGGCGGGCGTCGTCGGTCTGGCAGTCGACGTAGAGCTGCGCGCCGGTGAGGCCGGCGCTGCGCAGAGACGGGCAGGCCTCGTAGACCTCGCCGGCGGGGAGGCGCCGGGCGGCGGCGGGCGGGCGCCAGAGCGCGAGCGCATTGTAGAGCGCGATGCCGGCGCCCAGCGTGCGCAGGCCGGGGCGCTCGCCGGCGTAGGCGGGGAAGAGGAACTCGATCGGGCGGCACAGGTGCGGCGCCGTGGTCATCAGGTGGCGGCGTTCGGTCAGCCCCTCGAAGACCAGGTGCAGATCGCCGTACTGCAGGTAGCGCAGGCCCCCGTGGATCAGCTGCGACGAATGGCTGGAGGTCTGGCTGGCGAAGTCGCCCGCCTCGCACAGGGCCACGCTCAGGCCGCGCAGGGCGGCGTCGCGGGCGACAGCCGCGCCGGTGGCGCCGCCGCCCACCACCAGAAGATCGACCTCCTCGGCCGCCATCCGCGCCAGCACGTCGCGGCGGGCGAGGCTTTTCTCCCGAACGGCGCGCGAGCCGTTCACTTGAGGGCGATGTGCAGCTCGTCCAGCTGCCGCGTGGCCACCGCCGACGGCGCGTCGGTCATGAGGTCGGTTCCCTTCTGGGTCTTGGGGAAGGCGATCACGTCGCGCAGCGACTCCGCGCCGCACAGGAGCATGGCCAGGCGATCGACGCCGCAGGCGATCCCGCCGTGCGGGGGCGGGCCGTACTTGAAGGCCTCGAGGAGGAAGCCGAACTTGGCGCGGGCGTCCTCGTCGGACAGGCCGAGGGCGCGAAAGACGCGCGCCTGCACGTCGGAGCGGTGGATCCGGATCGAACCGCCCGCGATCTCGTTGCCGTTCAGCACCAGATCGTAGGCGCGGGCGCGCACCGCGCCCGGATCGCTCTCCAGCTTCTCGATGTCGGCGGGGTCGGGCGACGTGAACGGGTGGTGGGCCGCCACCAGGCGCCCGTCGTCGGAGGTCTCGAACAGCGGGAACTCCGTGACCCACAGGAAGCGCCACTGGCCGCTGGGGATGAGGTTGAAGCGCGCCGCCAGGTGCAGGCGCAGGCCGCCCAGCACGGCGTTGACCAGCTTGCGCGCGCCGAACTGGAAGAAGAGCAGGTCGCCCTCCTGGGCGCCGGCGGCGGCGTTGATCTGCTGGCGCAGGGGATCGCTGATCGTCTTCATCGGGCTCTGCGTCCAGGCGCCGCCGGCCGCCACCTTGGCGCGGGCCAGGCCGCGGGCGCCGAAGCCCTTGGCGAAGTCTTCCAGCTTGTCGAGATCGGAGCGCGGCAACTCGGCCGCCTGCGCGGCCGGCAGGCGCCAGCCTTTGACGATGGCGTCGGGGGCGGCGATGATCGATTGCAGCAGCGCCAGGCCGCCGCCGCCGTGCGCGCGCACCGCCTGGGTGACGTCGAACAGCGGCAGGTCGAAGCGCAGGTCGGGCTTGTCGGAGCCGTACTTGCCCACCGCCTCGGCGTGGGTGAGGCGCGGAAAGGGCGTGGGGACGGTGACGCCGAGGACGTCCTTCCACAGGGCGGCCATCAGCTTCTCGATCACCAGCTGCACGTCGTCCTCGACGACGAAGCTCATCTCGAGATCGATCTGCGTGAACTCTGGCTGGCGGTCGAGGCGCAGGTCCTCGTCGCGGAAGCAGCGCACGATCTGAAAGTATCGGTCGAAGCCGCTGACCATGAACAGCTGCTTGAAGATCTGTGGCGATTCGGCCAGCGCGTAGAACTGGCTGGGGTTGAGGCGCGACGGCACCAGGAAGTTGCGCGCGCCGCCCGGCGTGTACTTGACCATGAAGGGCGTCTCGATCTCGACGAAGCCGCTGTCGGCCAGGGTGCGGCGCGTGGTCTGGTAGATGGTCGAGCGGGCGAGGAAGTTGCGCTGCAGGGCCGGGCGCCGCAGGTCCAGGTAACGGTGCTTGAGGCGCACGGACTCACCGGCCAGCGTGCCGTCGCTGATCTCGAAGGGCGGCGTCTCGGAGGTCGAGAAGATGGTCAGCGCGTCGGCCTTGACCTCGATCTCGCCGGTGGGGAGGTTGGGGTTCTGGTGGCCGCCGCGCGGGACGACGACGCCGGCGACGCCGACGCAGAACTCGTGGCGCAGATCGCCGGCGCGCGCGTGCGCGTCGGCGCTGACGTGCGGCTCGAACACCACCTGGGTCAGGCCGGCGCGATCGCGCAGGTCGATGAAGACGCAGCCGCCGTGATCGCGGCGCGCGGCCACCCAGCCGAACAGGACGACGCGCTGGCCGGCGTCGCCGGCGCGCAGGGCGCCGCAGTTGTGGGTTCGTTTCAGCTCGCTCAGGAATTCGGCCATGGTGGTGTTTGCACTCTATCTGATGTTGTGACCGCCGCGAATTCTCCCTTGCTCTCGCATGGGCCCGAGCCTAACTTGGCCTGGTGCGACTGCAGGTCCTCTACCACGGTAACTGCTTCGACGGTTGCAGCTCGGCCGGGATCTTCGCGCGTTTCTTCCGCGAGCGCGTCGCCAAGGAACCGGTCGACATCACGTACCGGCCGCTCGAGCACAAGGGAGACGCGCAGGCGTTTCCGTCCGGCAGCTTCGACGGCGACGAGAACGCGTGCGTCGACTTTCGCTACTCGCAGGACCCGCGCCTGACCTGGTGGTTCGATCACCACGCCTCGGCGTTTCAGCTGCCGGGCGACGAGGCGCACTTCCGCGCCGACGCCACCGGGCGCAAGTTCTACGACCCGCAGGCGAAGAGCTGCGCGAAGTTTCTGGCCACGACCGTGGCGGCGCGCTTCGGCTTCGACACCGCGCCGCTGGCCGAGCTGATCGAATGGGCCGAGATCATCGACGGCGCGCTGTTCCCCGACGCCAAGATGGCGGTCGAGCT
>DATKEU010000001.1:0-3774 GCA_035544495.1 Polyangia bacterium | reverse complement strand
TCGACCGGCGCGCCCAGCGGCGCGATGCCGACCTCGAGCCCGTCGACCAGCACGCGCGCGCCCGCCGGCGCCTTCACCTCCAGGCGAGCCACCCGCTGCTCCAGCTTGCGGATCTCTTGCTGCGCGAACGCCCGCCGTGGTCCCGAAATCTCGTCGCCGCCGTCGGCGAGATAGCGGCGAAAATGGCGCAGCGCCGCGACGTAATCCTGTTGCTGGTACGCGACCTGCGCCATGTTGAACAGAATCTTGTATCGCGGCGCCAGCTGGTACGCGCGCGAGAACTCGACCATCGCCGCCGCCAGGTCGCCCTCCGAGTAAAGCTCGACGCCGCGTCTGAAGCGAGTGCCCGCCTCGTCGAGGTGCTCCGACCCGTCGTCGCCGGCACCACGCGCCGGGATGGCGATCGCCAGCAGTCCGGCCGCCAGCACCGCCCGCCCGATCACCCTCGTGCTCGTCATCGTCCTCATCGTCACGCCCATGGTCTCATCAGACGCGCCCGGCGCTCACGGCGCGAACGGATCGGAGGTGTCGATGGCCCGCCAGCGCGCGCGCTTTCCACGACCGGCGAGATCGAAGTCCACGGTCTCCAGCGCGTCTGCGGGCGCCGCCTCCTTCACGTGGCGGGGGGGGCGATGGCGGGTCTCGCCGGCGTTCGTGCGACGGCGGTCGCCGGATGGAAGACCGCTCACCTCGGGGCTCGGATGGGCGGGCGCGACCGCCCTCGCCGACGTTTCGGGTCGAGCCATCACGGGGCTGGGCAGGGCCGTGATGATCATCGGCGGCGGCGCGATCACCGGGGCGGGAACCGGGGACTGGGCGATCCGTCTCTGCGCAAAAGCCCACTCGCAAAGACCGACGGCGGCCGCGGTCGCCACGGCGGCCAGGGCCAGGACCTGCCAGCGCCCGCCCGGACGGCGCGCCGTCCCGGCCGACATGACATCGACCGCGGTGTCGAGCTTGGCGGACACTCGGCTGGCCATTGGAGGCGGCGTCGCCTCGGGTGGGACCTTGATGATCCCCGGCACCGTCGGATCGCTGTCGTTCCACAAGCGCTCGGCTTCGCGCTCGGCTGTGTCCCCGTCGGCATAATCATAGTGGACCTCGGGTGACGGCGAAACCCGCACGGGCGACAGCCGACCGCGGGATACCGGTCGCGACGCCGGGCGCCGAGGTATTCGAATTATTTCTGCCATGGCTAGGTCTCGGACGTTACACGCACCGAATGACGCGGCTTGCAAAAGCTGTGTGACAACGTCGGACATGCTTCCAGGTTCCGGGATTAGGTATGCCGCCCTGCATTCGTCACAGAACTGGAACATGACACAAGTCCCCACATGTCATATGGTCGCGCCGTGTCGCGACCGATGCGGCCGCAACGAAGAAGCCTCTGGTGGGTGTTGTTGTTCGGCGTGGGGATGACGGCGCCGGCGGCATGCACGTGGCTGGTCGACGCCGACCCGGCCCAGTGCCGGCGCGATGACGACTGCGCGCGCTTCGCCGGCACCGTCTGTGACAGCGCCCGGCGGGTTTGCGTCGCGGCTCAGATCAACATCGGTCGCGGCTCCGACGGTGGCGCGCCGGCCAGCGGCGCTGTCTCCGCCGCGGACGCCGGATTCTCTTATTGCCCACCCGACGGCGGGGCGGCTGCGGGCCAGGAGCTACCGAACGCCTGCACCAACGCCACCTGTATCCCGTTCGACAACAAGGCCCGCCTGCGCAACCTGGCCGCCGACGGCACGCTCAAGCCCCTGCCCGACGCGGGCAGCACGGTGGCCCCTTGATCGCCGTGGGCTCCCGACCGCGCCCCTGGCGTCGTGCCCTGTCGGCTTCTCTCGCCGTCGCGATGCTGGCGGTGGCGCCGGCGGCGCGCGCCACCCTGTGCGCCGACATCCCGAACGCGGTCTACGTCACCGGGTCGACGGCGGCCAAACCGCTGGTGGCCGAGCTGGGGCGCGTCCTCATCGGTCAGGATCCGCCTGTCACCGTCATGTATCAGGGACAGGGCTCGTGCAGCGGCGTCGACGCCGTCCTGAACGGGACGCCCGTCCTTGGCGTCGGCACGCCGGGGATGCTCAGTTACTGGGATCGCGGCGGCGTCGAGCGCACCTGCCAGGCGGCCGATCAGGGCGTGGTGGCCGACGTCGGCCTCTCCGACGTGTTCGCCTCCACCTGCTTCAGCCTGCCGCTGGGACTGCCGGTCAACGTGGCCGACTATCTCGGCCCGGTCAACACCATGACCTTCGTCGTGCCGCGCGGCTCGGCGGAAAAGGCCATCAGCGCCGAGGCGGCCTATTACATCTACGGCTTTGGCAATGATTCGGGCGTCGACCCCTGGACGGACGAGACCGCGATCTTTCGCCGCGATCTCTCGTCGGGCACGCAGCGGATGATCGGCGGCGCCATCGGCGTCGATGCGCAGCGCTGGAAAGGAACCGCCACCACCTCCAGCACCGACATGATCACGCAGCTCAACAACGCGGCCACCGCCGCGCGGGCCATCGGCATCCTGTCGACGGACGTCGCCCAGGAGAACCGATCGACGCTGCGGATCCTGGCCTATCAGCACTATGGACAGTCGTGCGCTTTCTTTCCCGATCGCGACGCCTCGTCGAACGAGAAGATCAACGTGCGCGACGGGCACTACGCGATCTGGGGGCCGCTGCATCTGCTGATTCGCCTGGATGACAACGGCGTGCCCCGGAAGGCGGTGGCGGGCGATTTCGTCGGCTATCTGACCGGCGCCAAGGCGCCGCCCGCGGGGCTGGACATGATCCAGCTGGCCGCGCAACAACACGTCGTGCCTCCCTGCGCCATGCGGGTCAAGCGCACGCGCGAGCTGGGCCCGATGGCGTCGGTGGCGCCGCCGGGCGCCTGCGGCTGCTACTACGAGAAGATGGCGAATGGCGCCACCACCTGCGCGCCGTGCAGCGCCGCCGCCGATTGCCCGGCGAGCGCGCCGGTCTGCAGCTTCGGCTACTGCGAGACTCAGTAGTCGCCCGAACGCCAGAGGTGGTCGAAATTCAGCTCGCCGGCCAGCGGTCGCGCACCGCGCTCGGAATAGAATGACCAGATGGCGGAGCCCAATCTATCTGAGTTCGATCGCGAGTGGACGGAGCTGCTCAATGAAGTGCGCGTGGTGCTGCCGGGAGTCCAGATCCTCTTCGCCTTCTTGCTGACGGTTCCCTTCAGCGACCGGTTCCTCGCGCTGCACGCGCAGATGCACCGCACGTTCTTCGCGTGCGTGCTGCTGACCACCGGCGCCAGCGCATTCTTGACCGCGCCGACCGTTTATCACCGACTGCACTGGCGCCGCGACGTCGTCGACAAGGAGCAGATGCTGCGCACGTGCAACCGACTGGCGATCGCCGGCGTCACGCTGCTGGCGCTGGCCATGAGCACCGCCGTGTTCACCATCTCCGTGGCGGTCTTCACCGGCCCGGCCCGGATCATCGCCAGCGGCAGCGCCCTCACCGGGTTCGCGTTGCTGTGGTTCTTTCTGCCGCTCCGGCACCGCGCACGCGATCGCGCGCGCCGCGAATGAGGGCGAGGTCACACGGCCAGGGCGGCGGGGGCGCCGGCCTGGTGGGCGCCGGCGCGCCACAGCTCGCGATCGGGCGGGCCGGCGACGGCGTCCAGCCACCACGGCCCGGTGGCCAGCATGCCGGCGGCGTGGGAGAAGACGCAAGCGCGCCCCAGCTCCGTCGAGCTGCCCGCGTTGAAGATGCGCACCGGGCGCGCGTCGTCGAAGGGACGCAGCACGCGCGGCTGGTGGCG